>JAPKDA010000226.1 GCA_028822695.1 Akkermansiaceae bacterium
GGGAGAAGCAATACATCGGTGATCTGGCAGGCAAAGCGGACGATGACAGTGACGGTGATGGTGTGAGCAACATCGACGAATATCGCCGCCGCACCAATCCGGGGTCAGCAGAGGTACTGTTGTACGCGGTCCCATCCAACTGGGAGAACACGAGTGTATCGAGTCCTTTCACCGCCGGCCGAATGACCTTGGCTGATTTTGGTGATGGATTTAAGGGCATCTGGGAGAACAGCGGCACTTTCGAGGGAGCCTCCGAGGAGAATGAAAATACCGACTGGGAGGGGCAGAAGATCATCCTGAAGGATTCGGTCTGGGAGGAGGATTGGAAGGACGGCACCTACGAAGCCACGGTTGTGGTCGGGGACTTGAACACAAGCTGTCTTTATTTCCGTTATCAGGATGAGGAAAACTGGTACCGTGTTTCACTGTCAGGCAACGACGCCGGCGGTGCCTGGCCGCAGGTCGGGTTGAGCATACAGAAGAAGGTGAACGGGGTGTATACCATGATCGAGGAATATGACGACTGGATGACTCCTGACCCGGAGGATGACGTGCTGAAAATGATCAAGCTAAAGGTTACAGCCAAGGGCAACGCGTTCACGGTGCAGGCCATTCCGTTCGACCCAATCGACCTGAAAGACTTCGACGCGGATGGTGCCTCCGAGCTTTTATCGTTCAATGATGATGGCTTGGCATCGGGCCGGGCAGGGGTTGGTTTCGCCCATCAGGGTGCCGCCGACACGATCACTGACTATATTCCAGTCGGTTCAGGGGCCTTGTTTAGGGACGTAACCGTCACTGTAGGAAACAAGGTCGTGTTTGAGGACGCATGGGACGGTCATGACAGCCAGACACTACTCCCTAAGGGATGGACCGATCCCGCCAAGGGAGGGGCAATGGCCGGGGGTTGGGTGTCCAGCGCCCATGGTGGTTTCTTCCAGATGAAGGACGTGTACACCGCCAGTCCCACCAACAAGAGCATCCTGAAAGCCGATGGCGACGGGGCGCTTTTCATCGGGCCGGCGATTGAAAGCGAGAACTTCCTACTCGAGTTTGGCTTCCAGTCATTCAGCGCCAACGACTATCTCACCGCCATCGACGGGATGGGTTTTGTTTACGATTACAAGGACGAGAACAACTTCGCCCGGGTCATTTTCATCAACACCAAGGACATGGCGCTTGGCGGGGGCTCCACGTTGCCGCGGGGCATCAATGTCTCCCGCAAGATCGACGGCATATGGCACGACATCATCACGGGCGACCGCTCCTTCTCCTACGTGCGCGGCCGGCCGTTCGACGTCGCTTTCACGGCTGAGAACGGCAACTACCACCTCGTCATTAACGGGCATGAACCGCTGTACCTTTGGAACCAGTGGCGCAACACCTATTTCCCCGCCACACCCAGCGAGATCCAAAAGGGAGCCAAGTCGGCCGAGATGCACTGGACCGACCAGGAGGCGACCGCCGGGAACCGGTACGGGGTGACCACTTGGGGCTCGAGGCTTGCCCACATCCTGCGGGCCGAGGTTTACTCGCTTGAGGCCAAGGA
>JAPKDA010000025.1 GCA_028822695.1 Akkermansiaceae bacterium
GATGGCGACGGAGGGGACGGGAAGAGTGGAGCGGACTCAAGTCCGCGGTCCCAGGTCGCATATTGCATACTGGATACCAGGGGGTTCTGGCTTGCAATTGAGGTGGGAAGGGAGTCGGGTGCTGCTTGTCATGGTCGAGAACGGTTCGGTATGGATCAATGGGGGGCTCAGCGCTCCGGAGGAGGCGGGGATCTCGCCCTTTGATCATGGGCTGACGGTGGGGACCGGGGTGTTTGAGACCTTGGTTGCGAAGGATGGGGCGCCGTTTGCGTTTACGCGTCATTACAAGCGGTTGACTCGTTCGGCGGAGGTGCTGGGAATGGAGGCGCCGTCGAGTGAGTTGTTGCGGGAGGCAATGACTGCGGTGATGGGGGCCAATGGCCTCGATGAAGGGGCGGCGCGGGTGCGGATTACGGTGACGGGGGGGGAGGGTCCTTTGGGAAGTGATCGTGGCGCGGGAGAATTGACGGTGATTGTCGCGGCGGTGGAGGCACCGGTTTATGGGGAGATGGTTGATGTGGCGATCGTGCCCTATACGCGGAATGAGTCGGGAGCCTTGGTGGGGGTGAAGAGCACTTCGTATGGGGAGAATGTGGTGGCGCTTGCCCGGGCCAAGAAGGCCGGGGCGGGAGAGGCGATTTTCGGGAACACGCAGCATCAGCTTTGTGAAGGGAGTGGTTCCAATGTGTTTTTGATGTTGGATGATCATCTCGTCACACCGCCCTTGAGCAGTGGATGTTTGGCGGGGGTGACGCGGGCCTTGGTTCTGGAATTGTGTGGGCGGGAGGGGATTCCGGTAGAGCGGAAGCCGGTGCCGCTGACGGCGCTTGCCGGTGCGGAAGAAGCGTTTTTGACCAGTACAACCCGGGAAGTGCAGCCGATTCGGTCCGTGGACGGGGTGGATCTGCGTGATGTGCCCGGGGAGATGACGCTGCAGTTGCGGGAAGCGTTCCAGGCCTGGGCGGCGAAGGATATTGATCCTTAAGAGTTACCAGCGGCGGCGGACCCCGTAGTCGTCGAAGACGGGATTGGGGCTGACGATGGTAGCACTGTGTTCGAGTGCTTCGGCCGCGAGAAGGCGGTCGAAGGGATCGCGGTGATGCTCGGGAAGCCGGCTGGTGCGTTCGAGGCCGGCGTTGCTAAGGGGGAGGAGTTCGAAGCCGTTTTTGGTGAGGGTGTTCTCGAGTTCTTCGCCCACTGCGTAGGGGAGGCGGAGTTTGCCGAGGCCGACCTTGATGGCGATTTCCCAAGTGGTGACCGAGCTGACCAGGAGCCGGGCGTCCTCACTCTCGATGAGCGCTGCCGCGGAATCCGGCAGCTCGGAGGAGCCGTCGAGAAACCAGAGCAGGGAGCTGGTGTCGAGGAGGAGGTTCATGGTCGGGGTTACTGGGGGAGAGAAGGCCCCGGGGGTAAGTCCCGGGGCCTGAGAATCAGCGGCATTGTCAGGGAGTCAGTCAGTCTGCGGTCTTCAGCAGGTCAAAGTGGTTCCTCAAAGTCTTCAGCGATCCAGAAGCTGGGTCCGCGGGCTACGCCGCGTTGAGGGCGGGTGGCTTGGGCTTGAGGGGGGCGGAGCTCGGCGACGGTGTGGCCGTGCTTGGTGATCTGGAAGACTTCGCCCTCCGACATGATCTCCGCCACCAGGGAGGAGAGTCTGGTCTTGGCCTCAAATATTCCCACTCGCTTCATTGGTTAATGAACTAGTTGAACTAGTTAGAAAGACAAGGAGAAAGTTGATGGGAAGGGTGAAAAAATGGGGAGGGGCGGCGAGGGCCTAGAAACGTGGGGCTTCTGGGTGCCTGCGAACGTGGGCGTGCCCATTCGCGGTTGATGTGGGTGAAGTCAACGAGATGGCCTGATCGGTCGAAAGGCTTACTCGGTTGAGAGGAAGGCCTACTCCAGGTTGGTCAGGATCAATGGTGGGCCTGGGGATGAGAAGCGGGCGGGGACGCCCGTGGTCCCAGGGATGAAGGGAGGGCCTCAGTGCTTGAGGAGGTAGTATTTCCGGTAAGCGGTGGGCGACATGTGCATGACGCTGGTGAAGGCGCGGGTGAAGGAGGCGTGTTCGTGGTAGCCGAGGCTTTCGGAGATTTCGCCGACGCTGAGGGCGGTGTTCACGAGTCGGTCGCAGGCGGAGGCGATTTTGGCGTGGAGGATGAAGCGCTTCGGGGAGGTGCCGAGGTGGGCGCGGAAGCGGCGTTCGAGGGTGCTGATGGACATGCCGGCCTCGTGGGCGAGTTCATCGACGCTGAGGGTGTCGTTGACGTGGCTGTGCACGTAGTCGACCAGTTTGGAAAGGGCGCGGTAGGGGGCGGGGAGGGGGTGGCCCTCGCGTTGGTCGAGGCGGCGGGAGAGACCGGCGGTGCCGACGACCTTGTTGTCGTTGTCGCGGAGAGGGATTTTTGAGGTCATGCGCCACTCGATGCCACCGGCCCGGCGGGTGATGAGCTCCATTTTATTCATGAGCGGTTCCTCCGATTGGAAGATCCGGCCATCATCTTCCAGGAAAACCCTGGCGATTTCGGCAGGAAAGATGTCAGCATCGGTGTTCCCGACGACTTCGGCGAACGGTTTGTCGATGAGTTCGCAAAAGGCGCGATTCACGTAGATAAAGCGGCTTTCGGTGTTCTTGATCCAGAAGAGGACATTGGGAATGGCCTCGAAGAAGGCGAAGGCGATTTGTCCCGGGATGAGGGAGGAGACAAATTTAGTAAACTCCTCGCGATTGTCTTCGCTGGTGCGATCAGCGGCTTGATGAGTTAGGGGCATGGGCTCACCTGAGTCTGAATTGCCGCATTTGGGTTAATCTGCGGGGTTTCGCTAAAAAGCTAAGACGAGATCTGGGTATTATCCAGAACTCATTTGACGGAATATCACAAGAATTCGGGGGAAAATATACTAGCGCGGATCGGGGCAGCTGGTTAGCGTCTTGCCGTCCCTGAGACTGGATTTCAGGGGAAAACTAAACAATAGATTCATGGCAGATTACTTCCCAGACGTTCCGAAGATTAAATACGAAGGGCCGGATTCCGACAATCCCTTCGCTTTCAAGCACTACAAGGCCGATGAAGTGGTCGCGGGGAAGACCATGGAGGATCACATGCGCTTCGGGGCAGCCTACTGGCATGTGATGCGAAACGAGCTGGGAGATCCATTTGGTGCGGGGACGGCCTTGATGCCTTGGGATGATGGGACCGAGTCTTTGGACAACGCATTGCGCCGGGTGCCGGTCTTCTTTGAGTTTTTGGACAA
The DNA here is from genome assembly GCA_028822695.1 of Akkermansiaceae bacterium. Lineage (GTDB taxonomy): Bacteria > Verrucomicrobiota > Verrucomicrobiia > Verrucomicrobiales > Akkermansiaceae > JAPKDA01. Next base: position 3,250 of record JAPKDA010000025.1, read on the forward strand.
GTGCGCGATCGACTTCTACTGCTTTCACGACCGGGACATTTCTCCGGAAGGGTCGACTTGGGCGGAGACGCATTCGAATTTGGCCCGGGTGGTCGAGGAGTTGGAGGGAGCGCAGAAGGCCTCCGGGAAGAAGTTGCTTTGGGGAACGGCCTGTCTCTTTGCCCACCCCCGCTATGCGCAAGGGGCGGGAACCTCGCCGAGTGCGGACGTCTTTGCCTATGCGGCGAGCCAGGTGAAGCATGCCATGGACGCCACGCATCGTTTGGGTGGTGAAGGCTATACGTTCTGGGGAGGTCGGGAGGGCTATGCTTCCTTGATCAATACGGACATGAAGCGTGAGTTGGATCACTTGGCGGCGCTGTTGCACCTTGCCGTGGATTACGCGAAGAAGATTGGTTTCACCGGGCAGTTTTACATCGAGCCGAAGCCGCGGGAACCGTCCACGCACCAGTATGACTCTGATGCGGCGGCCTGCTTGAACTTCCTACGGGAATATAACCTGTTGGATCACTTCAAGTTGAACCTGGAGACGAACCACGCGGAGTTGGCAGGACACACCATGGAGCACGAGATGGAAGTGGCGATTGGGGCGAATGCGCTCGGGTCGGTGGATGCCAACCGCGGGGACAAATTGATTGGTTGGGACACCGATCAGTTTCCGACGAACATCTACGACACCACGAACGTCATGTTGCGGGTTTTGAAGATGGGAGGGTTCACGACTGGTGGCCTGAACTTTGATGCGAAGCGTCGGAGGGAATCGCACGAGCCGCAGGACTTGTTCCACGCGCACATCGGCGGGATGGATGCCTTTGCCCGAGGGTTGAAAATTGCGGCCAAGATCACGGAGGACGGTCGCTTTGATGACTTTGTAACTACGCGCTATTCCTCGTTTGACGGTGGGGTGGGTGCGGAGGTCGAAAGTGGGGGCACGGATCTCGACAAGTTGGCCGAGTATGCTCTGGGCATTACACCGCCGGTCTTGGCGAGTGGAAGGCAGGAGCGGCTTGAAAACCTGCTGAACGACTACCTTTAAAAAATAGAGAGGCGGGGAAGCTCAGGAAAAAATCCTTAAACCCTAGGCTCCCCCGCACACTCATTATTTATCAGCCAACATTCCAAAAAAGAGGAACTTACGTCCCATGTTTTAAGGAAGGAGACGCGGGGGAACTTCGGAAAAAAACCTAAATCCGTAGCGCCCCCGCGAACTCTGTAGCTAGGCAACCTAACCTAGCAAAACAAATGCGCACCTGAAGTGCTATATTGTCTAGAATTCTTTATACGGGGAAAATTAGTCCCTTCTATCAAGGAAGTTTCCGAAACTGAAAGTCGCAAACGTAAATATACTGTCAGTCTTCTGGCGATCTCGCCAACTTGTAGAACCAACACGGCGTCAAAAAGTAACAACACATCTCATGTCTATTGTCCTCGGTCTCGATTCCTCCACGCAGGGTATTTCTGCAGTCATTTTGAACACCGACGAGGGTCGGATTGTCTCTGAAGAGACGGTGCGCTTCGGGGAGGACCTCCCCGCGTTCGGTCAGCCCAGTGGCTTTATCCCGGATGGGGAGAATGGGGAGGTCCATGCGGACCCCTTGATGTGGGTGGAGGCCCTCAACCTGTTAATGGAGCGTTTGAAGGCGCAGGGATGCGATTTGGCCTCGGTGGAAGCGATCTGCGGATCGGGTCAGCAGCACGGGAGTGTGTATTTGGATGAGGGGTTCAGAGCCAAGTTGGAATCGTTGCAGGCGGGCCAATCGCTGGTGGCGCAAATCGAGCCGCATTTGACGCGGCGGACCTCGCCGATTTGGATGGACAGTTCGACGAGTGAGGAGTGTGCGGAGATTGCTGCGGCGGTTGGTGGGACGGAGGAAGTGTGTCGGCGGAGCGGATCGATTGCAATTGAGCGTTTTACGGGACCGCAGATCCGTAAGTTTGCGAAGGAGGATCCGGAGGCATGGGGAAGGACGGGGGTGGTGCATCTGGTGAGCTCGTTCATTGCCTCGGTGATGGCGGGGCGGAGTGCGGGGATTGACCCTGGGGATGGGGCGGGGATGAACCTGATGAATTTGGCGGATGGGGCATGGGATGAAGGATTGGTGACGGCCACGGCGCCGGGATTGATGGAGAAGCTGCCACCCTTGGCGAAGCCGGGCTCGGTGATCGGGGAGATCGCGGGTTTCTTCGTGGAGCGGTTTGGGTTTTCGACGGGCTGCAAGGTGGTGACCTTCTCGGGAGACAATCCGTGTAGCTTGGTGGGGATGGGAGCGTCGTCTCCGGGGAAAGTGGTGGTGAGCCTAGGGACGAGCGATACGCTCTTTGCGGCGATGCCGGAGCCGCGGACTGATCCGAATGGCTATGGGCACGTCTTTGGGAATCCGATGGGTGGCTTCATGAGTTTGATCTGTTTCAAGAATGGGTCTTTGGCCCGGGAGGCGGTGAAGGAGGAGTTTGGGCTCGGGTGGGATGCTTTTGAGCCAGGGGGGTTGGCGGAGACACCGGTGGGGAATGAGGGGCGGATGATGCTGCCGTTTTTCGAATCTGAGATCACGCCGCGGGTGGACACCGGCGGAGCAAAATATGCGGGATGGGAGGGTGCGCGGGATGCGGCTTCCTCGGTGAGGGCGGTGCTGGAGGCTCAGTTCACGAACATGCGGCTGCATTTCCGGTGGTTGGGGGTGGAACCAGAAATCATTCTTTTGACAGGTGGGGCGTCGCAGAACGACGGGATCGCGCAAATTGTGGCGGATGTTTTCGGAAAGCCGGTGTCACGTTTGAGCGTCACCGGGTCGGCAGGGCTGGGGGCAGCGATGCAGGCCGCTGCGGCTTGTGGAGTTCCTTTAGCGGCCCTTGAGGAGGCGTTCTGCCGCCCGGAAGAGGGATCGACCTTGGTGCCGAGTGATGGAATTCGGGAAACCTATGATGAATTTGAGCAAGCGTTTGCTGAGTTCTTGCAAGGTGCGCAGTCGGCCTCTAACTAAGGGCAACTCAATATAGCTCTAACAGTAAAATCTTATGCCACGTCCAGTCACCATGTTCACCGGCCAATGGGCCGATTTGCCTCTCGCCGAATTACTCCCTCAACTCAAGGCAGTTGGCTATGATGGGGTGGAGCTTGCTTGTTGGGGGGATCACTTTGACGTCCAGGCCGCCCTTAACGAGGAAGGTTATATTGAAGGCCGCTGGGAATTGCTGAAGCAGAACGAGATGTCCTGCTACTCGATTTCCTCCCACTTGGTGGGGCAGGCGATCTGCGACAACATTGATGAGCGTCACAAAGGCATTCTTCCTCCGCATGTGTGGGGTGATGGAGATCCGGAAGGGGTGCGGCAGCGGGCCGCGCAGGAGATGATCGACGCCGGCAAGGCGCTCCGGAAGTTTGTTGATGCCGGAAAGGACTACATGGCGGGGCAGCGGCCTGCTTGTAACCACAAGGCGGTGGTGAACGGGTTTACCGGATCGAGCATCTGGCATGCGCTCTATGCGTTCCCGCCGACGAGCCAGGAGTATCTGCAGAAGGGCTTCGATGATTTCGGAACGCGCTTCAAGCCGATCATGGATGCTTTCGCGCAAGAAGACGTTTACTTTGGCCTCGAGTGTCACCCGACCGAGATTGCCTTCGACATCGTTTCCGCACAGCGGGCGATCGAGGCCTTGAATGGTCACGAGCGCTTTGGCTTCAACTACGATCCGAGCCACTTTGGTTATCAGGGAGTTGACTACGTGAAGTTCATCCGGACCTTCGCGGATCGGATCAACCACGTGCACATGAAGGACGCCTGGTGGGGTCACGGTGACGGCACAGTGGGTGTCTTCGGTGGTCACACGGAGTTCTGTGATGCCCGTCGTTCCTGGGATTTCCGTTCGGTGGGACGTGGAGACATTGATTTCGAAGAGATCATCGTCGCGCTCAACGACATCGGCTACAGCGGGCCGCTCTCGGTGGAGTGGGAAGACGGGCGGATGGAGCGCTTCTTTGGTGCGGCGGAGAGTTGCGACTACGTGAAGGGGCTTGATTTCCCGACCAACGAGTCGGCGATGTTTGATGCTGCTTTTGACTCGGAGAACCGATAATCACTTCCCCCATGGCGACTAAAGTAGGCGTAGTTGGGGCAGGCGGGATGCTGCAGTATCATGCGGCGGGATTTCGGGCTGCTGGTGCAGAGATTGTGGCGGTGGCTGATGTGAACGCTGAGGCGGCCGCGAAAGCCGCGAAGGAGTGGGACATCCCACAGGCCTTCGGGAGTGTGGCGGAGATGCTTGAGAAGGGCGGGGTCGACGCGGTGAGCGTGATCGTGCCGAACAAGTTTCACGGACCGGTGGCCATCCAGTGTCTCGAGGCGGGGAAGCATGTCTTTTGTGAAAAACCCCCGGCGCTGAGTGCTCCGGAAGTGGGGGAGATGATCGCGGCGGCCGATCAGGCGGGCAAGCGACTGATGTTCAACTTCAACAACCGGGCCCGGCCGGAGTCGTATGCGATGATGGGCTTTGTCGAAGACGGCACGGTGGGACGGATCAATTCCGCACAGGCGAAGTGGATTCGCCGGACTGGCATTCCTGGTTTCGGGGGGTGGTTTACGACGAAGGAGATGTCCGGTGGTGGTCCTTTGATCGATCTGTTGCACATGGTTGACCTGGCGATGCACTTCATGGGCTATCCCGAGCCGGCGCATGTGATGGGGCAGACCTTTGATGATTTCATTGAGGACAAGCAATTCAAGGGCCCGTGGGGGATTCCCGATGTGGCTGATGGGACGACCGACGTGGAAGCTGCGGCTCACGGCTTTGTGAGTTTCAAGTCCGGTCAGGTGTTGAGCCTGCAGGTTTCCTGGGCGGAGATGGTGAAGCGGGAAGAAGTTTCGGTGGTGTTCCAGGGCAGCAAGGCCGGTGGCAAGCTTGAGCGTTTGTTTGGATCGGATGGTCTGGATGAGACGGCGATCGATACCCTTGAGCTTTACGTCCAAGAGGACGGGAAGGCCGTGAACCGCACCATCGAGGTCGAGGAGTGCGAGGACATGGGGCGGATTCGTTCGGCGCAGAACTTCATCCTCGCCATCGATGGCAAGGAAGAGCCGCTGAATACGCCGGACCAAGCCTTGTCACTGATGAAGGTGATCGATGCGATCTACGCGTCGGCGGCATCGGGTGCTCCGGTATCGTTCTAAAAATTTACAACACACAAAGACAATGGCACTGAAGCGAAGACTACGGATGGGAATGGTTGGTGGAGGCCGCGGGGCTTTCATTGGAGCGGTGCACCGCATGGCTGCCAATTTGGATGGCAAGATCGAGCTGGTGGCTGGAGCATTTTCTTCCAGTGCGGAGAAATCGAAGCTGTCGGGGGAAGATTTTTTCGTCGATCCGGAGCGGGCCTACGGGTCTTACGCGGAGATGGCGGAGAAGGAAGCGGCCCGGGAGGACAAGGTCGATTTCGTGACGATCGTTGTTCAGAATCATCTGCACTTCGACGTGGCAAAGACCTTCCTTGAGGCTGGCTTCAATGTGATTTGCGACAAGCCGATGACCCAGACGCTCGAGCAGGGTTTGGAGCTACGGGACATTGTTGAGAAGAGTGGGAAGATCTTCTGTCTGACCCACAACTACACCGGCTATCCGATGGTGAAGGAAGCCCGCCGCATGGTGCGGGATGGGGAGTTGGGTCGTCTTTTGAAGGTCGTTGCCGAGTATCCGCAGGGTTATGCGGTGGGCGATGTGGAAGGGGAGGGCCAAGGAAAGATTTCCAATTGGCGGGCTGATCCGAAGATCGCCGGCTCCTCGAACTGCATGGGCGATATTGGCACTCATGCCCACAACCTTGTGCGCTACATCACCGGCCTGGAGGTCGAGGAGATCGCGGCAGAGCTCACTGCATTCATTCCGGGGCGCGAGCTTGATGACGACGGCAACTGCCTAGTCCGTTTCACTGGAGGAGTGAAAGGATTGATCTTCGCCTCCCAAATTTCCAATGGTGATGAGAATGCGTTGAGCATCCGTGCTTACGGCACGAAGGCGTCGATCGAATGGCATCAGGAGGATCCGAATGATTTGATCGTCAAATATGCCAATGCACCGCGGAAGACCTACCGACGGGGCAATGATTACTTGGGGCCGGAGGCGGCGGCGAACAGTCGCACGCCCTTCGCGCACCCGGAGGGGTTCATCGAAGCTTTCGCAAACGTCTACCTCGCTGCCGCGGCGGCGATCTCCGATCAGTTGGAGGGCAATCCGGCACCCGAGGGTGGCTACGATTTTCCGACAGTCGATGATGGTGTCGCGGGGATGGCGTTCATTGAGGCGACTGTTCGCTCCTCGCAGAACAACGCGGCCTGGGTGAAGCCCAAGGCCTGATCTCGAAGCAATCTCCATGGTGTGGGTCGAGTGAGTCAGAGCAGGCATTGAAGATGGTGGGCTTTGGCGTATGTTTTCCATGGGACTGCTTGGTCCGAAGACATGATAACAGAGCACGAGTAAACAGATGGAGTGGACCTGGGTGAAGAGCGCCTGTTGCCAGGGGAGGCCGTTCGAGAGGGGTTCTATCGCCGTCTCCGGAGGCGTTTGCTGACTTGGTCGCGGAGCAAGACGGGGCGGGAAAACAAGTGGGTTGAGTATTTGTTGGCGGGTCCGGATTTATTTCACCTGCTCTGTGCGCTGACCATGGATCGGGCGGTGCCGGGGAAGCTGAAGGTCCGTTTGGTGTTGGTGATCGGGTATTTCATCAGCCCCTTGGACCTTCTCCCCGAGGCGATCCTCGGGCCGGTGGGCTATGTGGATGGCGGCCTTCGTCCTGAATCAGCTCGTCAACAGGGGGCATGAGGGCTTGGTGCGTCGCCACTGGGCGGGAGACGGGGATGTTCTGGTGCTGATTCAGAAGATTGCCGGATCGGCGGATGAGATGGTGGGAAGCGGGCTCTGGACGCGCTTGCAGAAGTGGCTGGGGGATTAATGCCGACTCAATCTGTCCATTGGTATCAGGCGCGGGTTCCAGACAAGCCGGTCGGTGGCCTTCGCATAGGGGGCGAATGACTACAATTAGAGCATTTTTCCTCTGTCTTCTGCTGGCTGGGAGTTTCAGTCAGGCTAGTCCGCTTTTGGATGAGAAGGTCTTCGGCAAGATGTGGATCGTAAAGCGGTGGTGTTGAATCCGACGACGGGCGTGGCGGTGGCTGCAGTGCCGGTGGAGGAAGAGGGCGTTGGGGGAAAGTTGGAAATAGCTGAGGAAGAAGGGGCTATCGATGATGTGGGGCCTCCAGGAGTGAGGGGATCGTTGGGAGGACGGGAAGCCGCGATTGCGGGATTCTCTCGAGGAGGATCCGACGATGGAGGAGGGGATGGGTTTTCTCCGAAACCTGGTTTTGAGCGTGGTTTTTCTGGGGCCTCGGGAGGAGGGTGCAGAGGAAGATCTCTGGAGGGCTCATGAAGAGGGCATCGATGAATTGAAGGGGGTTCAGAAGCGCCTGAAAAAAGTGACCGGAAAAGGAGGAAAATAAGCAAATTGATGTTGCCAGAAAGCAGCCCCGGACATAGACCGCTGCAGCCCCGCATCGAACGCAGGGATTTCAAGCAACTTTGCTTGTGAAAGTTTTCACAAAGGCCTTGTGAAAAATTTCACAAGCGTTTACTGAATCATCAGCTGATGGCCAATTTCTTCCCTCGGTGGACAAATCCCCTACCCCTGAAGATCGCAGTGTGTCTGGGTGTCTTGGGGGCTGCGGTCGTCGCAGGATTTGCCTACTACGCGACTCCTAAAGCCCAACGAGTGGGCTACCAACCTTCCCAGCCGATCCCATACGATCACGCCTTGCACGTGGAGCAGTTGGGGCTCGATTGTCGCTACTGCCACAGTTTCGTGGAGAGCTCCGGACACGCCAACATTCCCGCCGCGAATGTCTGTTGGAACTGCCACCAGCATGTGGCGAAGGGCAGCCCGAAGCTGGCGGCCCTGAGAAGTGCGGTCGGGGTTGATGTGGATCACATCGCTTTGGAAGGGGTGGCCGGCGAGGGTCACTCGATCGAATGGATTCGGGTTCACCGCGCACCGGACTACGTCTATTTTAACCACTCCGCTCACGTGAACCGCGGGGTCAGCTGTGTGAGTTGTCACGGCAAGGTGAACGAGATGAAGGTCGTCTATCACGCGAAGAGCCACTCGATGGGCTTCTGTCTTGATTGTCACCGCGAGCCAGAGAAGCACCTCCGTCCGTTGGAGGAGGTCTACAACATGAACTACAACGCCGAGGAGTATTTGGCCCAGAACCTGATCGAGGGCGCCGACGGCGAACGGATCACCACGCAGATTGATTTTGGCAGGCACTTGAAAGCGCATTGGAACATCAACCCCAAGGAGAGCTGCTCCACCTGTCACCGATAACCATTTCCGGAGATGAGCAAACGCATCTGGCAACACCCCGACGTCCCCGCAACTGAGCAGGGGACAGAAGTCTGGCGCAGTATTGGCGAGCTGGAGAAAACTCCCCAGTTCCGCACCTGGATGGAGCGCGAGTTCCCTGCGGGATCTGGTGAGCTGAGCGAGGAGGAGCGTGAGATGTCTCGCCGCAACTTCGTGAAGCTGATGGGAGCATCTTCCGCCTTGGCTGGATTGACCCTTGCTTCCTGCCGCCGGCCGGAAGCCTACATCGTTCCTTACAAGCAGGGCCCCGAGTGGATCATCCCTGGCAAGTCGCTTTACTACGCTTCCAGCATGCCTCGTCCGGAAGGTGCGGTGCCTTTGGTGGTAACCACGCACGAGGGTCGCCCGACCAAGTTGGAGCCAAACCGCACTCACCCGAACGGTGGCGGCACGGATGCCTTCACACAGGCTTCAGTTCTCGACCTTTACGCCCCGAACCGGTCACGGGACATCCTCCACAACGGAGCGAAAGCGAGCCGCGAGGATTTTGTGGCAGCGATGGGTGAGGTTGTTGCCGGTTCCGGCAAGATTGGATTTGTCTTCGGTGAGGACGACAGTCCGACCCGCTCTCGTCTCGTCAATGATCTCGGCACGGCCTTTGGCGGAGCGAAATTCTACAGCTACGAAGCCCTCGCCGGGGAAGGTCGGAAGACTGCTCTTGCTGGTGTCTTTGGGGTTGATGGCGCCAATGTGGTCGCGGACTTCTCCAAGGCGGAGCGCATCCTCTCGCTCGATTCGGATTTTGCGAGTCTCGATCAACAGGGAGAGGTCGCCGCATTTTTCCGGGGCCGCTCGGCAGGTAGTGATGACTACAAGCACGAGATCGACGCCAAGAAGATGAACCGCCTCTACGCAGTGGAGTCGGCCTTCAGCATGACGGGAGGCATGGCGGATCACCGTTTGCGTGCCACACCGGGTGAGATTTTCCGCATCGCGGCTGAAATCGGCCGACGGATTCAGATAAAGGCGAACGATCCTCAGCTGGGTAAGATTCTTAACGAGATTACGCCACTGGTCTTTGCGAAGACTGAGGAGAAGGACGACACCTGGAAGCAGAAGTGGATCAATGCTTGTGCCGAAGATTTGTGGGACGCGAAGGGCAAGTCCGCCGTTCTTGCCGGAACTCGCCACAGCGAAGGTTTACAGCGTTTGGTGGTGGCGATGAACATCGCCCTCCAGGCCTACGGCGCAGACAAGCCGCTCCGTCCTGTCGAGACCGACCGGAAGGGGCTTGGTTCGCTCGGCGATTTGGCGAAGGATCTTGAGAGCGGGGCGGTGGAGAATCTCTTCCTGCTCACTCCGGCAAACCCTATTTACGATGCACCGGCCGACCTCAAATTTACTGAGTTGCTGAAGAAGGCGAAGACCAGCGTGCACCTTGGCTTGCAGACCAACGCAACTGCCTGGGCTTCGACCTGGCACGTTCCTGCCGCTCATTATCTCGAGTCCTGGAGCGACACACGCACCGCGCAAGGCACCTACAGTTTGGTGCAGCCAATGATTTTGCCGCTTTACGGTGGGCTTTCGGAGTTGGAGTTGCTGTCGCAGCTTCTTTCCTGGAAGGACGCCAAGGAAGAAGACGGTGCTCCGGTTCTTCTCACGGGGGAGGGTGCCGAAGGTGGTGCTTCTCCAGCTTATCTTGAAGTTCGAAAGACCTTTGCGGAGATTGGCGGAGAAGGGGATGCCGCTTGGAAGGAAGCATTGAAGAACGGTTTTGCCGCGGAGAGCAGCTACAAGACGATCGATCTTGGAGCAGGCATGCAACTTGAGGAGCAGAAGATGAAGAAGGCGGTCGCCGCCGCCTTTATCGACAAGCCTGCGTCGCTTGAGAATTTGGAGTTGAGCTTCGCGACGGACGGTTCGGTCTACGACGGGCGCTACATCGACAACGGCTGGTTGCAGGAAGCACCGGACCCGATTTCGAAGATTTGTTGGGACAACGCCGCGTTGGTTTCGCCGAAGACGGCGAAGGACCTTGGCGTTTACGAGCGCATTGCGCAGTTGGAGTCATCCACCGCTGCCATTCCTGAGAACGGCGAAGGTCGCGATGCAAGCGCGCCGCTCATCAAGCTCAAGGTTAACGACAAGGTGTTGGAGATTCCGGTCGTGGTTGCCTTCGGTCACGCCGACGACTGCGTCACGGTTGCTCTTGGTTACGGACAGGGCGCCACGGATGATCGTCAGAGTGCAGTGAAACTTGATGAGTCCAAGCCGGACGTTGGTTTGGTGGGGCGCAACACGGGGTTCAACGCCTACCCTCTTCGCACGAGCGAGACGTCCTTGTTTGCGACGGGAGTGAAGAGCGAGGATTCCTCCAAGGACAGCTACCCGATCGCCTTCACCCAGGAGCACCACGCCATGTATGGGCGGGCCATTGCACGGGAGATTTCGACTTCTGACGTCAAGCATCAGAGCTACGAACAGCAGCTTGATAATGTGGTCAAGCAGGGGATCGACTCCCACGCTCCGGAGAATATTTCGCTCTATCTTCCAAAAGGTTCTTCGAGTTTCGAGAAGGACAAGGACAAGGTTGGGAACCTCATCAGTGACAAGATTCACCAATGGGGAATGACCATCGACCTCAACTCCTGCATGGGCTGCAACGCCTGTCTGGTGGCTTGTCAGGCGGAGAACACCATTCCCATCGTCGGCAAGGAGCAGGTGGCCATGGGCCGCGAGATGCACTGGATCCGGATGGACCGCTACTTCGCCGCTCCGAAATACGAACGCGACGATCACGGGCACATCAAGACGGAGAAGGTCGACGGCAAAGATGTCAAGAAGGCCGCCCCTGCATGGATCAGCGACAACCCCGAACTCATTCCTCAGCCGGTTGCCTGTGTGCAGTGTGAAGCGGCGCCCTGCGAGACCGTTTGCCCCGTCAACGCGACCGTGCACACCGAGGAAGGTCTCAATACGATGGCTTACAACCGGTGCATCGGGACCCGTTACTGCGCGAACAACTGCCCCTACAAGGCACGTCGCTTCAACTATTTCGACTACAACAAGCGCAACCCACTCATTGAGGGCAATCTCTACAAGGGACCTTTGGGTGAGACCAAGGTTGGTGACTCCACCCACTTGCAGCGGAACCCGAACGTTACGGTCCGGATGCGTGGAGTGATGGAAAAGTGCACCTACTGTGTGCAGCGTCTCGAGGGAGCTAAGATCAAACAGAAGCAGGTGCAGCGTTCCAAATCGCTCGCCGCAGCCGGTGGTTCGACTTCGATCGACGTGACCGCCGAGGATCTCCGGGTGAAGACCGACAGCGTGAAGACCGCTTGTCAGGACGCTTGCCCGGCCGAAGCGATCCGCTTTGGCAACCTGCTCGACGACAAGTCGTCCCTGGTTCGCGCCAAGGGATCGAAGCGAAACTACGACCTTCTCAATTATATCGGGACCATTCCACGCACCAGCTACCTGGCCCGCGTGAAAAACCCGAACATGGCAATGCCTGGCAGTGAGTATGCAGGGCAGGCAACCATCCACATGACCTAATCTCTCATGGCCGAAGCGACCGCCACCACCAAGAGCGAGCAATCCCAGTCCGGACCTAAACTTCCGGTCTTGGAGCGCGAAAAGCTTATCCTGAACAACCGGTCCTATCATTGGATCACGGAACGCGTCTGCGGCGTCATCGAGAATCGCCAACCCGGCATCTGGTGGCTCCTCTTCATTCCCTGTGCCATCATGGCTGCGGTTGGAGTGGGTGGGGGACTGATCTATCTGGTTTCGACCGGCGTCGGCGTCTGGGGCAACACGAACCGCGTGATGTGGGGATGGCCGATCGTGAACTTCGTGTTCTGGATTGGTATTGGCCACGCCGGAACACTGATTTCCGCGATTCTCTTCCTGACCCGTCAGAACTGGCGAACGTCCATTAACCGGGCGGCGGAAGCGATGACGATCTTCGCGGTGATTTGCGCCGGAATTTTCCCGGCCTTCCACGTGGGCCGGGTTTGGATGGCTTGGTATCTCGCGCCAATTCCGAACGCGAACGCGATTTGGCAGAACTTCAAATCGCCGCTCCTTTGGGACGTCTTCGCTGTTTCAACCTACTTCACGATCTCCCTGATTTTCTGGTTCCTCGGCATGGTCCCCGATCTCGCCACGATCCGCGACCGCTGCACGAATGGCGTCCGCAAGATGCTCTACGGAATCTTTGCCCTCGGCTGGCGCGGCAGCAACCGCCACTGGAGCCACTACGAGATGGCCTACCTCCTCTTGGCTGCTCTCTCCACACCACTGGTGCTCTCGGTGCACTCGGTCGTTTCGTTCGACTTCGCCACCTCCATTGTGCCCGGTTGGCACACGACAATCTTCCCGCCCTACTTCGTGGCAGGGGCGATCTTCGGTGGCTTTGCGATGGTGCTCACCATCATGATCCCGGCTCGATTCGTCTACGGTCTGCAGGACATGATCACGATGAAGCACGTCGATAACATGGCGAAGATCATCCTCCTGACTGGATCGATTGTTGGTTACGCCTATCTGATGGAGCTCTTCATCGCCTTCTACTCCGGCGCGAAGTATGAGGAAGCAGCGTTCCTCTACCGAATTCAGGGTCCCTACTGGTGGGCCTACGCGGCCATGATGAGCTGCAATGTTCTTTCTCCCCAGATCTTCTGGTTCAAGACCTGCCGTGAAAACCTCTGGGTGGTAATGGCAGTCTGCATGTGTGTGAACATGGGAATGTGGTTCGAGCGATTCGTGATCATTGTGACCACTCTGACCCGGAGTTTTCTTCCTGGGGACTGGAAGGTCTACAACCCAAGTTGGGTCGACATCGGGACCTTTGTGGGAACGATCGGGCTGTTCATGAGCCTCTTCCTCCTCTTCCTGAGATTCCTTCCCTGTATCAACATTGCCGAGGTCAAGTGGGCCAAGCTCGAGAGCGACGTCCACTTCGACGATAAGAAAAACCACCCGGATGAGGGGACAGTCGTGGAGGCTGCCTATCAGAAGGAAATCCAGGAGGGAACGGCCGAAGCCTAAGCGAAGCGATGAGCACGACTGTCAAACGCGTCTACGGCTACCTTGCCGAATTCGAAAGCGCCTCAGCCCTCTACAAGGCGGCGGAGAAAGTCCGCGATGCCGGATTCCAGAAGTGGGATTGTTTCACCCCGTATCCGGTCCACGGTTTGGATCATGCGATGGGAGTGAAGCGCTCGATCCTTCCTTACTTTGTCTTCTTCGGAGGCCTGACCGGCTTCCTCACCGCCATCACCTTGGCTTACACCACGCAGGTGGTGATCTACCCGACCGTGGTGCAGGCCAAGCCGGCCAACATTTTCACCGTGCCGGCCTTCTTCCCGATCATGTTTGAGCTGACGGTCCTCTTCTCGGGCTTCACGACGCTCTTCGGACTGTTGGCACTCTGCCAACTGCCACGCCTCAACCATCCACTTTTTGCGAGCAAACAATTCCACCGCGTCACGGACGACGGCTTCTTCATTGCGGTCGAAGCGCGTGATCCAAAATTCTCGGCGGAATCAACCAAGAGCTTCCTCGATGAGATCGGGGGAGGAAACATCGAACTCGTGGAGGACGACAACAAGTAATGAAGTACTTCTTCCTGGCATTACTGCTTCTTTGCATTTTGACGGTCGGCATCTTCGGATTCCGCGGAGACATCAGGACCTCCCGTCCAATTGAGATTTTCCCGGACATGGATGTGCAGGACAAGATTCTCGGGCAGTCCGAAAGCGCGTTCTTTGAGGACGGGCAGGGTTCGCGACTCCCGGTTGGCGGCACGGTTCCACACGGACTTGGCTCTGAAATTTTCCCGGTTGAATTCAGTGCGGGACGCAGCGGTTACTATTTTACCGGAGCGATTGATGACTACTACGCGAATGGCATGCCGGAGGAGCTTGGGCTCACCGCCGACAATGTCGGAGGCTTCCTCCGCCGCGGACACATCCAGTATTCGATTCACTGTTCACCATGTCACGGTGATGCCGGTGACGGGAAGGGGATCACGAGCTACTACGCCATGCAGGGGATCGCCAATCTTCACCTGAAGGATTCCCAGACCTTACCAGACGGAAACATTTTCAATGTGATTTCTAACGGCAAGGGTTTGATGGGAGCCTACGGCGACAAAGTGACGGTGCGCGACCGCTGGGCGATCGTTGCCTACATCCGAGCCCTCCAAACCGCCATGAAGGCCCCCGCAGCAGCCGATGCCGCTGCGTCTGAAACTCCCCCCCCAGCAACTAAGTAACGCATGGGTCATCACGTAACATCCAAAGACATCCCCGCAGCCGGCGAGCACCTCGACCGGAGTAAGGTCGGGGGTATCATGCGCATCTGCCTCATCATTACGGTGCTCGGGACAGTGGCTAGCTTTGCCTTCCTGCTGATTGACACGACGCCCGAGGGCGAAGAGGCCACCGCGCTTGCCCCTTGGCAGGGATCCTTCGCCTACTCCTGGCTCTGGGCCATGTTCTACTTCCTCACCATCGCCATGGGCGGTTGCTTTTGGACTGTTCTGCACAATGTTTCGAACTCGGGGTGGGGGACTTCGGTTCGCCGCACCATGGAGAACGTAGGTTTTGTGTTCCCGTTCATGATCGTCTTCGCCATCCCGCTTCTGTTCCCCCAGGTTCAGCAGTGGCTCTACGAGTGGATGACCGCACACAAGGCCGCGGTGGTAAGCGCGGGGGGAGAGATGGGAGTGAAGGATGCCCTCCATCACACCGGTGATCCACACGACCACCTTCTCTTGAAGAAGTTCTTCTATCTCAACCAAGGATTTTGGTCGGTGCGTTTCTTTCTCTTCTTTGGTGTGCTTGGACTCACGATCTGGTTGCAGCGGAAGTGGTCGATCGCGCAGGACACCGATCCGAAGCCTACGACTGCCCGGTTGTTCAAACAACGTTGGCATGCCTCTTGGGGGATTCTCGCTGTTGCCCTTACCGTGACATTCACCGGAATCGACTGGGTGATGGGGCTCGATTACAAGTGGTTCTCCACGATGTTCGGCGTCTACGTCTTCGCGGGCTCTGCGCTGAACTCGATGGCGGTGATCATTCTCGTGACGATCATCCTGCGTCGGAATGGTTACCTGAAGAACGTCGTTGGCCCTGAGCACGACCACATCATGGGCAAGCTCTGCTTCGCCTTCACCATCTTCTGGGCCTACGTGTCCTTCTCGCAGTATTTCTTGATCTGGTATGCAAACATCACTGAGGAAACGAGCTACTTCCTGCTCCGGAACACCGGTAACTGGAACGTGGTGAGTATCGGCCTTGTGGCCCTGCATTTCTTCGCGCCGTTCCTGATGCTCCTTCGCTCCGACGTGAAGAAGAGCAACAAGTTCATGATCTTCATGGCTTCCTACCTCCTCGTTCTCCACATGGTGGACGTTTACCACATGGTCATCCCGGAGCGGGGGCCATCGGTGACAAGCGTTCTGTCCCACGGGCACGAGGTGAAGCTCTGGCTCGACATTCCCGCCGCCTGGTTGATGGATATCGTCGCCTTCGTCGTGATTGGCTCGGGCTTCCTCTTCCTTCTTCTGCGCAACATCACCTCGGCGTCACTCTATCCTAACCGTGACCCTCGCATCCTCGAATCGGCCAACCTGCACAACTGATGGACACCGTTTCCGACAATCCACTTCGTCGCTTCACTTCCTTTTGGTTGGGGCTGTCGATCTTCTTTGCCTTTGCGATTCTGTGCGTTCTCCTCGTGCCTTTTCTAAAGGGCAAGAAATCAGATTCCGCGGACGGCGCTGCTGCGGCCAAGCGTGTTGAGATTCGCAAGGCGATGGAAGAAGCACAGGCCTCCGCGCTGAAGGGGTCTCCCGAGACCGTGTTCGGTCAGGTTGGTAACGACCTTCTCACCGGACGCCCTGAGGCAGTCCGCGACAACGCGCAGGTCGTCCCCGGTTCACCGACCGCGGTCGCTTTGCAGAGCGCACCGGACGAGGTGGTCACGATCGCCAAGGTTGACCCGGAGGCCCCGATCGATCCGGCGGTGTTCGAAGCCGGCAAGGCCCAATACATTCTTTGCCAAGCCTGTCATGGAGTGACAGGGGATGGCGTGCCCGGCCTCGCGCCACCGCTGGCAAATTCCAACTGGGTTGGAGGTCCCGTGGAGAACTTGATTCGGATCCAGCTCCGTGGATTGACCGGGCCGCTTACGGTGAGTGGGACGAAGTATGAACTTCCTGTGCCGATGGTGGCGCAAGCCTTCCAGACCGATGAGCAGATCGCCTCGGTTCTCACCTACGTGCGCAACAGTTTTGGAAACAAGGCCTCGGCGGTCACGCCGGAGCAGGTGAAAGCCTTCCGCGGTGAGGTCGGCAAGCCCGCCTTGACGGAGAAGGATCTCATTCCTACAGGCGACACTGCCGAAGTAACCCCGAACGATCAGTAGCAGAACGAACTCATGGCCACCGATTCTGATAGCATCCAACACGCGGACCCTGATCTGCGTCCGGCAATTGACCGCTCCCTGCGGCATCCGGTGATGTTCTTCTTCACGAGCGCTGCAGCCTGGCTTGCAGTCGCTTTGGTGCTGGGAATCATCGCTTCGGCGAAAAGCCACGCGCCTGAGTTCATGGGGAACATCGGCTGGTTGTTGTATGGCAAGTCTCAGGCCGCCCACCTCAACACCTTGGTTTATGGTTGGGGATGTCAGGCGGCTTTCGGGATCATCATTTGGCTCATGGCACGCCTTTCTCGGAAAGAGTGCCGGAACCCTGGAACGATCCTCGTGGCAGGCCATGTATGGAACTTTGCGGTCTTGTTCGGTGTGATCGGAATTCTTTCCGGGCAGGGAACGGGTGTTCCGTGGATGGAGTTTCCCTCAGCGGTTTGGCCGGTGCTCCTAATCAGCTACGTCTTCATCATGGTTGGTTCGGTGGTGCAGTTCCGCTGCAAAGAGGGTGGGCATACCTACATTTCACAGTGGTATCTCCTCGGAGCCATTGTCTGGTTCCCTTGGGTTTACGCGACGTCCAACCTGCTCATCTTCACCTTTGATGGTCATCCGTTGATGGACGCAGCGATCAACTCCTGGTTCAAATCGACGTTCATTCTCCTCTTCTTCGTTCCAGTGGGTGTGGGTGCGGCTTACTACTTGGCCCCGAAAGTCACTGGTCGTCCGGTGCACAGCTACTCCTTGGCTCAGATGGGCTTCTGGGCGCTTGCCGTGATTGGTCCATGGACGGGGATGCAGAAGTTGACCGGTGCGCCAATTCCACAATTTCTTCCTTATGTTGGTGCCGCGGCGACAGTGCTCTTCTTCATTCCTGCCGTCACGGTGGCCGTGAACATTCTGAAGACCGTCAGCGGTCACAACACTACGATCTCGGCCAGTCCGACGCTGCGCTTCATGATCGCCGGAATCATCGGACTCTTGGTCCTTGGTTCGATCGGAGTCTGCCTGAACTTCCCATCGAGTATCAAATACGCCCAGTTCTCCTTTGCCGGCTACGGTTACGAGATTCTTGCGATGTATGGCTTCTTCAGCATGTGTGCCTTTGCCACCATGTATTTCGTGGTGCCGCGCATCACTCGCCGGGAGTGGCTGTCACGCCGTTTCATCCGCTGGCACTTCTATCTGTCGATCTATGGCATGTCCACGATCGTGATCTGCACCATCGGTGGGGGATTGCTACAAGGTGCGGCCCAGGAATACTGGAACATGCCATGGTCTGACGCAGCCACCCGCGGCTATGCCTACGGTTGGGGCACGACGGTCTCGTGGCTCTTCATCCTCTTCGCGAATATCTTTTTCCTCCTGCATCTGTTGCTGATGTGGGCGCGCCTCGGCCGCCGCAGTCAGCACCCGACGCTCCTCTCCAAACACACCTCCGAATCGCCGCACGGTCCGGAAGGTGACATCGACGAAATTCAAGCCGCGAACGCCTGACAGCCATGACGTTCAGAATATTCAGCCTCGGATTGCTCGGCACCTTCTTGTGGCCCTGGCTCCTCATTATCGTGGTGCCCTATGCCACCATGCAGCGCATTGAGCGTGTCGAATTCAACGAGGAGGACGACGGACGCACTGGTGTTTATGCTCCTGCTCGTCCCGGACGGGTCGCTGACGGGGCGAAAGTCTACGCAGCCAATGGATGTTACGCCTGCCACACGCAGTTGATCCGGCCTACCTACGCAGGATCGGATGTCTGGCGTGATGACTGGGCTGGAATGAAGAAGACTGAGAGCAACGAGGAGACACGCCGCGAGACGACCGTCTACGACTACGATGGCGAGTCTTTCGCTCAGATCGGTCTGACCCGCACCGGACCGGATCTTTCCAACATCGGTCGCCGGGTTGAGTCCTACGTGAAGGGAACCGACACCACCGACGAGGAATGGTTCCTCATGCATCTCTACAATCCACGTGGCGGTTTTAAATATTGGTCCGCTTGTCCCTCCGGTCCGCAGTTCTTCGACGTGAAGAAGCATTACGGTCAGGGGAACGGGGGAGGCCTCGCGGTCCAAGCGCCGGAAGGCTACGAAGTGTTGCCAAGCGACGAAGTTCGCGCCCTGGTCAGTTATTTGATTTCTCTCAGGAAGGACGACACCGTTCCTTACTCCCTCAACTACCGCGCTGATAAAAAGCGTGCCATCGAACAATAAGACCCTCTTCCAATGGCCGATTCCTACAAGCCTGTTGACCCCGATCGCCCCGATCTGGACGAAGGGACCAATGTTGTCCGGGCACATGCCGCGGTTCTTGCGGATAATGCTGCAGTTGTCCGCGAACGACGGGTGCGTGAGAACGGCTTGGAGCCGGTTTCGCTCTGGGTCATCGTTTCGAGCGCCTTTGCTCTTCTGGTTGCCGGTGCGGTGCTGAATGCGGGGGGTGCACTTTTCAGCTATGGCGAATACAAGGTCGACGGTTACGTGCAGGCTGCTGCTCCCGGTGGGGGAGATGAAGGTCCCTATACGGCACCAATGATCGATGCGCTCTCGAAGAATGGTGCTAAGATCTACGCGAAGTGCGCTGGTTGCCACGGCCCTGACGGGATGGGTGACGGAGCGCAGTTCCCACCCCTTGGCGGATCTGAGTGGGTGACGGGAGACACACAGCGGTTGGCGATGATCATCATGAACGGAGTGCAGGGTGAGATTTCGGTGAAGGGCCGGACTTGGAACGGCAACATGCCTAGCCAGATGGTTCTCAACGATGTGGAGCTTGCCTCGGTGATGACCTACCTCCGGAACAACTTCGGCAACAGCACGGGAGACATCGTCACGCCGGAAATGGCCGGAGCGGCACTTGAACTTTACAAGGAAAGGGCGGACGGCGCAGCAGTCGCACCGCAGGTGACCGAAGCAGAATTGAACGCAGACCACGGCAAGATGTTGTCCGGGGAGGTGATCGATCCTGCAACGATTGTTGATCTTGAAACCTTGCAGCCGGTGGAAGCGGCAGGTGCAGCCGAATAAACCAGTAATTCCAACCGATTAATTTTCATGAGCGCAGCAGCTGAAGTACACGCCTCCGACGGTCACGATGATCACGGCGGCGACCACCACGAGCTTGGGTTCTGGCAGAAGTATATCTTCTCCACGGATCACAAGACGATCGGAATCCAGTACGGAATCACCGCACTTCTTTTCCTCGCCTTCGGATTTTACCTGATGATGGTGATGCGGTGGAGCATCGCGTATCCGCACGAGCCGCTTCCGGGCTGGATGAGCTGGTTTCTCTCCGACGAATGGAAATCGCGCTGGTTGCAGGACGGGAAGGTGACCGGAGAGACCTACAACATGTTCGGTGCGATGCACGGAACGATCATGGTTTTCCTTGGGATCGTGCCGCTTGGCTTTGCCGCCTTTGGTAATTTCGTGACGCCGTTGCAGATCGGTGCGATCGACATGGCCTTCCCGAAGCTGAACATGGTGAGCTATTGGCTCTACTTTCTCGGCGGGTTGGTGATGTGCGGAAGCTTCTTTGTTGAATCGGGGGCGGCGAAGTCCGGATGGACGAACTACTCACCGTTGGCGGGGTTTGCGGATTCGCAGATCGTGAACCAATTACTGGCGGGGCAGACCCAGTGGCTGCTGGGGATGGTCTTCCTGATATCCTCGTCCCTGTTGGGGGCGGTCAATTTCCTGACAACGATCATCAACCTTCGAGCCAGGGGACTGACCTGGATGCGACTGCCCTTCTTTGTGTGGGCGATGTTGGTGACTGGTTTCCTCCTGCTCCTCGCCTTCCCGCCTCTTGAGGTTGCGGCGATCATGCAGTTGATGGACCGGACCACGGGCTCGAGTTTCTTCATGCCGAGTGGTCTTTACAGTAAGACGGCCGGATTGTTGGAAGCGTCGGGTAGTGGTAGTCCGCTGCTCTACCAGCATCTCTTCTGGTTCCTGGGTCACCCCGAGGTTTACGTTCTCCTCCTGCCCGCGATCGCTTGTGTGGCGGAGATCATTCCGACCAATACGCGGAAGCCTCTCTGGGGTTACAAGTCGATGGTCTATGGCGTGATCGTGCTCGGTTTCCTGAGCTTCATTGTTTGGGCTCACCACATGTATCTGACCGGGATGGGGCCGGTAGTCTCGAACTTTTTTCAGACAACCACTGTGCTCATTTCGATCCCATCGGTGATTCTACTCACCTCCATGCTCATCTCCCTGTGGGGTGGATCGATCCGATTCAATCTGCCGATGCTTTGGGCTGCGGCGTTCATTCCGATGTTCGGGATCGGCGGTCTCACCGGACTGCCGCTGGCCTTCAACCTGGTGGATCTACATCTACACGACACCTACTATGTGATTGGTCACTTCCACTACGTGGTGGCACCAGGTGTCTTGTTCGGCCTCTTCGCAGGAATCTACCATTGGTATCCGAAGATCACCGGGCGGCATATGAATACCTTCCTCGGTCACCTGCACTTCTGGCCGTCGCTGATTTTCATGAACCTCTTGTTCTTCCCGATGCTCGTGCAGGGTATGGCTGGCTTCCACCGTCGTTGGTATAACGGGGGAGATGCCTACCTCATGGAGAAGGCGGAAGGGGCGAACATCTTCGGTAATACCGTTGCGGAGTGGCTCTGGTTGAATCCGGTAATGTCTTGGGCCGCTTGGTTGCTTGCGGCATCGCAGATTCCGTTCTTCATCAACTTCTGGTCCAGCATTTGGTTTGGCAAGAAAATCAAGAATGACAACCCGTGGGACGCCACCACTTTGGAGTGGGCGACTCCGACTCCGCCTCCACACGGTAATTTCACCTTCGATGTGAACGTCTACCGCGGCCCTTACGAATACAGTCGTGAGGATCACGAAGGCGATTTCTACCCGCAGTGGGAGGAGCCGAAACGGGATGAGCCCGCCGATGAACCCGCAGAGAAACCCGTCTCCTAACTACTGACGCCTTCTTTTCATGGAGATTCCCTACACATTCACTGCCCGGAAAGATACCGGGCTCTTCAACTCGAAGATCGGCATTTGGCTGTTCCTCGCGTCCGAGGTCATGCTTTTCGGAGGCCTGTTCTCCGGCTACGTGTTCCTTCGGGTCTATGCTGACTATCCCTGGCCGGAGCGGGCATTGCCTGTTCTGCCCGGTCTCATCAACACCTTCGTGCTGATTGGATCGTCGGTGACGGTGGTTTTTGCCTGGGCGTCGTTGAAGATGCGTCAATGGCGACGGTTCCAGTTCTTCATGGGGATCACCATCGCTTGTGCGGTGGTCTTCATGATCCTCAAAGGGATGGAGTACAACGCCAAGTGGCATCACCAAGCGGTGCGCATGGATGACTTTACGATTCTTGAGGGACACACGCACAAGGCCACGCTGGACGAGCACGGGCATTTGCACGGCATCCATCACGGTGACGAGGTTCCCGGAGGGGCGTTCCCGCAGAATGTGGTGGTGGTTGAGACCGAGGAGATCAATCTCACTCTGGTGCGGGCTCATGATCCCTACGTGGAGGACATCCTTGAAAAGGCCATGGCTCGCGGAGCGACTCCGGTTTTGAAGGACGATGCCTTCTTCTATGGTGCGCCGAAAGACATGCGCTTTGGGGCGACTGCGAAAGACATTGAACCGGCTGAACGGGCCGAGGGAGAAGAGAAGCTGCGCAAGGCCCATAGCTCGGGCAATCATACGGCGGTGAAGTTCGGAAAGAAGTCCCTCTTCATTCCGAAGGGCACTCCACTGACCACGAAGCTACTCGATCAGGCTGAGGAGGTCTTCCTGGATGCCCGGTCGAACAACGGTAGGGTCCGGACTGACGCTCTTCGCAGGGAATGGAAGAGGGTGCGCTCTGAGTTTCCAGATGAGAAGCGTGACTACAAACTCGCTAAAGAGATCAAGATCACCCCCGAGCTTCTGACCGGCCGCGTGGCCGAAGCGCCCTCGGCGTTGACGTTCGCGTTCAAGGAGCCCGTAGCTTTGCATTTCAAGCGCAGTGTGATCCGGGAAGGAGACGGCACCAGCCGCCTGAAGGATGACACGATTCTCAAGGGGAAGGTCGCCAGCAGTCCGCTTGGACTTTCCGTTGATGCCGTGGATTTGCGTTGGGTCGCCCAGCGGGCCGAGGAGCAGGGTAAGGATCCTGATGCGGTCATCGCGAAGCTTTGGATCATGGAGAACCCCGGTTTCAAGGAAATCTGGGAGCGTCATTCTGCGCAGCTTGCCTCCTTGGAGGAGCATTTGACGGAGAAGTATGGCTTGGACGAGCACGGCAATCCAAAGCGTGTTCCGACCGAGAACGATCGTTATCGGATCGACTGGCAGGACCTCGTTGCATTCCACCGGGCTCACGAGAAGCACCTCGATGCGGACTCTCCGGAAGTTGAGGATCTTCGCCCGGGGATGATGGAAGGAATCACCGGACCGGATCACAAGAACCCCGAGTTCCAGCATGCCTTCTTCAGCATTGAGGTTCCCAACGAGAAGGTGGCCTTCGAGTCGCTCTTCACGCCGAAGTGGAACCACTACTATGCGATCTACTTCACGATTACCGGTCTTCACGGCTTGCACGTGGTGGGCGGTGCCTTGGTGCTGAGTTACTTCCTGTTCTTCAGCAAGGGGCTCTATCGCAGCAACCCTGAGTGGCTCGCGAACCGGGTCGAGATTGGTGGCCTCTTCTGGCACTTTGTGGACTTGGTTTGGATCTTTCTCTTTCCGATCCTCTATTTGATGTAATCCTTTATCCTGAAGACAATGGCAGATTCCGTAGAAGAAATCAAAAAGGCGCAGAAGCTCTACATTCTCATTGGGGCGGTGCTCTTCACTTTCACCGTTGTGACGGTGGCGGTAGCAACGCAGCCATGGCTCGACTTTGGTGGGCACGGCTTTGACATGGCCGACATGACGATCGGTCTCCTGATCGCGTCGGTGAAGGCGACTCTGGTGGGAGCGATCTTCATGCACCTCAATCACGAGAAGAAGCTGATCTATTATGTCTTCGGCTTGGGCATCATTCTCGCTTTGGCCCTGATGGGGCTGACCGGCTTCCACTACATCGATCCGCTCGAGTATGGAAACGCCTTGGAAGGCACCGGATTTTTTAACCCCGCAAACCCTGTCGACGACTGATTAATGTCTCTTCGTGGATTCCATATTGTCTTCGTGACGGTCTCGACCTTCCTCTTCCTGTTTCTGGCGGTGTGGGGATTCGGGCTTGCGCCGGAGAACGCCGGGAGAGTGGCGCGGGTGATGGGAATTATCGGGGTGGTGGGATTGCTCGTCATGCCGGTCTACGGCGTTTATTTTTACCGCAAAGCAAAAAAGTTGACCCTCTAGAACTGTGAATCCTGAATCGATCCAACTCGCCTGTGCGACCTGCGCCAACAGCTTCAAGGAAGCTGGTGGTGATGCGGCGGGGTGGGCGATCATGTTCATGGTGGCGATCATCGTGCCGATGGCCGCTGGGATCGTTTTCTTCATTGCCCGTCTCGCGAGACGGGAGGCAGCGTGCCTTGATCCTCAATTTCGCGACTACCCCCCCGATCGCTTCGACAATATCTCATGAGTCCTACAAAACTTCTCGGCATTCCGGAAAACTTCGCTGAACACGGTGGAGGGGTAGATCACCTGATTGATGTGGTGCACTGGTTTATGGGTGGATTGTTCATCGGTTGGACAATCTTCTTCTTTGTGGCCTGCTATCTCTTCTGGCATCGCAGGAACAAGAAGGCGTCCTACACTGGCGTGAAGAACCATGTGTCGACCCACTTGGAGATCGGCGTGGTGATCATCGAAGCAATTCTGCTTCTTGGGTTTGCTTTCCCACTTTGGCAGGAGCGCACGGACCGTTACGAAGACATCCAGGCGCAGGATCCGATCCGCGTTCGGGCGATCGGTTATCAGTTTGCATGGAACTACCACTACCCCGGTGCGGACGGGAAGTTTGGTCGCATCGACCGGTTCTTGATCAAGACTGCTGGCGATCCTTGTGTTGATCCTGAGGATCCGAATGGCTGGGATGACTTTACGAGCCCTGTGTTGAAGACGGCGGTGGATCGTCCGTGCATCATTCAGGTGACGTCCACGGACGTGATTCACAACTACTCCATCGTCCCGATGCGGGTGCAGCAGGATGCGATGCCTTCGAGGGATATTCCGATGTGGTTCCGACCGATTCAGAAGCTCGAGACCTATGTTGTGTGCGGTCAGCTCTGCGGAGAAGGCCATGCCAACATGCGCGGCATGATGGAAGTGATCAGCGAT
>JAPKDA010000001.1 GCA_028822695.1 Akkermansiaceae bacterium
CCGCCGACGGTCCGCGGCGAGGCGCTCTTTCTCGCGGCTGACAAGGGGGGTAAAGTAAGATCTGTGCTGACGGACTAGGGAAAGTCGATCTTTGAGGGCCTGAGGATCCTGAGATGCAGGGAGGGGCGGGAGAGCCTACTCCTCCTCGGTGCCGCCGAGGGTGACGTTGATGTTGTACTTGTTCTGCAGGTGGGAGTGGGCGCGGCTGGCCTGGGGGGACTTGGGGTAGCGTTTGCAGGTGAGCTGGAAGGTGCGGATGGCCTTTTCCTTGTCCTTGGCTTCCTCGTAGGTGAATCCGATTTCGAGGGTGGCGGCGGGGGCGGCGTTATCGACGACCTTGCATTGGTTGTAGAGGACGATGGCTTCCTTCTGCTCGCCCAAGCGCCGGTGGCACTTGGCGATGGCGAAGTAGTTCTGGGGAAACCGATCGACCTGTCGATAGCTGGCGAGGGCTTTTTTCCAGTCGGAAAGTTTTTCGTAGCACCCGGCGATGGCCCAGAAGTGATCGCCGGAATGGTCGCCGTCGATTTCGAGGAGGTGGCGGTAGACTTCGATCGCTTCGTTGACCTTGCCTTCTTCGAGATACATTCCGGCGATGGCTTTTTGGCCGGTGACGACGTCCTCGAACTCGCCGTAGATGCGGCGGGCCTGGTCGCGTTTTTCGCGGGAGATGCACCAAGTGGCTTGTCGGCCGCGGAGTCCGTCATTGACGCCGAAGCGTTCGCCGATTTCGTCGTAGAGGCGCCAGGTGTCGCTGGGACGGCCGAGGGTGGCGTGGAGGTCGGCGGCGCGGTAGAGGAGGTCTTTGGCAATCTCGGGGCGGATGAGGGTTTCGGCGCGGAGGGTGGCGAGGAGTTGGTCGCCGAGTTTGATGGCGGCGGATTTGGTGGAGGCCTCCTTGAGGAGGTGTTGGACCGTTTTGGCGGAGAGGCTGACGACGGAGTCGAAGAGTTTTGGTCCGGTGTAGGTGGTGGAGAGGGCCTTCTTGCCGGCCTCGAGGCGTTGGGCAAAGAAGTGGAGTTCGGCGAGTTCGTGGGCGGCCTTGATACAGGTGGTCGACGCGGTTTTGGTGCGTTCGACGTTGAAGGTGAGGTCGTTGAGGATGGAGAGGCGTTCATCCTCGTCTTTGTGGAGGCGGGCGTAGTGGAGGAGGTCGACGCGGGAGCGGACGGC
Organism: Akkermansiaceae bacterium; assembly: GCA_028822695.1. Taxonomy (GTDB): domain Bacteria; phylum Verrucomicrobiota; class Verrucomicrobiia; order Verrucomicrobiales; family Akkermansiaceae; genus JAPKDA01. The sequence goes on from JAPKDA010000001.1 coordinate 1,174, forward strand.
GATGTTGTGTTTTGGGTATTCCTTGATGAGGAAGCGGAACGCCTTTTGAGCGTCCTTGACCTCGCCCATGGTGCGGTAGGAATCGGCGATGCAGTAGGCGGCGACGGTGGCTTCGTGGGACTCCGGCCAGTAATCGATGACCGATTGGAAGCCCTCGCGCATGGCGGTCTTGGGCTTTTTGAGATGCATCATGGTATGGCTCCACATGAGTTGGGCGTAGGGGGCGCCGGGGCTCTTCTCGTAGAGGGTGAGGAATTTTTCGTACTCGGCGAGGGCGATCTTATACTCGCCTTTCGTGTAGTGCTTTTCGGCGATCTTGATCTGGTAGCGCTCGACGTCGCGCATCTTTTCGAAGGTGGCGATCTGGATTTGCTCGATGGGGGAAAGGGCGGCGAAGGCAGTCGGGGAGAGGAGCGACCAGAGGCAGGTTGCCAGAACGACGAGGAAGGTGGGAGGTCGGAGGATTTGACCGCTGATGACACTGATGTTCACTGATTGGGGAAAGGGAGAGATGTTGGTTTCTGAAGGTATGGGCTATCGCATTCACTTCTTGGTGGATTCGAGCCACTTGTTGTACTGGGCGTGGGCGTAGTAGATGATGTTGATGCCGAGTTGGTAGCTGGATTCCCAGACGGCGTGGGGGACGCCGGAGTGGCCGTCGGCCCAGGCATCGCCGATGTCGCCGGGATGGTAGTAGGCGACGAGGCGTCCGTCGACCACCCAGCCGAGGGCGGTGGAGCGGCCGTGGGGGGCAACGATGGGGAGTTTTGGGAGGGGGTAGGGGATGCGGTGGATGGGGTGATCGAGGTAGACGGAGATGGGTTCGATTTTGGGGAGGATGCGTTGCATCATGGAGACGAACTGTCCTTCCCATCCGGAGCTGCCGCCATTGTCGCCGAAGAGCATGCCGTGGTGGTCGAGGAGGTACTTGCGGAGGGTTTTGATCTCTCCCTCGCTCACATTGATCTTCTGCTGGCCGGTCATGTAGACCATGGGCGGGCTCTTGCGGGGAGGGAAACTCTTCAGGCGGGAGATCTCCATCGGTTCAGGACGATCGTTGACGGGATGGCCGAGGCGGACGCCGTATTCGGTGAGAAGATTGAGATCGGCGCCGCGTTCCATGTCTTGGAACCAATCGCCGCCGTTGTATTTGAGGCGGATGAAGCGGACCTTGCCGCGGGTCGTGCCGGCGGAAAAGCCGGCCCCCTCGCCTTTGCCCTGGCCGATCTTGTAGAGGTGTTCGGTGACTTCGAGGACCTCGAGTTTGACGTCGTCGATGGGGGGCGGGTTGAAGAGGATGCTGCTGTAGGGATTGATGACGTACTTCTTATTGATGACCGTCTGGATTTTGACGATCTGCTTGAGTTGTTTTTCCTCGCCGCCGCCGCTGGGAGATTCGTAGATGCTGCAACCCGAGAGGCGGGTGAGGAAGAGGGCCATGGTGCCGAAGAGGCAGGTGTAGGTGAGGAGGGTGAAGATCGATTGGCGGAGTTTGTTGTTTTTCTTGCCGAAGTACCAGGCGACGAGTTGGCGGGGGTCCCAGATGCGTTTTGTGTCGTTGGGGGGAGAGGCGCGTTTTGTTTCGCGATCGATCCACCAGACCGCCCAACCGAGTCCGAGGAAGAAGGCGCCGATGGTGCCGAGTCGGGTGATGGTGTTGGCGAAGCTGTAGGCGAAAAAGAGGAGGGGGAGGTGGTTGAGGAGCTGCCAGCAGGGAAGGTAGCAGGCGCTGAGGATGGCGCGGCGGGTGAGGAGGGGGGAGTTCCGATGACGACGGATCCAGTAGTAGCAGACGGGGAGGGCGGAGAGGAAGCCGATGAGCTGGGTGGTGGTGGAGAAGAGGAACCAGGCGTGGGCATCGATCCAGAGGAGGGACCAGAGGATGGAGAAGGCGCCGGTGCGCACGACGGGGCGACGGCTGTGGAGGCGCAGCCAGTCGCGGAGCTTGAGGATCTGTTCCTTAGAGAACATTCGGGGAAGGGAAAGTGGCGGGACCATCCCGGTCCCAGTCAAAACACTGGCAGGGTTTTTGCCTGAATTGGAATGCTTCGCAGGAGTCTTGGCCTGTGACCGGGACGGTCACGCCACGGTTTGGAGAGTTCATCATTCGAGGTCCTTGAGGAAGTCGTCGCCGTTGTTTTCGAGGGGGTTGACGTTGGGGGGGGCGGGGAGTTCTTCGCCGACGCCGAGGTTTTCGATGGGGTCGGGGGCTGGGGAGGGTTTGACGGGTGGAGTTGGGGCCGGAGTTTGAGGAGAAGCTTCCGGAGCAGGGGTTGGGGGGCGGGTTTCAAACCCGCGCTCCATAGTTTCGGAGCTGGGCTCCTCTCCGAAGAAGTAGGGGATGGCGGTGAAGAGGAGGATGCCGGCGGCGACGAGGGTGCAGGAGAGGGTGAGGGCGCGGATGAGTTGGCTGGAGGCGACCACGCCGAGCATTTCCTGGGGGCTCTTGCCTTTGAGTTCGCGGAGAAAGGCCTGCAGTTCCTGGACGGTGGCGCGGGAGTTGCCTTTTAGCTCGCGGAGGTCGGCTTTGGTGCTGGCAAGGGTGCTGCGGGAGGGAGTGTTGGTTTCGCTCTTCATGGGGTAGTGGTTTCCGCTTCGGGTTCGAGAATGTGGATGAGGTCTCCGCCGGCTTCGCTGATGGCGGCGATGACTGGTTCAAAGTGCGAGGCCATAGCCTCGCGGTGGACTTTGAGGAAGACGTTGCGTTGTCCGGCGGGGGTGTCGCCGAGGACGGTGGAGAGGGCGGCGGCGATTTCCTCCGGGGCGATCTCCTTGCCGTCGAGGTAGACCTTGTAGCCGGAGTCGATGGCGACACTGGCGAGGGGGGCGGCGGCCATTTTGATGTCGTCGAGCTTGGCGGGTTCCCACTGGATGTGGCTGTCGTCCTGGGCCCGGGCGAGGATGACGAAGAAGATGAGGAGCAGAAAGCCGATGTCGCCCATCGCGAAGGAGGGGATCGAAGCGGTCAGCTTTTTGCGGGGGAGTTTCATGGGTGGCGTTGCCGGTTATCAGTTGTCAGGGGGAGGGAGAGTTGAGGGATGGGGGGTTAGTCGACGATGATGGTGCGGTTGGATTCGAGTTCGAGGGTGAGGATGCCGCCGGCCTGTTCGATGGCTTGGGAGACGCGGATCCAGGCCGGGTAGGGAGTGTTGGGGGCGCTTTTCACGACGACGATGCGATCGGCTTCCTTCGTCTTCTTGCTGAGGGCGGCGGTGAGGCGCTGGGAGAACTCGGGGAGTTGGAGGGGGCTGCCGTTGAGGACGATACTGGTGGGGGTGATGGAGACCTCGAGGTTTTTGCTCTGGTTGCGTTTTTCGGTCTGTTCCTCGGTTTTCGGCAGGACCTGGGCGAGGCCGGTTTCCGGCTGCACGGCGGCACAGACGAGGAAGAAAATGATCAAAATGAACGCGATGTCCGAGCTGGCGCTGGCCGGCGGATCGATGAGCATTTTGCCGCGGTTGAGTTTCATGATTTACCCTTGTCGAGAGTGAGGCGGAGGGTGACGACCTCGATGAGTTCGGCGGCGGAGGATTCCACCTGGAGGACGAAGTCGTTGATGATGCCGGTGAAGTAGTTGAAGGCCATGTAGGCGGGGATGCCGACGATGAGGCCGAAGGCGGTGGTGAGGAGGGCGACGCGGATGCCGGAGGCGGCGGCCTGCACGATGTTTTGCGTGCCGATGTTGGCCTCGATGTCCCCGAAGGCGACGATCATGCCCTGCACCGTGCCGAGGAAGCCGAGCATGGGGGCGACCGAGGCGATGGTGGCGAGGATGGGGAGGTGTCTCTCGAGGGCGGCGACGATGTTCACCCCGTAGTTCTCCATGCTCTTGATGACCTGTTGTTCCATCTGGGCCTGATCGTAGTCGAGGCGGCGGAGGACGAGGTATTTGCGGAGGCCGTTGGAGAGGACGGCGGGGACGGGTCCCCGCGCGGCGTCGCAGAGTTCGAGGGATTCCTCGACCTTGTCTTCGGAGAGGAGGTTGACGACCTGTTCGCGGAGTTCGCTGGCGTCGGTTTCGAGGAGTTTAAGGCTGCGGTAGCGCTCGATGATGACGGCGATGGCGAGGATGAGGAGGGCGAGGAGGGGCCACATGAAGGGGCCGCCTTCGAGGAGGAGTTTGAGGGCGCCGCTGTCGAGGAAGCTGGCGGCGAGGGTGGAGCCGGAGTGTGTTAGCATGATTTAGTCGTCGAGATTTGCTTCGCGTTCAAACTGAGCCAGCAGTTCGGGGAGGGCAAGGCGGCCGCGGGAGTATTTGGCGGCGTCGCTCTCCGGGAAGTCCCAGCGGCAGCGGTTGTATCGGCGGAAGGCGTTGGGGATGTCGTTGCCCATACGGTAGCTTTCGCCGGACCAGAAGAGGGCCTGGGCGGTGAGTTCCTGATCTGGGAAGCGTTTCACAAAGGAGTCGAAGGACTCGCCGCCTTTCTGGAATTCCTCGAGCTTGTAGTGACACTGGCCGATGCGGAAGGCCATCTTGGGGGTCCATTCGTGGTTGGGGAATTTCTCGATGAACTTTTCCCCGACCGAGGCGGCCACGGTGAAGTCCTCCTTCTCGTAGAAGTGCTCGTTGATGCGGAGCATGACGTTGGCGATGAGGGGGCTTTTTGGGTAGGTGCCGGCGAGGGTGACGTAGGCTTCGAGCGCTTCGTCGAGTTCGCCGGCTTCCTCGTGGCACTGGCCGAGCTTGTATTGGGCGTCGGGGGCGAGGTTGTGGTCGGGGTGGTTGCGGACGATGGATCCGTAGGCGGAGATCGCTTCGTCCCAGGCTTCCATTTCCTGGGCGAACTGGCCGAGGAGGTAGGAAACGCGGGGGGCGTATTTCGGGTTCGGGTAATCTTCCTGGAGTTCGCGGAGGACGCGGCGACCGGCCTGGAGGTCGGCGTCGGCTTCCTCGAGGTGTTCGAGGGCGCGGTGGCTTTTGAAGAGTTCGAAGTAGCTTTCGGCGATGTGGAACTGGGTTTGGATGGCGAGGTCCTCGTCCTTGTAAACTTTGCTGAAGGCGGACATCTCGCCGTTCGTGCCGATGGCGACGGGGATCATCATCTCGATGATCGGTTCGCCGTCGGGGGTTTGCGGGACGTTGTCGAGGTAGCCGACGGTGAGATCGTCGCCGAAGAAGCATTCGATGTTGCCGGCGAAGTTGCCTTTGGTGGGAGTTTGCGCGGCGGTGAGGGGGAGGGAGCCGCTGAAGGTGCCGCTGTGGGTGAGGGTTTCCTCGAGTTCGATCGTTTCGTCCTCGCCGCTGGCGGTGACGATGCGGACCATGGCCCTGTCGCGTTGGCTGGAGGTGTCGAGGTCGGGGTCTTGGAGGACGAGGAAGAGTTTTTTACCGACGTGGGCGAGTTCGGCGGGTTCGAGGTATTCCTCGTTAGTGATGATGAGGTTTGCGGCGGAGAAGAGGGAGGCACTCGCGGTGAGGGCGGGGGTGGTGCCGTCGGGGCGGGCCTCGTCGTTGTAGGTGGCGGTGAAGGAGTCGTTGCCGAGGGTGTTGAGGACGAGAATGCCGGGGGCGGTCTTTTCGGATCCGTCGTCGAGGAGTTCGGTGGGGTCGTCGGAGACGGGGGGGAGGACCTTGCCGAGACCGCCGCGGGGGATGGTGCCGTCGGCGGGGACTTCACCGGCGCTCTCCGTGCCGCCGAGAAGGAGGGGGATCTGGCCGACGAAGCGTCCTTCGAAGAGGGCGGGGTTGCGGACTTCGTCGAGTGAATCACTGGGGCCGGCCATGGCGCGGGAGAGGACGCATTGCACGCGGACCTTGGTTCCTTGGCTGGTGGCGACCTCGACGGTGAGCGTGCTGCGTGAGTCGCGGGCTTGGTCGGGGTCGATGACCTCGACGGTGAGGGGGAGGCGGTATTCGACCTTGCTGGTGTGGTCGGGGTCGAAGGAACCGGGGATGAATCGTGGGGCGGATTCGACGGGGGTTTCGCTGTCGACGATTTGGAGGCGGGCCTCGGTCGGTTCGTTGAGGAAGACGACGGTCTCGCGGTAGAAGGCATGGCCGGGGAAGGTGTTCTGGGTGTCCTTGTAGCGCAGGTAGACCTTGTCTCCCTGTTTGACGACGACCTTGCCTTCGGCGGGTTCGGCGGCGGTGTTGATTTCGGCGTGAAAGACGCCGGTGGAGGAACCGGTTTCGGTGGCGGGGAGGATGAAGGGTGGGTCGGCGTTGATTTGCACTTCGACTTCCACGCTGTCGCGGTCGAGGCCGATATCGAGATCGAAGTCGACTACCTCGGCAACGATGCGGTCACCGGGTTCGATGCGGAGGAGTTCCTTGCGGGTGCCATCGACCGAGCCGCCGCCGTCGCGGGCGAAGTCATAGCCGATGGGGGTGATCTCGCCGTTGTAGTAGGTGGCGGTGAGGGATTTGGTGAGGAGGCGGTTGCGTTGCTCGCCGCCGGCGGTGAGTTCGTCGAGGTAGGAGACCTGGACAGTGTCGCCGGGAGCGAGTTCGAGGACGTCGTTGTTGGCGAGTTCGAGGACGTTCTCGGCGGGCGGGATGTGTTTGTTGCCGCCGCCGGAGATTTCGACGTTGTTGATGGCGATGGCTTCGCCGCGGTATTCGAGGAATTGGAACTCGAGGTAGCGGAGTTCACGGGCCGGCATGGTGAGGGTCCAGCGGTTCTCTTCCTGTCTGATCTCGCCCGGGGCGAGGGGGATGGTCTTGGTAAGGTCGGCGACGGAGGCCGGGTCGAAGTCGGCGGCGTGGAAGGGACGGAGGGAGACGGTGGCGGACTGGTGGTTTTCCCGGGCGCGGAGGGCTGCGGCAGTCGGCACTTTCGGGGTGGCGATGGAGAAGATGGTGAGGTGGTGGATGCCACGGGTGGCGAAGACATCGACGCTGCGGTCGCCCTCGCCGACGGGGAGTTCGAGGCGGCCGTCGATCATGACCGCGGTGCTGCGGCCGGCGACTTCGAAGCGCACGGCGCCGTCGCGTTCCTGGACGAAGGGTCCGGACCAGATGAGGAAGTAGGCGTCGGTGCCTTCTTCGGGGGCCTGCCAGGTGAGGGTATCGACCTTCTTCAGTTCGGTGGGTTCGACTTTGCCGGCGAGGTCGGCGATCTCTTTCCACGTGTAGCTTTCCCGCAACTTGCTGGCCGGTGTTTTAAAGACTCGGAGGTGCATGCCCTTGTCGGGGAACTCCAGTTTCGTGTCGGGTTCGCGGGTGGGGAACTCGGCGAGGTTGAACCAGAAGCGTCCGTCGTGGGAGCCGCGGACGTGCATTCGGACGGGGGCCCCCTGTTCGGCCTCGGGGGAATTGAGGGTGATCGTTTCCGTTTGGCGGAGCTCCTTCATGTCCACCGAGAGCGATTTCGGTGCGGCGCCGTCGGGTTCGCTGCGCCAGGCGGTATCCATGGAATGGTCGATGGCCATGAGCGGGCTGTGGTCGAGGCCGGAGTCGGAGGCGCTGGCGCCGGCGGGGAGTTCTCCGGTGCGGGCCATGCCGAGGAAGCGTCCGCCGTGTTGGCTTTCCTCCTTGATCTTTAGTTGGACCTCGTCGCCGCTGGAGGCGGTGAGCTTGATGCCGACTTGGTCGGGCTCGCCGGTGAGGTCGCGGTCGCCGTCCTTGACCTCGATGTAGACCAGGTTGCCGGGCTTGATTTGGTTTTTTGGACGGGTGGCGGCGCGGGGTAGTTCCTCCTTGTCGTCAGCGACTTCCTTCTGGAGGTTCTCGGTGAATGTTTCGTCGTCCTTGTTGATGATTTCGCTACTGGCGACCTCGAGGTTTCCATCGGAGGCGATGCGGATGCTGGTGTTGCTGAGGAATTCGAACTGAAACTCCTTTTTGAAGTCTTCGGGGTAGTCGACGTTGATCGTGTCGCCGCCGGTGACCTGGAGAATGCCGTCGCCGGGTTTGGCTCCGCCGAGGGTGGTGGGAAATTCGGTGAGAAAGATGCCCTTGCCGGCGCCGCCGCTGGAGAGGAAGGCTTTTTCGTAGTCGTTGCCGGGGTCGGTGCGGACGACGACGGGGATGCGGGTTTCGCCACGGCTGATACCGAGGTCGGGATCTTGCACGACCACGGAGAGGGCCGTGCCGGGGGTGTGCCAGACCTTGGATTCCTGTCCGAGTCGGCCGACGGTGCGGAGGGTTTCGAGTTGGGTGAGGTAGCGTTGCTCGATGCCGTAGACCTCGGCGAGGTTGTAGAGTGTTTCGTTGGCGAGTTCGGCGTCGGGGGAGTGTTCGAGGACGCTCAGGAAGATGGCGCGGGCCTCTTGGTTGCTGTCCTGGCGGATGGCGAGGACGCCACGGAGGAAGTCGGCGCGGATGGCGATGGACGGGTTTGAGCTCTCGGAGAGTTCCGTGAAGATCTCGGCGGCCTGCTCATAAACTTTCTGCGCCATGTAGGTTTCGCCGATGCCGAAACGGGCGTCGATGGCTTCCGGTTGATCCTTATAGATGTTGAGGACGGTGGTGAACTCGGCGCGGGCGACGTCGTATTGGCGGGCCCGTTGGTAGTTCCGGGCGAGGAGGAGTTGGACGCGGGACTTGTCACGGATGTCGACCTTTTCGGATTCGGTGAATTTGATCATCCAACCGCGGAGGATGTCCTCGGCGCGTTCGTGGTCTTGGGGGGTGCCTTGGTCGATGTGTGTTTTGGCGCCGAAGAGGACGAGTTCGACGGGGACGTCGTGGCGGTGGGTGTCGAAGAGGCCCTTGTTGTCGAAGTAGGCTTGCTCGGCGAGTTCGTCCTCGCCGAGGCGGAGGTGGAGGATGATTTGCAGGAGCGGGGCGATGGGGCTGTCGGCGGGGATGTCGGCGCCGAGGCTGCCCATCTTGCCGTAGGCGGTGCGGAGGAGGGAGCGGGCTTCGGTCATCTCGTTGTTGCCGACCGAGCGGATGGTGTTGAGGAGGCCGTTGAGGATGGTGGCACCAAGGCTGACGTCGTCCCGGGCGAGGGCGCTCTGGGCGTAGGGGAAGAGGCGCTTCCAGGATTCGTGGTGGGCCTCGGCCATGAGGATGAGATCCTGGGCGCGGAGGAGGCGATCGGTGCTTCTCTTGTCGGTGGCGATGAGCTCCATGCCGGCCTCGGCGCTGGTGCGGCCGATGCGGAGGTCACGGACGAGGCGGTAGACGCGGGCCTTTTTATCGTCGGGCCATTCCTTGTGGCCGCGGGCTGTTTCGAGCCAGGTGCGGGGTGGCCATTCGCCGAGGCCCCATGAGCGGAAGGGGTCGGCGGAGGCCCAGGCGCGGGATTTTTTGAGGATGGCCTCCATGGCATCGAGCTTGTCGGCTTTGAAATCGAGGGAGGCGATCTCGCCGGCGTAGCGACCTTGGTGATCGGAGTCGGCGCCGAAGCGTTTTACGAGGAAGGCACGGGCGGCCGCGGGGTCCATGGTGTTGGCGACGCGGAGGGCGCAGGAAATGCATTCCGGGTCGTTGGGGTTGAGGTCCATGTTGGCCTTCCACCAGTTGATGGCTTCGGACTTCATCCCGAGTTCGTTCATGACATCGCCGATGCGGGTGGCGTAGGCGAAGAGGTGGGTGGTTTGTTTGGCGGAGGTGCTGATCCAGGGGATGGCTTTGCGAAGGATGGCTTCGTCCTTCAACTCGGCGAGGCGCAACCAGGTGTCGTAGTGGGTGGGGCCGGCGGGGATGGTGAGGAGGTGATTTGCGGCGGGAATCTTCGTGTCGGGTTTCGCGTAGGCGGCTGCTTCGAGCCATTTTTCGGCGGCGTCGAGGTCCTTGGGAAAGGTCTTGCAAAGGGTTTCGTAGTGTTTGGCGGAGGCCTCTTTGGATTTGCCGCCGAGGTGGTTGCGGTAGACGTAGGCGAGGCGGGCGAGGAGGAGGTGTTTTTGTTCGGTGGGGAGTTTCTTCTGGAGAAGTTTCTGGCAGGCTTGTCCGGACTTGCCGCCCTTCTCGCGGGTTTGGCGCCAGAGTTTTGCGGTGGCGTCGTTCTGGTGATTTTTCTTTGCGGCCTGCCAGGCACGGTTGCGGGACTTATCCTTGGGACCAATTTTCAGGATGCGGTCCTGGAACTCGCCGAGGTGGGGGAAGGCTTTGGCGCTGGCGGTGATCGCCGCGAGGTCTTTGGCGAAGGCGGCCTCGTTGGTGGCGGAGTTATAGAGGTAGGTGGAGATTTCCTCGACCCAGCTGTCTTGGGTGGGGGATTTGGCGAAGAAGTTGCGGGCGGCGGCGCGGGCTTTGGCGGTGTCCTTGAGGCGATCTCGGTAGACTTCGATGGTGAGGACGGCGCGGAGGGTGGCGACATCGGGTGGGTTCTGGCCGATGAGTTTAATGAGGCCCTGCTCGGCGCGTTTGTGATCGTCGCCACACCAGATGACGTAGGAACGGGCGAGTTCGCCGAGGTCGTGTCGCTGGGGGATAATTTCCTCGGCGATCTTGAGGGCGCGGGTGCGGTCCTTTGCTCCTGCGGCGGCACCGGCGGTCTGGATGAGCGGCTCGAAACGATCATCACGGCTTGGAAAAGCGGCGAGGTAGCGGCGGGCTTCGGCTTCGATCTCGGCGGGGGGCTTGGCGGCGCTGAGCATGGACTGGACGAGGTAGCGATGGACGTCGTCGCGGCCGGGAGTGAGGGCTTTGCGGAAAGAGGCGATGGCGTTTTCGTGTTGACCGAGGCGGGACTCGAAGCGGCCGGTGCGGTACCAGAGTTCAGTTTTGCGGTGCTTGTTGAGGGGGGCCTTGCGGCGGAGGAGGGTCTTGGCGAGTTGGAGGCCTTCGGACCATTGTTCGGCGCGTTCGGCGGCGGCCATTCCCTCGAAGCCGACGGAGGTGAGGGTGACGTCGGCGGGGAGTTTGGCGGCCATCGCGGTGGCGAGAGCGGTGGCTTCCTTGAAGGAGGTTCCCTTGTTGGCCGTTACGGAGAGTCGAATGGCGCGAATGCCCTGCTCGGTGCTGCCGCCATTCTTCCAAATCTCCCCGCGGAGAGTGGCGGCCTGGGTGCCGCGGCCGGTGCATTCGAGGGCGGTGGCGAAGCGGTCGCGGGCCGGGTTGGTGAGGGTGTGTTTCGGAAAGAGATCGAGAAACTGGCGGCCGGTGGTGATGACGTCTTCGTGCCGGGCGGTGGCTGCGTAGCCATGCATGAGTTTGAGCATGACCTCGGCGCGGCGAGGATGTTCGGGTTGGGAACGGGAGAATTTGGTGGCGGTGCGGATGAGTCCGAAGACCTGTTCGTCGACCCAGTAGAGGTCGATGAGTTGGAGCATGAGGGCGGCGCCAGTGGGGGAGGCCTCGGCGGTTTCCTTCAGCTTGGCTTCGAAGGCGACCGCTTTGTCAACCGGGGCTGCTAAGGCGGGAAAGGTGAGAAGGAGGGCGAGGAGAAGGAGGATGGTGGACTTGAGAGAGCGCATGGAGAGGGACAGAATTAACAGAATTTTGGGAAGGGTAGGGGACGGTCGCTCCGCGCCGTCCGGCGGGTGGGCCGTGGAGGGAGGGAAAGCGGTTTATTATCCATTGAGGGGCGGACTTTGGTGGGCTTTGGCCCGTCGAGGCGGATGAAAATGATCTGCGGTCCTTGGTGAAACGGCGTGGCGCCACCGGACGGCGCGGAGCGACCGTCCCCTACCAGTTTGCTCATTACTTGTTGTTTTCAAAATCCGGCTTTCTTGAGGGCTTCGACGATCTTGTTGGCTTCCGAGGCGATTTCGCTTTCGGGGTAGTCGTTGATGAGTTGTTCGAAGCGGCGGCGGGCCTCGGGTTTGCGTTCGAGTTTGTAGAGGCAGCGGCCGTAGTTGAAGAGGATGACGTCGAGGAAGTTGGCGTCGGGGTAGTCGGAGAGGACGTTTTCGAAGACGTCGACGGCGCGGGAGTAGTCTTCTTTTTGATAGTAGAAGGCGGCCATCTTGGCGACGGCGTCACCGACGCGGCCGGAGTCGGGGAATTGCTCGTAGACCTTCTGGTAGGCGAGGAAGGCTTTCTCGAAGAGCTGGGCGGATTGTGCGGCGGGGGCCTTGAGGGCCATGGACTCGTAGCATTCGCCGACATAGAACTGGCCTTCGCCCCGGAGGGGGCTGTTGGGGAGTTTGGCGATGCTGGAGTAGAGGCTGATGGCGCGGGGGTAGTTCTCGCGCTTTCGTTCGACGTGGGCCTGTTGGAGCATGGCTTCATCGATGAAGGCGCTGGAGGGGAACTCGGCGAGGAGGCGGCGGCTCATGCCGAGAGCGAGGTTGAGTTGATCCATGGCGAAGTAGATGCGCCAGAGTTGCACGTAGGTTTCCTCGAGGAAGCTGCCGCCGATCTGGCGGGCCTGTTCAAGGATGTCTTCGCAGACCTCGAGAGCCTCGGTGTATTTGAGGTCGGCCTTTTCGTTGAGGCCGAATTCATTGTAGTGGTTACCGACCTCGGTGAGGGCGGAAGCGGTGCGGAGGCGGGTTTTCAGACGGAGTTCCTCGTCGGAGATCTCGGTGCGGGTGACGCGGACTTCGCCGAGGTTGCCTTCGATGACGCGGACCTCGGCGGTGCGAACGAGAGTGCCTTCGCCGAGGTGACGGTTGTCGCGGTAGACGAGGCGGATCGTTTGGCCGGGTTCGGCGGTGAGGTTGCCCGGGGCGGTGCCGAGTTGGAGAGGGAGGGAGCGTCGGAAGACGCCGTTTTCATCGCTCTCGCGGAAAGTGATCGGTTCGGAGCGGACGAGGAGGAGCGGGTCGATCTGGGATTTGATGTCTTCGCCGTCGGGGCCTTCCTCGAGTTCGCCGCTGGCGACACGTTTGGCGAGTTCGTCATCGATTTCGTCCGGAGTCTTGCGGCGGAAGACCTGCAGGGTGGCTTCGAGGGTGTCTGCGCCGGCGGTGGTGTCGTGATCGGCGTCGGAGACCTGGAGGTGGATGGGTTTGCCGAGCACGGCGGCCTGGAGATCGCGCTGGTAGGAACCATCGGTGATGCGGGCGAGGCCGTTGCCGACGACGACCACCTCCTTGAGGCGCTTTTCGTTGACGCCTTTTTCCGCGGTGTGGGCATCGATGTAGGTGACCGCGACCTGATCACCGCCACGGACTTCGAGGGTGCCGTTGTTGGGTGTGGGGGCGGCGAGGGTGGTCATGATGCGGCCAAGGGCGAGGCGCGCATTTCGTCCGACCGGTTCGCAGAGGAGAGATTCCTCGTCGCCGCTCTTTGTGCGGCAGGTGACCTTGACCTGCTCGCCGGGAGCGAGGATGGCGAAATCCTTGTCGTCGATCTTGATGTAGAGTCGTTTGCCGGCCTCGACCTTTTCGATGGTGGAGTCCTGGGTGGAGAGGGAGGTGCCGACCTTTTCGAGGGCTTCGATGGCGCGGCTGAAGTGGCCGAGTTTGAAGTGGCCGAGGCCGATGTAGTAGTAGGCTTCGTTGACTTCGGGGGAGGTGGGGAATTGCTCGATGACATCACGCATGATCGTGAAGCACTTCCCGTAGTTGCCGGATTCGTAGAAGCAGGTGCCGGTGTTCAGGAAGGCGTAGGCACGTTTTTCGTCGTCCTCGTGGGTCTCTGCGGCAGCGGCCTCGAAGTGGAGGCGGGCCATGTCGTATTCCTTGGTTTCCAGGAGGAGGTGATCGGCGAGGCGGAGGTGGGCGACGAAGCGGATCTGACTACGAGGATAGCGTTCGACGACCGATTCCCAGATCTCGAGGGCCTTCTCGTTTTCGCCGACCTCGAGGCGGGCGTCACCGGCCTGGAGGAGTTTGCGGGCGGCGCGGTCCTCGATGATGGAGCCACGTTCCGCCTTCTCCGGCGATTGGGCGAGGGCGGGGAGGGCGAGGAGGAGGGCGAGGATGATTGAGGAGCGAAAAGGCATTCTCACGTTCTTTAGATAAACAGTTCGCGGATGGGCTCTGCTTCCTTGCGGATGAGGCGCATCGGTCTGCCCTGCGGGGTGTAGAGTTCCTTGCTGAGGCTGATCCCGAGGGCGTGGCAGAGTGAGGCGTGGAGGTCGGAGACTTTCACGGGGCGTTCGGCGGGTGCCATGCCGTCTTCGTCAGAAGCGCCGACGATGGAGCCGCCCTTGATGCCGCCGCCAGCCATCATGCAACTGAAGCAACGGGCCCAGTGATCGCGACCTCCGCCGTCATTGATGCGGGGGGTGCGTCCGAATTCGCTGAGGACGACGACGAGTGTTTTGCTGAGTTTGCCGTTCGCTTTGAGGTCGGAAATGAGGGAGGCGATGGCGGGGTCCATGACGCCGCCGTGGTTGCGCATGGCCTCGAAAATGTTGCCGTGGTTGTCGAAGCCGCCGCGGTTGACTTGGACGAAGCGGACTCCTTTCTCAACGAGGCGCCGGGCGAGAAGTGCGCCGCGGCCAAACTCGTTGTCGCCGTAGCGTTCGATGGTTTGTGTGCTTTCCTCCTTCAGGTCGAAGGCTTTGAGCGCGGGGCTTTCCATGAGGGCGACGGCGTCCTTGAGGGCGGTTTCGGAAGCTTTGAGTTCGCTGCCGCCATTTTTGTCGGAGGAGCGTCGGTTCATCTTCTCGAGGATCTGCAGGCGCTGCATACCCCGGGCGTGGCTGATGCCTTCGGGGAAGGCGAGGTAGGGATCCTTTTGGCCGGGGCGGCCGACGAAGTAGGCTTCGCATTGTTGGCCGAGGTAGCCGGCGCGGGCTGCCTGGCCGCTGATGCTGACGAGCGCGGGGAGGTCGCCGAGTGGTTCGCGTTCATGCACGACCAGGGAGCCGAGGCCGGGGTGGATGATGTTGGGAGATTGGTTGAAGCCGGTTTGCAGTTCGTATTGGGCGCGGCCGTGGTCGCCGTTGGTGCCGGCGATGGAGCGGATGAGCGCGGCGTGGTGCATCTGCTTGGCGAGCTGCGGAAAAATTTCGGAGATCTCCATGTCTGGGACGGAGGTCTTGATGGGGTTGAACTCGCCTTGTGTCTTGCGGCCGGGCTTTGGGTCCCAGGTGTCGAGGTGGCTCATGCCGCCGCTGTTCCAGAAGAGGATGACGTGCTCGGCGTGGCCTTGACCTTCGAGAGTCTTGGAGAGGAGTTGGCTGACGGGCATGCCGAGAAGGCTTGCGCTGAACATCTTCAGCATGCGGCGGCGGGTGAATTGGTAATCGGAGCAGGCGTTCATTTTTTTAGGAGGTCGGAGGGGAGCTTGATGATTTACGATTGATGATTTGGAAATTTTGAAGTCAGGGGTAGGAGGGGTGGACTAAAGTCCGTGGTCCCGGGGGTCAGGTCAGGGGAGGAATCTGAATTCATTGGAGTTGAGGAGGGCCCAGCGGAGGTCGGCCATGCCTTCGGTGCCGGAGGCGATGATGAGGCGGGCGTCGGATTTCTCTTCGGTCGTTGGGAGGCGGGTGAGGATTTCCTGGTAGGCCCAGTCGATGGCCTTGTCGGGGTCCTTTTCGAGGATCCGGTGGAGAGGTTCGAGGGTGCCGACGCGGGAGGCTTCTTGGGTCATGCGGCCGTTGAGCATCATGAGTTGCTGGCGTAGGGAGGATGCTTCATCGCGGAACTCGCCGAGGCCGGTGCGGGCCGGTTGGCCGAAGACGCGGAGGAAGTGGGCTGGTGGGGCGGGGGTGGCCATGCGCATGGCGCTGCTGAAGCGGGGATTGTCATCGATCGTTTCGGTGATCGTCTTCATCTCGTATTTCATGACCTTGCGCTGTGTCTCCTTTTGCATCGCGGCCATCTTTTCCGCCTCGATCTGCTCGTCGGACTTCTGCCGCATGGATTCCAGTTCGTTGCGCTCCTCGGCGTTGGCGAGAGCGTTGAAGTCGAGGGTGATGGAGGACTCGAGGTCGTAGCCGTCGCCGCGCATGGCAGCCTTCATCATGGCGGGTGGCGCGTCGCCGACGTCGACCATCGTGAATTCCCCGGTGGGAACTTGGATTTCGCGGCTGATGTCCTTCTTGTTTGCTCCGGCGGGCCACTTGAAATCCTTGAGGTGTCCGGCGGTGATGATGCTGTCGTAGAGGACCTCGCCGAGCATGCGGCGGGTGGGGGCGGCGGCGAAGTTCTTCTCGCTCTCTTCGCGGAGGGCGATCTTCACTTCGGCTCCGAGTGGGGCGCGACGGTAGGCGTCGGAGAGGGTGATGAGGCGGACGAGGGTGCGGAGGTCGAAGCCGCTGGCGATGAATTCCTGGGAGAGGAAGTCGAGGGTGCTGGCGTGATGGAGTTCGTTGTAGTCGGAAAAATTGTCGAGCGGTTCGACGAAGCCGTGTCCGATGAGTTCCGCCCAAACGCGGTTGACGAAGGCGCGGGCGAAATAGCCGTTGCGCGGGTCGGTGATGAGGGCGGCGAGTTGGGTCCGCATCTCACTGGATTTGTAGATATCGCCGTGGACGTTGAGCTGGCGGCTTTCTTTTTTGGCTTCCGCGAGGACGGGATCGCTGGGGCGGCCGACATTCGGTTCTACGGCATCGAGGAGGGCGTCGAGATCGGCGGCTTCTTCGCCCACGGAGTCTTCCTTGTCCTTGTTTTCACGGAGTTTCTCAAGGCGGCGGAGGTAGTCGGGGGGGGTGTCGAATTCGGTGAGTTGGAAGGGGAACTTGGGACCGATGGCCTTACGGTCGTCGGGCTCGGCCTTGTCCTCGGGCGGCCAGAGGACCGTCATTTTGTCGCCCTCGGTGGTGTAGGTCATGCCGCGTTGACGGTTCTGGACTTGCTTGGTTTTGCCGAAGAAGGCGGCGAGGTCGTAGAAGTCGCGTTGTTCCCAATCGTCGAAGGGATGGTCGTGGCACATGGCGCAACCGATGCGGACGCCGAGGAAGACTTGGGAGGTGGCGGCGGCGAGTTCCATGGGCTCGGTGTTGTCGCCGAGGATGAAGCCGACCGCGGGATTTGAGTTGGATCGACCTGAGGCGCTGATGAGTTCGCGCACCACTTCGTCGTATGGTTTGCCCCTTTCGATGGAACCGTGGATGTAGGCGAGGAGTTGGTTGCCGCCCTCGACGTTTGAGCGAATGCGCAGCATGTCGGCCATGAAGATGGTCCAGCGGTCTGCGAAACGGGGATGGGCGATGAGTTTGTCGACGAGCTTGCGTCGGCGACCATCACCCCAGCGTTCGAACTCGCGGACTTCGGCCATGGTTGGGATGCGGCCGATGAGGTCGATGGTGCTGCGGCGGAGAAAGGCGGCGTCGCTGATGAGGTCGGTTGTGATGATCCGGGCGCCGGCATTTTCGCGGCGGAGGATATCATCGAGCATCGCGGCGGCCTCGGTGGGGGAGGAGGGAGATTTTTTGGGAAGGGCGACGCGTTTGATCGGCTCGGGTTTGCGCTCGGTGAGAGTGACTCCCTTCGGCCAATCGGCTCCGGACTCGACCCAGGCGTCGAGCAGGGCGACTTCCTCCGGTTTGAGGGCCCGGCCTTCGTCGGGCATGACGCCTTCGTCGATGGGGCGGAGGTGGATGCGGACGAGGAGCTCGCTTTTGGCGATGTCGCCCGGGACGATGGCGTCGGCGGTTTCTCCGCCCTCCAGGATGAGCTCATGGGTGTCCATGCGGAGGCCACCCTTGATTTTATCGGCGTTGTGGCAGCGGACGCAGTTCCGTTCGAGGATGGGCTGGATCTGCTCCGCGAAATCCGGGGCAGCGGCCGCAGCGGGGAGGGCCAGAGTGAGGAGGGCCAGAGCGGTGAAAGTGGTGTCGGGACGAGGAAACACGGGATTGGTGAGCGGGTTGACCGCCCGAATAGAATAACTACGCGGCAGGGAAAGGAAACCTTACCAGGCTATTTGTCGGGAAAGGAGCTGGAGCAAGCAGTTGGCTCGCCCGGGAACCACGGCGGGCCCCGATCGCTGCCTTCGCTGGGGGAGCGGGGTCATTTCCATTACGGAGTTAGAAGCGACAGCAGAGAGGGGCGAAGAATCGCCGCAGCCCAAGAGTGGCTGCGCGGCAGGGGAGGAGGCCAATGTGCCCGGTGGCACAAGATGTCGCAGTTGGGGTGCGCTAAGCGTGACATATTGGCTCAAACTAGGTGTGATTAGCTCTCACGGTAAATCCGTGAAAATTTGTATGGCGCTGATCCTGAGCTGATTGAGGTGTGAATAACCCCTTGTGGCACGGGGACTGCAATAGGAAAGCACGGTTGAGGGACGCCCCGACCGGAAAATTTCAGAAAAGAACCGGGGTCGAAAGGCCTCACTATAGCACTAACTACTCAGAAAGGAATAAGCACTATGTCGAAGATACTCGGAATTGACCTTGGAACGACGAACTCCTGCATGGCTGTCATGGAGGGGGGCGAGCCTGTCGTGTTGGAAAACTCGGAAGGGGCACGGACCACGCCATCGGTGGTGGCATTTGCCAAGGGCGGTGAGCGCCTCGTTGGCCAAGCTGCCAAGCGCCAGGCGGTGACCAACCCCACCAACACTATTTTCTCCGCGAAGCGGTTGATCGGACGGAAGTTCGATGAGCTGACTGACGCGGACAAGAACCTGCCCTACGGAATCGTGAAGGCAGCCAACGGCGATGCGCACATCGAAGTGGAAGTCGACGGGGAGAAGAAGGCTTACTCGCCGCAGGAAATTTCCGCGATGATTCTTGGCAAGCTCAAGTCTGATGCCGAAGCGAAGTTGGGTGAGACGATCACTGAAGCGGTGATCACTGTTCCTGCCTATTTCAACGATTCGCAGCGGGCTGCCACGAAGGCGGCTGGTGAGATTGCGGGCCTGAAGGTGCGCCGGATCATCAACGAGCCGACCGCAGCCTCGCTTGCTTACGGTTTGGACAAGGCCAGCGACGAGAAGATCGCGGTGTATGACCTCGGTGGTGGAACCTTTGACATCTCGGTCCTCGAGATCGGCGACGGTGTCTTCGAGGTGCTTTCCACGGATGGTGACACGCAACTCGGTGGTGACGACTGGGACACGGCGATCATCAACTGGATCGTTTCGGATTTCAAAACGAGCGAAGGCATCGACCTCAGCGGTCAGCCGGACGCATTGCAGCGGATCAAGGAAGAGGCCGAGAAGGCGAAGATCGCGTTGAGCTCTTCAACGAACTACGACATCAACCTTCCCTTCGTGACGGCCGACCAGACTGGCCCGAAGCACATTCAGACCAGCCTGAGCCGCGTGAAGCTCGAGCAGCTCACCGGAGATTTGCTCCAGCGGACCAAGAAGCCAGTCCTCGACTGCCTCAAGGAAGCCGGAGTCAGCGCCAGCGAGATCAACGAGCTTGTTCTGGTGGGAGGAATGACCCGCATGCCAGCCGTCTATGCCATTGCCGAGGAACTTGCCGGCAAGCCGCCGCACAAAGGGGTCAACCCCGACGAGGTGGTGGCGATCGGTGCCGGTATCCAGGGCGGTGTGCTCATGGGTGACGTGAAGGACGTTGTCCTTCTCGACGTCACTCCGCTTTCGCTCTCCATCGAGACCGAAGGCAGCCGCGCCACGGCAATGATCGAGCGGAACACGACCATCCCGGTGAAGCGTTCGCAGGTCTTCTCGACGGCAGTGGAAAGCCAGCCGGCGGTGGACATCCGGATTTGTCAGGGTGAGCGTCCGCTCTTCGCCGACAACAAGCTTCTCGGTAACTTCCGTCTCGATGGTATCGAGCCCGCGCCACGCGGCATGCCTCAGATCGAAGTGACCTTCGACATCGACGTGAACGGCATCCTGCATGTCACTGCGACCGACAAGAAGAACAACAAGGAGCAGAAGATCTCCATCGAAGGGTCCAGCGGACTCAACGAAGAGGAAATCGAGAAGGCCAAGCGCGATGCGGAAGAGCACGCCGAGGAAGACAAGAAGCGCGCCGAAGCGGTCGACATCAAGAATAAGGCCGAGCACATGGCCTTCGACGTCGAGAAGCAGCTCGCGGAAATGGGCGACAAGGCTCCAGCTGAATTGAAGGAGTCTCTCGAAGAGAAGATTAAGGCGGTGCGTGAAGCGCTGACCAAGGATGACATCGAGGAGATCAAATCGACCACCGCGGAACTCGAGACGGCAATGACCGAGCTCTACAACCAGGCGCAGGCAGCTGCTGGTGCCGCGGGAATGGAGATGCCGGACATGCCCGACATGGGTCAAGGCGCTGCAGGCGGAGCCGCTCCGGAGGACGATGAGTCCGAAGAGCCCCGCAAGGCGAAAGGCAAAGTGGTCGACGCTGAAGTGGTCGACGCGGAGAAGTAATCGCAACAATTTCCGACCCGTTAGGCGTTTACGGCTGGCGGGTCGGCTATCTCAACACAAACAACAACACCAACAACACACAACATGGCTAGTATCAAACCACTCGCGCATCGCGTCCTCGTGAAGCGCCTTGAGGCGGAAACAATGAGCGCGGGGGGCATCGTCCTTCCCGATTCTGCACAGGAAAAGCCCCAGGAAGCGGAAATCGTTTCCCTCGGCACCGGCGGAAAAGATGACAATGGAAACGACATCGTCTTTTCCGTGAAGCCCGGGGACAAAGTCCTCATTTCAAAATACGGCGGCACTGATGTGAAGGTCGACGGCGAAGATCTTCTGATCATCTCCGAGTCCGACATCCTCGGCGTCCTCGTTGCCTAAACGCACAACCACATAAAAATAACCAACTAAGACAATGGCAGCAAAACAACTACAGTTTGACGAAGCCGCCCGCCAGGCCCTCCTGCGCGGTGTGGAAAAGCTGGCCCGTGCCGTGAAAGCGACGCTCGGACCTGCTGGACGTAACGTGATTCTCGACAAGAAATTCGGTTCCCCGACCATCACCAAGGACGGTGTTTCGGTCGCTAAGGAAATCGAGCTCGACGATCCTTACGAAAACATGGGCGCACAGCTCATCCGTGAGGTGTCCTCGAAGACATCCGACATCGCCGGTGACGGCACCACCACGGCGACCGTGCTTGCCGAAGCCATCTATAAAGAAGGTCTTCGCAACGTGACCGCCGGTGCAAACCCGATCAGCCTCCAGCGCGGCATCATGAAGGCCACCGAGGCCATCGTGGCCCAGCTTCACGAGATCTCCAAGGAGGTCTCCGACACCAAGGAAATCGCTCAGGTTGCGACCGTTTCGGCCAACTGGGACGAAGAGATCGGTGGCATCATCGCTGAAGCCATGGACAAGGTCGGCAAGGACGGCACCATCACGGTGGAAGAAGCCAAAGGCATCGACACGACCCTCGAGGTTGTGGAAGGCATGCAGTTCGACAAGGGTTACCTCTCTCCTTACTTCGTGACTGACGCGGAGACCATGGAGTGTTCCCTCGAGAACGCCTACCTCCTCATCAACGAGAAGAAGATTTCCTCCCTCAAGGACATGCTTCCTCTTTTGGAGAAGATTGCCAAGACCGGCCGTCCTCTCCTCATCATCGCTGAAGACGTGGAAGGTGAAGCGCTTGCGACCCTCGTGGTCAACAAGCTCCGCGGCACCCTCAACATCGCTGCTGTGAAGGCACCTGGTTTCGGAGATCGCCGCAAGGCCATGCTCGAAGACCTCGCCATCCTCACCGGCGGCAAAGTCATCACCGAAGACCTCGGGATCAAGCTTGAGAATGTTGAACTCGACGACCTCGGCGAAGCGAAGCGGGTGACGATCACCAAGGAAGCCACCACCCTCGTTGAAGGTGGAGGTTCCAGCGACGGCATCAGCGGTCGCGTGAATCAGATTCGTAAGCAGATCGAAGACACCTCTTCGGACTACGATCGCGAGAAGCTCCAGGAGCGTCTTGCCAAGCTCGCCGGCGGTGTGGCTGTCATCAGTGTTGGTGCAGCAACCGAGACCGAGATGAAGGAGAAGAAGGCACGCGTGGAAGACGCCCTTCACGCCACCCGCGCAGCGGTGGAAGAAGGCATCGTTGCTGGTGGTGGCACCGCACTGATCCGTGCGCTTGCCGGAGCTGTGACTGCCAAGTACCTCGACAAGGCCTCCAGCGAAGACGAGAAGACCGGGATGGGCATTGTTGCCAAGGCCGTGGAGTCTCCTCTTCGTCAGCTTGCTGCAAACGCAGGCCTCGAAGGTGCGCTCATCGTTGAGAAAGTTGCCAATGAAAAGGGCAACATCGGCTACAACGTCGCTACTGGCGAGTATGTCGACCTCATCAAAGCTGGTGTGGTGGATCCGACCAAAGTGACTCGTAGCGCTCTTCAGAACGCCGCGTCGATCGCCGGTCTCCTCCTCACTACCGAGGCTCTCATCACTGAGATCCCCGAGCCAGAAGCAGCCGGTGGAGGTGACCACGGTCACGACCACGGCGGCGGCATGGGCGGCATGGGCGGCATGATGTAACGCCTCGCGTTACGATTGCTGAATCGAACAATTCTACAAGCCGGGCGGGAAACCGCCCGGCTTTTTTGTGGGGTGTTGGGAGGGGGCCCGGGGGGAACCCGGCAAAAAATCGGGTTATTTGATGATATCGCAGGGGGTGAGGAGACGTAGTATGCCGCTGAAGATGAAGAGTTTTTCCTCCCTTGCCGCTGTTGCCGTGGTTCTCGCTGGTTCGTTCGCCGAAGTTTCCGCCGAGGTGAAGGCCCCGGAGGGGTTCACGGCCTTGTTCAACGGGAAGGACCTGAGCAGTTGGTGGGGGTTGGGCACGGAGAATCCGGCGAAGTGGATGGCGCTCCCGGCAGAGAAGTTGGCGGCGAAGAAGGCGAAGAGCCTGTTGGACATCAAGAAGCACTGGAGTGTGGATGGAGATGATTTGGTGAACGATGGTCACGGGCTTTTCCTGACTACGGAGAAGAACTACGGGGATTTCGAGCTGCGGTTGGACTACAAGACTGTGGCGAAGGCGGACAGCGGGATCTATTTGCGGGCCATTCCGCAGGTGCAGATCTGGGACACGACGAAGGCGGGCGGAAAGTGGAAGATCGGGGCGGACAAGGGATCGGGTGGGCTTTGGAACAATCCGAAGGGATCACCGGGCCGGGATCCGCTGGTGTTGGCGGACAAGCCGTTTGGAGAATGGAACAGCGTTCGGGTGTTGATGGCGGGGGAGATTGTGACGGTTTACCTGAATGACAAGTTGGTGGTGGATCATGCGAAGATGCAGAACTTCTTCAACAAGAAGGGGCCGATGCCAGAAGTGGGTCCGATTCAGTTGCAGACGCACGGGGGAGCGATCACTTGGCGCAATATCTTTGTCCGGGAGATCGGTAAAGAAGAGTCGGCTAAGATTCAGAAGGCAGCTAAATAACAGATTGTCATGAAGCGGAATCGTTACTTAGTGGTCTTGGTTCTGGCGGCGGCGATTGTTGCCACGATTGCCTTGTTGCCGTCCAAGGAGGCCGAGCAGGAGGACGGCAGAAAGTGGTTCAAGGGGAACACGCACACGCATTCCCTCTGGAGTGACGGGAATGATTTTCCGGAGATGATTGTGGGGTGGTATCAGGATCAGGGGTACGATTTTTTGGCCTTGTCCGATCACAATGTTCTCAGTCGCGGGGAGCGGTGGATGTCGGTGGCGCAAGTGGAGAAACGCCGAAAGGATAAGGGGACGGGGACGATGGCGAAGTATCTTGAGGAGTTCGGAGAGGACTGGGTGGAGAGGCGTGGAGAGGTGGGCAAGGAGGAGGTGCGCTTGAAGACCTTGGAAGAGATCCGGCCGAAGTTTGAGGCGCCGGGCGAGTTTCTCTTAATTGAGGCGGAGGAGATCACTGACCGGTATCGCAATAGTCCCGTTCACATCAATGCGATCAATCTCGATGAGGTGATTGCGCCGCAGCACGGGGACTCGTTGGTGGAGACGATACGCAACAACCTCCAGGCGGTGAATGAGCAGGCCGAGCGATTGGGTCGGCCGATTCTGGCGCACTTGAACCATCCGAACTTCCATTGGGCGATCTCGCCGCAGGAATTGGCGGAGGTGGTGGAGGATCAATTTTTCGAGGTCTACAACGGGCATCCGGGGATCAATCACCTTGGGGACGGGGATCGGCCGAGCGACGAGGAGATTTGGGATTTGGCGAATACGCTTCGCATCATGGTGCATGACGCCCCGCCCTTGTTCGGCGTGGCGACGGACGATTCGCACAATTACCATGGAGGGGATGTTTCGCCGGGGCGGGGTTGGGTGATGGTGAGGGCTGAGGAATTGGAGGCGGGCTCGTTGATTGAGGCCATGGAGCGGGGAGACTTCTATGCCTCATCCGGTGTGGTGCTGGAAGAGGTGAGCTATGATCGCCGGAAGCGGACGCATCTGGTGAGGATGCCGGCCGCGGAAGGAGTGGAGTATGAGACGCGGTTTGTGGGAACGCGGAGAGGGACGCCGGACAAGCCGGGAGAAATTTTTGCGACGGTGATCGGTTTGGAGGCGTCGTATCGATTGGAGGGTGATGAGTTGTATGTTCGGGCGGTGGTGACTTCCTCGGTGGTTCATCCGAATCCGTCCTACAAGGATCAGCGGGAGCAGGCGTGGACGCAGCCGGTGGGGTGGAGGAAATGATGATGTTATGAGGAGAATGCGTGGGAAGCGAAGCCGGGGCCTTGCGCTGGAAGTGAGCTGTGACAGGATGTTTTTATCGATGAAAGTGATTCTTCTTTTGCTGGGCACGGTGCTGATGGGGCAGGGCGAGGTCCTGAGGGTGAGCAAGGTGGTGGATAATATTGGGCCGAATGTGGAGCAGATGCGCTACACGACGGAGCGAGGGGTGATGATTTATCGCGTGGAGAAGGCTGCGATTTTGACGAGCAAGGACGTGAAGAGTGCGGGGGTGGTTCCGAAGAGGAAGGGTGTGTTGGAAGTGAAGCTGACGCCGGAAGGGGCGAAGAAACTGTCTGAGGCCACGAAGGATGCAGATTCGACATTACGTTTGGCGATCGTGGTGGAGAACGTGTTGGAGAGTGTTCCCTTGGTGCAGAGTGAGCTGAAGGACACCTTTTGGATTTCGGGGTTGGATGATCGGGATGAGGAGGGGATGAAGGAATTGGTGGAGGCGTTGTTGAAGAAGGGGGAAGAGCGGGAAGAGGGAGAGGCCGAAGAGAAGGAGTAGGAGGCCTTGGGGGAGAAGAGGGACTCGACGGAGGTTTCCGCGCAGAGGGGGAGGGTGAAGAGGCTGAGGAGAAGGACGGAGCGAAACATGGGTTGGTGGCGAGCGTATTGTGGCTCCGAGGTGGGTTGTTGCGAAAAAATGTCCGAGTTGCGGGGAGAATTAAGGGACGGGGCTTGTCTCGGGGGGAGATGAGGAGAGAGTGGGGCGTGAAGCCTTACTTGAAGATTGCAGAGGCAGCGTTGCCGGACGGGACGGTGTTTACGTTGCACCGGCACGACGGGCAGATCTATTTGAAGAATGGTCCGTTGGACCTAATGAGTACGTCGCTCACATACTCGGAGCAATATTTGGCGGAGTTGGGTTGTGCGGACTTGGTGGAAGGGGAGCCGAGACGACCGGAGCATCCGCGGATTTTGATCGGGGGATTGGGTTTGGGGTTCACCCTGAAGAAGGCCTTGGAGATGGTGGGGCGGCCGGCGACGATTACGGTGGCGGAGTTGGTGCCGGAGATTGTGGAGTGGAACCGGACTTTTTTGGTGGAGCACAATGGGCCGCTCTTGGATGACGAGCGGACCGATATTTATCAGGGGGATTTCTATGATTGTTTGAAGGATGGGGGCGGGAAGTTTGATGCGATCCTGATCGATATCGATGACTCGCCGGACTTTTTGATCACGGAGGGAAACTCGCGGCTCTACACGCAGCGGTTTCTGCACACGATCCGGGGGTCGCTGGCGCCGGGGGGCTGTGTGGCCTATTGGGTGGCGGAGCCGACGCCGAGTTTTGAGAGGACCTTGGGGAAGGCGGGGTTTGAGGTGGAGTTGTTTCGAGTGGGGCCGCATGAAAAGTCGAAGCGGGCGCGGCACGGCATTTATTTGTGCCGGAAAGGGTAGGGTTATTTCAGGATGGCGAGCCCGTCCTCTTTGTCGGGGGCGGTGATTTTTTCTCCGCTGAAGGGCAGGGGTTTGCCGAGTTTTCCGCTGCGTGGATTGAACCATTGGATGGTCTTCACTGAGTCGCCGGGGAGAGCTTGGCGTTGATCCGCGGTCTGCCCTTGCGCTCCTTCTTGATGACGTGCGATTCCTCGAGCATGGCGTCGACCTGTTCCTTGGTGAGGCCGTCGCTGTGCTCGTGGTAGATGGGGGCAGGATCTTCTTCTGCTGCGATGGATGCCATGACCGCCGGACCAACTTTCCGGGGACCTTTTTTATTCGCGTGATTGTTAGAAGGGTGATCGATAACCCAGATACACTGCAGGGAAAGACTTGGCGTTATTAATAATCAGGAGCGATTACTCTAAGAGCGTTTCATGGCGTAACTTCGGAGTTTCTTCGAATTTCGAGGGTGGGGATTACTTGTTTTGTGGAGCCACCAGGATGGGAAGGCCGCTGGGAGGTATTGGGGGAAGGAGGAGCTGGGAGAGATGTCGTCGATTTTGACAAATCGTAGCGGGTTTCTAGCATTGCGGGAATGGTATGAATGTGGTATTAATGAGTTTATGAGACGAACACTGATGGCCCTATTGGGCGGCGCGCTGTTTGCGCTCCCTGCGTCGGCACTTGAGAGGCGTGTCTTCACGAGTGCAGATGGCAGTAAAACCTTTGAAGGGGTTTTGACGGACTATGACGCCAAAGCGCAAACGATTAAGATCAGCAAGAAGGGCAGCGGTGTCCTGAGCTTCAAGATGGCGCTTCTGAGTGAAGAGGATCATACCTACATCAAGGAGGAAGGACCTGCGCTTGCTGCAGCGAAGGCGATCCGGCTCGATCTGGATGTCTACAAGGATAAGCCAATCACCAATCGATCGAGGATCTCACGGACCGTGACGACTCCTGCAGGCTACGAAATCGAATTGCGGAACTGGACGAAGAACGATGTGGAGGATGTTGAAATCCGCTACACGATCTTCCATCGGAAGGATGCCGAGAACGGTCCTGGTTCCATCGGGCAGACGAAGGGTTCGATGTTCATTTCCACTGTATTTGCAAACTCCAACGACATGAACCGGACCGATCCGATCAATCTCGTGCGCTATTCCCGGAAAAAGTCGGGTGGTGGATGAGGAGGCGGCCCATGCAAACCCGGCGGTCGCCGGGTTGACGGACTCATTGGAATCGTTGCTGAAGTTGTGATCGACGGCAAAGTTGTCGAGACGGTTGCCACTGATGACAAGCTCATTGAGCAGGTGAAGGGCTGATTGGCCGCCACCAAAATTTTACGCACAGGGGCACCTCGACTTGAGGTGCCCTTGTTCTTTTTTCGGGTGAAACCTTCTTGTCGGTGGGCAGTAGGGGTGTGGCAATGACAAGGAGATGAAGCGTCTGGAAGATTACGAAGGGATGAGGTGAGCCGCGTTGCGGCCAGTTATTGGTTATCGGGCCAGAGGGGGGGGAAGGTGGGCGACGGTCTACGGCATCCCTCCGGGAAGCTTGAAGTGCGGAACGTGGAGGGCCCGGTGGTGTGACCACCGGTTATCGGATGTTGTCCCTCGGGGCATGGATGGGAGGTCCGGCGCTACTTGATCTGGAGGGAAAGGGACTGGAGGGTGCCGGGTTTGAGGTCGAAGCTCTTTTTGCCGGTGGTTTTGAGTTTGGGCCGGCGCTCTTGCTTTCTCCACGAGCCGAAGGGGACGACGCCGGCGCGTTCGGCCCAGCCGTCGTATTCGGAGGTCATTCGGGCGAGGCGGTCGGGGTGTTGGGCGGCGAGGTCGTTGGATTCGGTGCGGTCCTGTTCCATGTTGTAGAGTTCCCACTGACCCTTCACGCCTTTGGCGACGAGTTTCCATTTACCATCGCGGACGGCGCGGTTGCCTTCGTGTTCCCAGAAGATGGGGGTGGGGCGATTGAGATTGTGGCCGGTGAGGACGGGTTTGAGGGAGATGCCTTCGATGGGGGTTTTGTCTTTGGGGTAGATGGCTCCGGCGAGGTCGAGGCAGGTGGCCATGATGTCGATGAGGTGGGTGGGTTGATGGATGAGAGGGCCGTGGGGGGTGGGTGTTGGGGCGGTGCCTCCAATTCCTACGGCGATGCCTTTGGGCCAGTGGGCGATGAGGGGGGTGGAGATGCCGCCTTCGTGGACCCAGTGTTTGTATTCGCGGAAGGGGGTGTTGGAGACGTTGGCCCAGTTTTTCCCGTAGCCGATTTCGGTTTCCGGTGGGCCGGGCATGACGCCGTTGCCGCGGCGGAGGGGGTAGCCGTCACGGGACTGGGTGGGGACCATCTTTGTTTGGAGGGTGTCCTTGTCCATGGGGGGAAGGGTGGGTTTGTCGGGGCGTTCGAGGGGGCCGACGAGTTTGCCACGGCCGAAGCCTTCGGCGCAGCCGCCGTTGTCCTGGAGGAAGAGGATGAGAGTGTTGTCGAGTTGCTTGGTTTCCTCGAGGGCCTTGATGATGCGGCCGATGCCTTGGTCCATGTTGTCGACCATGGCGGCGTAGACTTCCATGTTGGCAGATTCCCATTCCTTGAGTTTGACCTTGTCCCAGTCGCCGACCATCGGCGCGGGGGTCCAGTGGTCGGGGAGAAGACCGAGTTGCTTGAGCTTGGCGATGCGGGCGTCGCGGACGGGGGCGTAGCCGTTGTCGTATTTGCCTTCGTACTTGGCGATGTCCTCGGGCAGGGCATGCATGGGCCAGTGGGCGGCGGTGTAGGCGACGTAGTGGAAGAAGGGTTGGTCGGCGTTGCTTTTCGCGTGTTCGCGGATGTGGCGGACGGTGTTGTCGGAGATGGCGTCGGTGTAGTACCAGGTGCCGTCGGGTTGGTAGTCGGGATCGTTCTCGGGGGTGATGAGGGTGTTGTCGCGGGTGAGGGTGTTGGGGTCGAAGAAGGAACCGGCGCCGTGGATGGTGCCGTAGAAGCGGTCGAAGCCTCGTTGGCGTGGCCAGTTGTGGCGGTCGGGTTCGCCGTCTTTGGTTTTGGTGACGGGAGTGACGTGCCATTTGCCGGACATGTAGGTGCGGTAGCCGGCAGGCTTGAGAGCCTCGGCGATGGTGAGGCATTGGGTGTTGAGATCACCGCGGTAGGCGGGGAGGCCGTAGTCACGGGTCATATGACCGATGCCTGCTTGATGCGGGTAGAGGCCGGTGAGGAGGGAGCCTCGCGTCGGGCAGCAGCGGCCGGTGTTGTAGAATTGCGTGAAGCGGAGGCCGTTGCCGGCGAGCTTGTCGAGGTTGGGCGTGTTGATTTCGCCGCCATAGCATCCGATGTCGGAGAAGCCCATGTCATCGGACATGATGAGGATGATATTGGGTTGCTGCGCAGCGGAGACCGGAGCCCAGAGCCCGGAGGCCAGACAGAGAAGAGAGAGGAGGATGTGGCGAATCATGGTGGTTAGGCGGATACGTGAGGTGGAGGGGAGTTTGAGCAGTTAATTTCGAACATGGAATGTCCAATGCTGCAGGGGGGAGAAGAGGTTCGGAGGAAAGGAGAGCTTGTTATGGGGGGTGGGGATGCTGGGATGGGTGGATGAAATTGTTGATGCTTGCTGGGATATTGAGTGTGGGGACGGTGATGGCGGACACGGTGCGGGTTTATGTGGGGACGCGGGGCAGGGGGGAGAGTAAGGGGATCTATTTGACGGAGTTGGACACGGAGACGGGGGCCTTGGCTGAGCCGAAGTTGGCGGCGGAAGTGGCGAATCCGGGGTTTTTGGTGTTGAGCAAGGATGGGAAGCGGCTCTTTTCGACGGCGAAGGCTCCGGGAAAGGATGGAGAGAAGGGCTATGATGCGGTGGCGGGGTTTGCGGTGCAGGAGGATGGGATGCTGACCTTGAAGAACTATCAGCAGGCGCATGGGAAGGGGCCGTGCTTTGTGAGTTTGGATGCGACGGGGAAGATGTTGCTCTTGGCAAACTATGGATGCGGCAGCGTGGTGGCGTATCAGGCTTTGGAGAATGGGGAGATTGATCGTTCGCATTCGCAACATCAACACGAGGGGTCGAGCGTGAACAAGCAGCGGCAGAGTGGGCCGCATGCGCATTCGATTTATACGGGGCCGGAGAACAAGTTTGCGTATGCGCCGGATCTGGGGATGGACGAGGTGGTGATTTATGAATTGGACGTGAAAAGTGCGTCGATGAATTCGGTGGGTGCGGTGAAAATGCCTCCGGGGTCGGGGCCTCGGCACATGAAGTTTGGGAAGGACGGGAAGCAGGCCTACGTGCTTGCGGAGATGTTGCTGAACGTGGTCGTGTTTGACCGGAAGGGGCACGGCTTGGAGCAGAAGGAAGTGGTGAGCAATTTGCCGGAGGGTGGGGACAAGAGTGAGATGAGTTGCTCGGAGATTCTGGTGAGCAAGGACGGGAAGTTCATCTATGTGGCGAATCGGGATTCGACGAAGAAGGGGCGGGATTCGATTTCGGTGTTTGCGGTGGGTGAAGGCGGTTTGCCGAAGCTGATTCAGACCGTGGGGGCGGAGGTGCACATTCCGCGGAACATCAATGTGTCACCGGATGGAAAGTGGTTGCTGGTGGCGGGGCAGAAGGAGGGCGGGGTGCCGACTTTTGCGGTGGGAGAGGACGGGAAGCTGAAGTTTTCCGGGAAGCGGATTCAGGTGGCGAACGCGATGTGTATCGCGTTTGGGGAGTAGATCGCTGGGGTTTTGATCATGACCGGGATGCTCATGTCACGGTTACCAGCCGGCGGCTTTGGCGTTGGTTCTGATGCGGCAGAGGTAGAAGTCGGCGGTCATGTAGAGGGTGGAGCCGTCGTCGCCCCAGGCGCAGTTGGCGGTGCGGTGACCGGTGAGGATGCGGCCGAGGAGTTTGCCGTCGGGCGAAATGATGAGGACGCCGCCGGGTCCGGTGGACCAGACGTTTCCTTGTTGGTCGAGTTTGAGCCCGTCGGGGGCGCCTGGGCCTTTGAGGTCTTTGCAGTTGAAGAGGGTGGTTCCTTTGTCGAAGGAGCCGTCGGGTTGGATGTTGTACTTTTTGATGATGGGGGCGGGGCCGTGGGACTGGGCGACGTAGGCGGTTTTTTCATCGTGGGAGAGGGCGATCCCGTTGGGGCGGTCGAGGGTGGCATCGACGACAGAAACTTTGCCATCGGGAGCGATGCGGTAGACGCCGAAGATGTCGATTTCGCGGGTCGGGTCATTCTCGCGCTCGGGAAGTCCGTAGGGTGGATCGGTGAAGTAGATGCTGCCGTTGGAGTGGACGGCGAGGTCGTTGGGGCTGTTGAAGCGCTTGCCGTCGAAGTTGTCGGTGAGGGTGCGTTTGCCGCCGCCTTTGGTGAGGACGGAGACGCGGCGGTCGCCGTGTTCGCAGCAGAGAAGTCTGCCTTGCTTGTCGAAGTCGAGGCCGTTGGAACCGCGTTCGCGTCCGTAGTCACCGAGGCCAGTGAAGCCGGAGGGGGTCATGTAGACGGAGAGGCCGTCTTGTTCGTTCCACTGGAAGATTTTGTTTTCGGGGACGTCGGAGAAGAGGAGGCGATTGTGCTCCTTGTCCCAGACGGGTCCTTCGGACCAGTTGAAGCCGGAGGCGAGGACTTCGATTTGGGCGTCGGGGGCGATGAGTTTGTCGAGGGCGGGGTCGAGGCGTTCGATGGAGCCGAAGGTGGGGCGGGGGGGCTCGGCGGAGAGGGGGAGGGTGAGGGCGAGAAGGAGGAGGAGGCGCATGATTTGATGACGCTAGGGGATAGTTGGGGGTGGGGCGAGGGGAAATGGGGGGCCTGCGGCCCGGTCGTAGGTGCAAAGTTGAAGGTCTCAGGTCTGGGAAGGGGAGGAGTAATCAATGTCGAACTCCGCCTTCGCTGAAGCGACGGGAGGGCAGGCAAAGGAATGTCCAAGGGGGGGAGCGGGGGTGAGAGAATGGGCGAGTCTGCTGTGCGAAAGCGGTGTCGCCACCCCGCTGGGCATGCGCGTCAACTTAAGGGAGGTCAGCCCTTGTTGTCGAGATACTTCCAGGTTCCCTTGAAGCGTTTGAAGCGGGCGCGTTCGTGGAGTTCTTCGGGTTTGGTGGAGCCGACGTAACCGGCGATGAACTCGACTTTTCCGACCTTGTCTGTCGGTGTTCCCTTGGAGGAACCGACGATGTTGAGGTAGCGCCAGAAGAGTTGGTCGATGTTGCTTTCGTATTCCGCCTTCAGGTTGGGTTCGCGGGTGTCGGGGTGGGTGGATTGGACGAGGTAGTCGACGAGACGGAAATAGTAGGCGCTGTATCGGGAGCGCATGAGGTCCTCGGCGGTCTCTGGTTGGGACCTGCCGTAGTGGAGGAGCATGCAGCATTGGTCGTAGCGTTTGTCGCTGCCGCAGGGACAGGGGCCGACTTCGCGTTCGCGAGGGATTTTTTCGGAGGCGTCCATTCGGGGGGAGTGTTGCGGAGGGGAACGGGGAAGTCGATTGTGGAACCGCGAATGAACGCGAATGGGAAGGACCTGGCTTTAGGGCTAGTTGCCGGGGAAGACGGAGATTTGGAGGGTGTCGACGTCGACGGTGAATTGGTAGCGGCGACCATCTAGAAAGAATGAATCGGAGTCTCCCGATGCAGGGTGCCAGGTGAAGAGAGCGACGGCACGTCCGGAGCTGTTGCGGGCTTGGAACCTCAGGAGATGGGCGGGGAAGGAGCGGGATTGATCGAGTGTGGTGCCGAGGAAGATGAGATCGAAGTGGGGGTAGCGGAGGAGCTTGTTGCCGAGGAAGCTGGTGGGGAGTCCGTAGGAGGAAGGGACGACGGCTGCTTGGTAGGAGATCGGGTTCTCGAGGGGGCGGCCGGCGGGTTGGGTGGATTCGGGGGTTGCGCAGGCGGCGAGGAGGAGGGCGGCGGTGAGGGTGGTGAAGAGGAGAACGTTCAAGGTGGAGGAGGGGTTGGTGGATCAGCCTCCACCGTGAGGTGGCCCGGTGTCAATTTCAGAGAGGGGGATCGATCGGATGAGGCGGGCGAAGATCGAGAGTGGCTCGGGCGGCGTTTCGGATGTTGGAGATGGCCTCGGGGTTGTAGGGCTTCTTGGCTTCGGAGGCCCAGACCGTGCCGGGCCAGGCGGGGTCGGATTCGGAGCGTCCGACGATATGGATGTGCATCTGCCGGACGATGTTACCGATGCAGGCGACGTTGAGTTTGGAGGGTTGAAAGTGGTCGGTGACGAAGAGGGAGGCGTCGCGGATGAGTTGGGTGACGGCGGGGAACTGCTCAGGGGAGAGTTGATGGAGGTCTTCGATGTGTTCATCGACCTCGGGGACGATGAGGAGCCAGGGGAAGAGGGCGTTGTTCTTGAGGAGGATCTGGCAGCCGTCGCGGTGTCCGAGGAGGTGGCCGCCGGCGGAGAGGCGGGGATGGAGGGAGAAGGGCATGGAGGAAGCTGGGATGCCGAGTGCGGAATGGCGAATCTCGATTTGAGGGAATGGGAAAGGCCTCGACGGGGCGAGTCGGAAACATCGTGGTTCGAGGAGAGGGGGTGGACGCGAGGCGGCGGGGCGAACCACCGGGCCGCATGAAGATCGGACCCTCCTTTTTTGGGAGTTGAAATGGGTGAGGGGAGGGGGCTTGATGGGGTATGGATTGGACGGCGAAGCGATTGATCGGGGTGGTGCATTTGAAGGCGTTGCCGGGGGCACCTGGGTATGGGGGATCGATGGATGAGGTTTGCGAAGCGGCGGTGGCGGATGCGCAGGCGTATGCGATGGGTGGGGCGGATGCCTTGATGGTGGAGAATTTTGGGGATGTACCGTTCACGCGGGAGTCGGTGGAGGCGGAGACGGTGGCGGGGATGGCGGTGGCGGCGCGAGCGATTCAGGAGGCGGGGATTGGGTTGCCGATGGGGATCAATGTGCTGCGGAACGATGTGTCCTCAGCGTTGGGAATTGCGGCGGCTTGTAGTGGGGAGTTTGTGCGGGTGAATGTGCACACGGGTGCGGTGGAGGCGGATCAGGGGATCATCCAGGGAGAGGCTTACTCGACAATGCGGAAACGGGCGGCGTTGTGTCCGGGTGTGCAAGTGTGGGCGGATGTGCTGGTGAAGCACGCGGTGCCGATCGGGGATCTGGGTTTGGCGGAGACGGCGAAGGATACGTTTTATCGAGGGAAGGCAGATGCCTTGATTGTGTCGGGAGTCGCGACGGGAGCGGGGACGAGCGTGGATGATTTACGGGTGGTGAAGGAGTCGGTGCCGGAGGCGCCGTTGTTGGTGGGGAGTGGAGCGTCGGTGGAGACGGCGAGGGAGTTGTTGGAGTTCGCGGATGGGTTGATTGTGGCGTCGGCGTTGAAGCGGGACGGAGTGCTGGGAAATCCGGTGGATGCGAGGCGGGTGGAGGAGTTGCGGAGAACGATGGGTTAGGTCGCAGGTCGGAAGTCGGAGGAAATGGAGAAGGGGGGCCTGTGACTGGGACGGTCACGCCACGGTGGCGGCCGGAAGCTAGTGGACGAGGCAGGAGAGGCGGGCGGCGAGGGCGGTCCAGAAGTCGCGGCGGGCGAGGTGGCCGAGTTCGTGGAGGAGAACCATGCGTAGGGTTTCCTCGGACCAGAAGCGGCTGGTTTCGGGGAGGTAGATGACGGGGTTGATGAGTCCGGCGATGCAGGGGGAGCCTTGGCCGGCGCAGAGGGATGTCCTTGGTGATTCCGAGTTATTGGCGGCAATCGTCGAGGAGGGACGTGAGGGGGAGATCGTTGATCTGTTTTGACGCTGAAAACCAGCGGTGGAGGGCGAGGTAGTCGGTGGTGACTTTGAAGGAGGTGATCAGAAATCAGGTGAGCCAGAGGATGCCGAAAATGGGGCGTGCGGTGCCGGAGAGGGCGGCGGTCTGGGAGGCGTCGGCATTGATCTCCACGGTGATCTTCGGGAGGAGCATGAAGAGGGGGAGGGAGAGCAGGAGGCTGGCTAGAAGGAGTGACATGGCTTCGCCGGTTATCAGTTGTCAGTGATCAGTATTCAGGGAGAAGGCTGGGGTTGGGGGGCGGGCGGGGGCGCCCGTGGTCCCGGGTGACCCCGGGTTACTTTTTGGTGAGGAGGTCGCGGATGGAGTCGATGTCCTTCTTGGAGAGTTGTTGGTCGCTGGGGTCGAGGAGGGAGGCGACGAGGCTTTCGGGGCTGCCTGCGAAGTAGGTGGTGAGGAGGTTACTGAGGGCGGTACGCTTGGCCTTCTTGGGAGTGATGGAGGGCTTGTAGACGTAGCGGCGGCCTTCTTTGGAATGCTTGACCATGTCTTTGCCTTCGAGGGTGGCGAGGAGGGCGCGGACGGCGGAGTAGGAAGGTGGATCGGGGAGGTTTTCCTGCACTTCCTTCGCGGTGCCCTGGCCGAGACGGTAAAGAATTTCGATGATCTGCCGCTCACGACGCGACAAGTGTCCCCTTTCCAATCGGTTCATGGCGGCAGCCTAATCGTGTGCTATAAAACCCGCAATATAAATGTTGGAAAAACAGCAGAAAAGATTTAACCGCTTGAGGTGTTACTAGTTTTCTAGCACACATGACAACGAGACACGCCAGTGGAGAAGGGAAGGGATTGGGGAGTTCAGGGAGCGGATCGGGGAAGCGGGGGTGGAAGCTTTGGTTGTTGGCGATGATGTCTCGCGGCTTTGTGGGAACTGCCAGAAGAGTGTGGTGGATTTGTCGGCGATGACGGTGGTGGGCATGGGTTGGTTTTTTCTGGCGATCAGGGGGTGAGGGGGCGTTGGCGGGAGGAGGGAGAAGATGCGGAGGTGCTGCGCGAAAGCGGTGTCGACGTTCGTTCCTCACTTTGCCACCGCAGTCCAAAGGGGGGGAGAACGGAGGAGCCGGGTGCGCTCGGAGGTCGAGCTGCCGAAACAACGAAGTTGTTCCGCTACGGGAGGGGAATGCTTGAAGTGAGGGCTGAGCCCCAGGGTTTAGGGGCGACCGAGACAGTCACCTTACGGCTTTTTCATGTCCGGGCCGGCGAGGAGGTAGTGCCAGAGGGCTTGGAATTGTTTTTTGGCGTCGCCATTCAGGATGTCGGGGCGGAGGGCGGAGCCGTCTCCGAGAGTGTAGCGGGGCATCTTGGAGTCGGGGGTGATGCGGAGGGGGTTGGGCATCCAGCGGTGGAAGTATTCGGGGCGGAGGCGTTGGTGAGCTTGGTCGAGGTCGATGCCTTGGACCTCGAAGGCGGCGAGTGGTTTGGTGTCGTTGACGCCGTGGCAGATGATGCAGGCGAGGCCGGTTTGTCCGGCCAGGATGTGGCCGGTTTTGGCGAGTTCGGGGTCGCGTTTGGTTTCGTCCGGTCCGCAGGGGGCGATGCCGTGGAGGCGGGTGAGGCCCGCGGCGAGTTTGTTGGCGTTGTGGTGGAAGGCGGGCATGCGCATGTCGAGCCAGGGGCGGGCGCGTTCTTTGACGGTGCCGTCGAGCATGGACTCGATGTAGGTGGTGTTGAGCATCTCGCCGATGTGGGTGAGGTGGGGGCGGGACTGGTCGAGTTTCTCGTCGTGTCCTTCGATGTGGGCGATGAGGGGTTTGGATTCCTGATGGGTGGAGGCGAGGAGAGATTGTTGGCCGTCGCGGTCGTGGCAGGCGAAGCAGCGTTGGGTGGTGAACTGGCGTTCGGCGAACTCGGCGGGGGTGTCGCGGTGGAGGGAGGCGAAGGTCTGGGAGGTTGGAATGAGGAAGGGA
Organism: Akkermansiaceae bacterium; assembly: GCA_028822695.1. Lineage (GTDB taxonomy): Bacteria > Verrucomicrobiota > Verrucomicrobiia > Verrucomicrobiales > Akkermansiaceae > JAPKDA01. Next base: position 37,500 of record JAPKDA010000001.1, read on the forward strand.
AGGGAGTGCAGATCTTTCCAGAGGGTTGGATTTAATCGGGGAGCTGCTCCGCGAGCTTCCGCATTTTCGGCGAGACATCCGTTGAGGTTTGCGACGTCCTTTGGAGTGGAAAGGCTGGCAAGAGGAGGGGCGAAGGGTGAGTCGTTCTTCTCTGGGCCGGTGTGGCATGCGGCGCAGTGGAGGGTTTTGGCGAGGTCTTTGCCTTTGGTCGCATCGCCTTTGGCGGGGAGGTCGAGGGGTTTGGTTTCGTGCCCTTTGGAGGCGGTGGTGAGGTAGGCGGCGAGGGCGGAGGCTTCTTCATCGGAGAAGCGGAAGTCGGGCATGCCGATGGAATTGTAGTGGGCCTGAGGATTTTTGAGGAAGAGTTCGAGTTGGCTGGGTTGGAATTTCCAGGCGATGTTGTTGAGGGGGTGGCGGCTGTTTTTGAGATCAGGGGCTTTGTTGTCGGGGAGGGTGTGGCAGGCGACGCAGCCGAGTTCGTGGAAGAGTTGGCCGCCGTGTTTGATGAGGTCGGGGGAGAAGGCGGCGTGGGATTTTTCTTCTTTGGCGCCGAGGCTGGCGAGGTAGGCGGCAAGGTCGGCGGCTTGTTGTTTGCCCTCGTCGGTGGAGGGATCGACCATGGCGGGCATGGTGGTGGTGGGTTTGAGAGTGTGTGGTTGGGCGATCCATTGGCGGAGCCAGGATTCAGTGACGCGTTCGCCGATGGTGGTGAGGTCGGGGCTGTCGTTTGAGAGTTCGGGCATGGCGCCTTCGCCGAAGGGCTTGTCGGGGGCATGGCATTTGGTGCAGTTGTGTTCGGCGATGAGGCGGCGGCTCATGTTGTTGTTGCCGATGGACAGGACGCCGTTCACGACTTGTGGTTGTGCGAAAGCGGTGGATGGAATGGACTCGCGGAAGAAGGAGCGTTCTTCCCAGAAGAGGCGGAATTGACCGGAGCCGTCTTCGTTGGAGGTGTAGGTGATTTCGATGGGGGTGTCGCCGGCGTTGAGGCGGAGGCGTTCGGATCTGGCGGTGCTGAGGTCGCCTTCGGAGGAGAGGGCTTCTTCGCCGTCGATGTTGAGGGTGGCTTTGCCGCGGCCTTCGAAGGAGAAGTAGAGCCGGGAGCGGGCGTCGAGTTGGAGGTTGGTCTTCCAGGTGACGGTGAAGGGGCCGGGGGCGATGCCGCTGGAGGCGGGTTTGCCTTTTTTGACGTAGAGGGCGGGGAGGCGGACGGTGCGGGTGTCGGATTGGTCGCCGGAGGTGTAGGTGGCGAGGAGGTCGGCGTGGGCGGTGGCGGACGCGAGGAGAAAGCCAATAGAGAAGGCGAGGGGGCGGGAGGTCATGGGTGGTGAAGACGTGGGATGATGGGGTCCAGCGGGGGGACGCCACTGGCACGGCCTGGGGCGAGACGCCCCAGCCACGGGGTTATTTTACCTCGTGGACGGTGCTGTAGATGGTGCCGATGAGTTCTTCGCCTTCGGTGGTTTCGAGGTCGTAGGAGATTTTCATTTGCTCGGCGGGCTTCATGTCGGGGATTTTTAGGAAGACGGTCCTTTTGTCCTTGGACAAGAAGGCTCCGGAGACGGGGACTTTGTCGTGCTTCTTGTGTCCTTTGGATGCCTTCTTGAGGGCGTTGGCCTCGGCTTCTTTATCGGGGTTGTCGATGGAGAATTCGCCTGAGCCGTATTGTGGGCCGCGGACGTATTTCCAGCGTTCGATGGAGAAGCTGGTGGGGTCTGCGGCGAGTTCGGGATCGAGGGGTGTTTCGAATTGGATGCTGACGCCTTCCTTGGTGACGGTCAGTTGACTCGGGACGGAAACGAGGGCGTCCTTGTTGTAACGGACGCGGTGGACGGCGGCGGGAGTGGCGGCGTTTGTCTGCCAGCCGCGGAAGCCGGTCACGTACATCGAGCCGTCCTGGTGGAAGCGAGCGCGTTGGGCGGAGGACTTGAGGTTGATGGGGAGTCGGACCACGCCGCCTTGCAGCTTGCCGTTGCTCATCTTCTGCGGGAGGACGCGGTAGATGCTGGACTTGCCGTAGGAGAGGTGGAGGAGTTCGCCGTCCTTGAGGCCGAACTTGTTGCCTTGGGGGACCCAAACCTGGCCGCCACCGGAGTTGTCGACGTTCATGGGGAGGTAGCAGAGGGGGAGGGAGAGCGGTTGGCCCTTTTGTCCGTGGGCGGTGTCTTCCACGCCCATGAAGGCGATGCCTTTCTGTGGATCGTAGTAGTTGAGTTTGCAGCAGGGCTGCCAGGTGCCTTCGTTTTCGCCGGTGGTGATTTGGCCGTTTGGTCCGACACCCATGCCGCCGGGGGCGCGGAGGCCGGTGCCGATGACGTCGAGTTTGTAGCCGTCCTTGGAGACGCGGATGACGGTGCCGTTGTGGGGGACGATTTTGCTGAATCCGCGGCCGCCGGCGTTCACGGGAGCGGCTTTGGCGAAGTAGAAGTTACCGTCCTTGTCGGTTTGCAGGCCGAAGGAGAACTCGTGGAAGGAGTCGGTGATGAGGACGTCGTTATTGAAGATCTTGTAGTGGTCGGCTTCGTTGTCGTCGTTGAGGTCGTGGAGGGTGTAAATGGCGTCGCGGCCGTTGACGTAGATGACGTCGTCGACGATGCGGAGGCCGAGTGGCTCGAAGAGGCCGGTGGCGAAGCGTTTCCAGGTGATTTCGCCGAAGTCCTTGATGCCGGAAGCGATCCAGACGTCGCCGTCCCAGGTGCAGATGGCGGCGCGGTTGCCGTCGGAGAAGAAATCGAAGTCCGCAGTGCGGATTTTCATACGGTAGGGGTTTTTATCTTCGTAGGGAGGGAGGGGGATGGTGTCGACGGACCAGGTGTCCTTGTCGGAGCCGAGTTCGCCTTTGACGGTGAAGGTCTCGGGGTAGAGGAGCGGGCCGCCGGTGAGAAATGTGGTGAGTGGCTTGGAATCGGTGATTGTTCCTTCGCCGTAGCGGATGGTGATCGTGGTGGTCTCCTTGGATGGGGCGATGACCAAGCTGGTGAGGCCGTCGTTCTTCTGGAGTTGGGCACCGGAACAGGTAATGGCGGCGTCGCCTTCGGCGAGAATAGTGGTCAGGGACTGTTTGTGAGGAGCAACGGTCAGGGTGCGGATGAGTCCGTCGGGGTCACCGACGACCGAGTCGAGGATACGGGTTTCCTGGACGGTGTAGTCGAGGATGATGCGGTTGCCGTGGCGGTAGTAGCCGTTGAAATCCATGTAGGAATGGTTTCCGTGGCCGGGGGTGGTGCGTTTGTCTGCGAACTTGCCGCCAGGTCCGGCCCAGCCTGCTCCGGAGGCGTTGCTGAAGATGCCGCCTTTGTTGCTGCGGACCTTGTTTTGCTGTCCGTGTTTGCCTCCCCAAGGGGTGTTGTCGAGAGCGACGCCGCCGGTGGTGGCGCTGGAGAACTTGAGGTTTTCGGAATCGAAGAGGGCGACGAAGTCGGGGTCGTGGGAGGGGCGGATGACGATGCCTTTGAGGGCTTCGGGGCGGTATTTTCCGGCGGCATTCCAGTCGCCGAAGGTTTGGGCGTGGGCGAGGCCGACGTCGACGCGGTCGTGCCAGGGGTTCTTTTTGTCGGCTTCTGTCTTCGCGGCGTTGTAGTAGGCGGTCAACTCGGCGCGGGGTGTGCCGGCGGCGTGGAGGGCATCGATGAGGTTCGCGTCATCGGGCCATTCTTCGACGGTGATGTTGCGGTACTCGACGGGTGAGCCGTCGTCGTGGTTTTGGATGCCGATGTATCCCTGCACGTCGCCGCGGCCTTTCTCACAGCGGAAGATGTTGACGAGGGTTCCGTTGACGGTGGCGGCGATCCATGGTCCGGCGCAGGTAATTTCGTAGGTATTCCAATCGCCGTTCTTAATTTCAGGAAGTCGTGCCGCAGACTGGATGTCGTAGATGGAGCCGGTGGAATTTTTGCCGGGTTTGTCGCCGTTGACTTGGAGTTCGTAGGCTTGTTTGACGGCGACCCAGGGGTCGTTGCCGGGATCGGGGAAGCGGACGAAGACGCCGGAGTTCCATTTGGGGTCGTTCCATTTGAACTCCAGTTTGACGGTGAAGTTCTTGAACTGCTTTTTCTCATACCACCAGAGGCCCATGCCACCTTGTGCCTTGGCGGTATCGCCGGTGATGTCGAACTTGCCGGGTCCGGCCATTTTCCAGCCATCGGGTTTGCCGTTGAAGATGACTGATTGTTCCGCGGTGGCGGGAAGAAGCAGGGCGAGGCCGAGGGCGGTGAGTGGGGCGGTAATGTTCATCTTAGAGCAGCTGGATACGCGGATATGCGGGATTCTTGTCTTTGGTTTAGGGGAACTTGCGAGGAAGGGACCGTTCCTAGCGAATTGAGGGAAAGAAGCAACATCCCGCGCGGGGGTGATTTCCTTGCGTGGGGTGTGGAGAAGAGGGTTGCTGAGTGGGTGATGGGGGACTAGGGTCTTCTTCGCTCCCCGGGCGACCGCGGTTCTCTTTTCGGAGAGGGTCGAGGAAAGTCCGGACACCACAGGGCAACGTGCCTCGTGAAAACGAGGGACGGTTTCGTGTAAGCGGGACCGGACAGATAGTGCCGCAGAAAATATACCGCCCGGCTTGCTGGGTAAGGGTGAAATGGTGGGGTAAGAGCCCACCGCTCCGAGGGTGACTGAGGAGGCAAGGTAAACCTCGCGTGGTGCAAGACAGAACAGGGGAAGGGCTGCCCGCCCGACCAGGATCCCCGGGTATTAGTCGCACTCCACTTCGGTGGGGCCCCGCAAGGGTGAGACAAATGGTCGCCCATCCGCCTTCGGGCGGAGGACAGAATCCGGCTTACAGGGGAGCAACTTGTACGGGAGTCTGTGTGGGGAGGGGAGATTCCACGGGTTGACACCCGTGGCTAATATCTGGTCACCCCTACCGGGGTTCGGGAGGGCGGAGGCCCGGAGTGAGGGGGCGAATTTGGACTGGGGAATTGCCGGGGGTGGGGGGATGAGGTAGTGCTTGTGGCAATGGAAGCGGCAGAGGAGTTGATCAGGTCGCGGGATTTACCGGAGCGTTTGGGGCCGATGACGGTGAAGGAACTGCGGCAGGGGATGCGGCGGGGGATGTTTGTGTATCCGTTTTTGGCGATCCACTTGTTGGCGGTGGTGGCGATGGCGGTGGAGTTTCAGATGGCCGAGGTGGAGTCCTACACGGAGTTTGCGGGGATCATGAATCTGTTTTTGTTCATCCCGGGGCATCCGTGGTTTTCGGGGCCGTTCTGGGGAGTGACGGGTGGGATTTGTTTGATCCTGATGCCGCTCGGGGGGCTGGCGCTGATGGGGCAGGAGTTGGAGGAGGGGAACCATGAGTTGTTGCTGATGACTCCGCTCTCGCGGTGGAAGGTGATCCGCGGGAAATTTTTGGCGATGTGGGGGCTGTGTTTGCTGACCTTCATCTCGTTGTTGCCGTATATGATCGTGCGTTATCTGAATGGCGGGATGGATACCTGGCGGAACATCGCCATGGCGATCACGGTGGTGTTGTTTTCGGGGACGATTGTGGCGGGAGCGATCGGGGCGTCTTCGTTCACGGGGATTGCGGGGCGGATTGCGACGCTGGTATTGTTTTTGGGGTCAATGTTGGTGTCGCTGGGAACGGTGGGTACGGCGGCAGGGGCGGTGACGAAGACGGCGGGGGTGGTGTATTCGTTGAATGTGTTAGCGGTGATCTTTTGTTATACGATCTTCGGTTTGGCCCTGGCGCGGTCACGGATCCGGTTGGTGGTGCATCACTATGAGGTGAAGCCGAGTTGGATGATCATTGGCTTGTTGTTCTTCACGCCCTTCGTGGTGGGGATGGCAACGGCGATAACCCTTGGTTGGGGTGGTGGGCTGGGTCTCATTGGAATGGGTTTGGTGGGGTGGTTTGCAGATGTGAGTCCGAAGGCGCCGAAGTGGGTGGTGGCTCCGGCGCCGAATGTGCCGGCGGTTCCGGGAACGGGGGCGCCGCCGCCCTTGCCGGAAGTGAAGGTGGAGGTGCCGATTCCGGGGGTGGTTGCGGCAGAGAGCCCGGAACCCGGAACCCAGAACCCGGAGGAGGGGGAGAGTGGGGAGCTGCTCTAGGATCGAACTTAATATCGTCATGCGGCGACCGGGACAAGGGGCATGGAGGTTTTGGACTGCGGTGGCAGAGTGAGGAACGAATGGCGACACCGCTTTGGGCAGGAGCGCTTGCCGGATGTTGGGGCGGGGGCTGATCCCCAAAGGGGTGTTGCCACCCCTCCCGGGGTTCTGCCACCGCAGTCCAAAATAGGGGGGTGGCCGCACGGAATTGCCGAAACGACGAAGTTGATTCGCTAAAAGAAGTGGGACGGGGAGAGGGCGGACTGGGAAGTCCGCGGAACCTTTTGCAGGCTGGAAGCCTGCACTACCTTAGGGGGACGTGGACGGCGCGGAGGGAGCGGAGGGAGCGGGATTTGGGGGCGATGCGGATGGAGGGTTGGCCGATGTAGAGGAGGCGGGAGGCGCTATCGAGGAGGGCGTTGGATTCGGTGAGGAAGTCCATGCCGAGGATGCCGTCGACGGAGCGGCCGTTGCTGTCGCGGAAGTGTTTGCGGACGGTGCTGAGGTCGGTGACGGCGACTTGGAATTCGGAGACGAGGAGGCTTCGGAAGCGAAGGTTCTCAATCCGCGCGACTGAGATGGGGGCGTGGTCGCCGGAGGCATCGATGATGTTGGTGCGGGTCTGGGTGCTGGGGATGCGGAGTCGACTGGCCGCGGCATGAGAGAGGACGGTGACTTCTGCGCCGGAATCGACGACCCAGGTGAGGCGGTTGCCATTCCAGGAGCTCTCGAGAATGAGGTGGGGAAGGCGTCCGGCGCGGGTGAGGGGAAGGGCATCGTAGCCGAGTCCGCGTTGGACGCCGAGAGGAAGAATGCCTTGGGGGGTATTGTTGGGGGAGGTTGGGCCCGGGAGCCAGAGTTGACCGGAGGGGATGTCGATGAGGGAGCCGAGGCCGCCGAGGGCATCGAGGCCCATTTGTCCATCGTAGCGGCTGGTGGCGGTATGGTGGCTGGTGGCGGGGGCGAGCATGAAGGCGAAGGGCGCGGCGCTGACTTGGCCGGCGGTGAGCATGCCCATGCCGACTTGGGAGGTGACGGGGCGGCCGAGGGCACCTCGGCTGATGACTTTGAGTTCCTTGCTGGGTTTGATGCCGGCGCGGAGGGCGATATCGAGATCGAGGTCAGTGCTGTTGGCACCGGAGTCGATGAGGAAGCGGACAGGGGTGGCGTTGACGTGGAAGCGACCCGAGTAGCGTTTGTCGCGGGAGGCGCGATCGAGTTTTAAGGGGGTGTAGCCGAGGCTGCGCAGGGTGGCGAGGCGGGAGGCGGGGGCGGGGCCACCGCTGGGGGTCGCGCAGTTGGCGAAGAGTAATGCGCAGAGGGGGAGAAGGAGGAGGTGGAGACTGCGCATGGTGTTCAAGGGATCTAGGGGATACGCGGAGCTGGAGAACAAAGTGTCTCTAAATGAAGCGGACGGAGTGTTTTTTGGAGAGACGGAGGATTTGACCCGCGGTAGGGGCGATGCCGGCGCTGGGATCGGTGATCTTTTCGCCGTCGAGTTGGACTGCGCCAGCAGAGATGAACTGCTTGCGGAGGTCGCCATTGGATTTTTTGAGCCCGAAGGAGGTCTCAAAGACGTGGCTGACGAGGGTAAGGACGGTGGTGTCGGCGGGGAGGTCGGCGGTGGAGAGCTCGGGGAGCTCGGCGGAGGCGAGGTCGCGTTTGGAGAAGCGGGTTTCCCAATCGTCGCGGGCGGCTTTGGCATCCTCCTCGCTGTGGTAGCGGGCGGTGATTTTCGCGCCGAGTTGCTTTTTGGCCTCCATGGGGTGGAGGGCGGCGTCGCGTTGTTCGCCGAGGAGAAGGGTGTAGTAGCGGTCCATGAGCTCATCGGAGATGCTCATGATCTTGCCGAACATGTCGTTGGGTGCTTCGGAGACGCCGATGTAGTTGTTGTAGGATTTGGACATCTTCTTCACGCCGTCGAGTCCTTCGAGGAGGGGCATGGTCATGACGATCTGCTGTGGCTGGCCCTCCTCCTTTTGGAGGTCGCGGCCGACGAGGATGTTGAAGAGTTGGTCGGTGCCGCCGATTTCGACGTCGGCGCGGACTTCGACGGAGTCCCAGCCTTGGACGATGGGGTATTGGATTTCGTGGAGGCGGACTTCCTGACCTTTTTCGATCCGCGATTTGAAATCCTCGCGCTGGAGCATTTGCTGCATGGTGACGCGGGCGTTGAGGCGGAGGACGTCTTCGAAGGTCATCTTCCGGAACCAGTCACCGTTGAAGACGACCTCGGTTTTGTCCGGGTCGAGGACCTTGAAGGCCTGGGAGGTGTAGGTTTCGGCGTTGGCGAGGATGTCCTCGCGGGAAAGAGGGGGACGGGTGGTGGAGCGGCCGGAGGGGTCGCCGATGCTGGCGGTGAAGTCGCCGATGATGAGGACGGCCTGGTGGCCGAGGAGTTGGAACTGGCGGAGTTTCTCCATGACCACGGTGTGGCCGAGGTGGATGTCGGGCGAGGTGGGGTCGACGCCGAGTTTGACGCGGAGGGGTCGGCCCTCGCGGAGCTTGTCGGCGAGTTCCTTTTCGGAAAGGACTTTGGCAGTGCCTGCGGTGAGGCGTTGGAGGGCATCGGTGACGGAGTCGCTCATGAGTCGGCAGGAGCTTGGGGGGATGGGGGACGGGGAGCAAAGCGGAATTGTGGTTGGGGGGGGGATTTTTGGGGGTGGGTACTCTGGATGGCGGGGATTGGGTCCGCAGATTATGCAGATTTCCGCAGATTGGAGAGGAGGGGGAGACTGGGGTTGTGAGGTGGGGAGGGGGAGTTGACCGCTGATTTCACTGATTGGCTCTGAGTTGGGAAAGGAGAGGGACGTTGATCCGGTGCCGGGGCTTGGGCCTCCGCAAAGGGGTAAATTGGAGGCCTTGGATTGGGGGAATTCCGGGCTGCGCTGGGGGCGGAAATTGGGTATGAGTGGCGAATGAGCGATGTTGATCAGGCCGCGATGTCCGCGGGACTGACGGGTGGACCCCCGATTTTGGAGCCCAAGCGGATCAAGGTTTTCGGGGTGATGCACATTGTGTTCGGGGGCCTGGGTCTGCTGATGTCGGTGGGTTCGGTGGTGATGATGCAGTTTCAAAGAGCGATTTTGGAGAAGACGCAGAGTGCGAGTGCGCCGGGGATGGAGGAGTACAACCGGGTTTCGTTAGATCTGATGGAGAAGATGAAGCCGATGACCTATCTCGGGCTCGTGTTCACGGTGATCCTCGGATCTCTCCTGCTGGTGGCCGGGATCAATCTGGTGAAGTCTCGGGCGAAGGGGGTGAAGCTGTCGAACATATATACCTATGTCTCGTTGGCGCTGAAGTTCGTGGGGTTGATCTTGTTTTTCGTGATGACCAAGCCGATTGTGGATGAGCTGATTGATCCCTTGATGACGGACGCCGACACTCTCATGAAGACGCAGCTCAACGTGCTGAAATACACCCAGCTGGCGACGGGGGTGCTGACCCCGGTGATTGGGGCGATTTATCCGATTTTGGTTCTGGCGCTCCTGAATAAGCCGATCGTGAAGAGGTTCTTCGCGGCGCAGGGCCAGTAGGGGCCAAAGGGGTCGAATTCGGCCTTGAAATCGGGGAATCGGCGCTTAAAGTCCCGGCCTCGGAGACGGTGGTCGTAGCTCAGTTGGTAGAGCCCCAGATTGTGATTCTGGTTGTCGCGGGTTCAAATCCCGTCGATCACCCCACCGTCTCCGCCCCGAGATTGGGGCGTCCAGGAAGCCTTTTCCTGAAGGCGATGAGCGGTTAGGGTCCGTTTCGCAGGAGGTTCTTGAACATGGAGACGTTGGAAGAAAAGCTGGGTTACACTTTCGGGAATCGGAAGTTGCTGAGGCAGGCGTTGACGCATCCGAGTCAGACGGCGGAGTCGGCGAAAGGGAGCCAGGACAACCAGCGCTTGGAATTTTTGGGGGATGCGGTGGTGCAGTTGGTGTTGACGGAGTATTTGTTTCAGGCCCTGCCGGAGGATGCAGAAGGTCGCTTGACGCAGTTGCGGGCCAGTGTGGTGTCGCGCCGTGGGTTGGCGGAGTGTGCCCGGCGATTGGAGTTGGGTCAGTGGCTGCATCTGGGGAAGGGGGAGGAGAGCAATCAGGGGCGGGAGCGGGAGTCGAATTTGGCGGATGCCTTTGAGGCGTTGATGGGTGCCTTGCATTTGGACGGAGGGATTTCGAAGGTGCGGGAAGTCATGATGAAGGTGATCCAACCGTCGATCGATGAGGCGATGGAGGGTGATGATCTGAGCAATCCGAAGGGAAAATTGCAGGAGGTTCTGCAGGCGATGCACCGGGAGGGTCCGGTTTACCGTGTGGTTTCCGAGGAGGGGCCGGATCACTTGAAGCATTTTATCTCCGAGGTGGTGTGGCGCGGGAAGTCGTTGGGGATGGGGACCGGGTCGAGTAAGAAGAGTGCGGAGATGGCTGCGGCGGCGAAGGCTTTGGAGGATGAGGAGTGGAAGGGGTAGGGGATTTGGAGCCCGGAGAGAGAGAACCGTGGATGGATGTGAATTCACGCGAATGGGAATGGGTGGTATCGTTGGGTGGGCAGGCGGGGGTGGCCCTGGCGGATGGCGCGGAGCGACCGTCCCCGATCCGGGGGGAGAGAATGTGATCGTCGTGGGGGGTGGGGACGCTAGGGTTTGGAGATGAAAAACGGGCTCTTGATGTTGGTGGCGGGGTGCTTGATGGTGGGTGGAGTGATGGGAGAGGAGAAAGATTGGCGGGCGGTCTTTGAGGGGAAGGTTTTGGAGAAGGGCGAGAGGAAGCTGCCCTATCGCTTGGCGACCCTTGGAGAGGGCGAGAAGTTGCCCTTGGTGGTGTTTTTACACGGGGCTGGAGAGCGGGGGAGTGATAATGAGGCGCAGCTGAAGCACGGGGTGAAGGATCTCGTGGCGTGGTGCGAGAAAGAGAAGAAGGCGTGTCGCGTTCTTGCGCCGCAATGCGCCCGGGGAGTTTGGTGGTCCAATCTGGATGGGAACTTCAGGGGTGGGGGGGGCCTGACGATGAAAGCGGAGCCCGGTTGGGGGATGGCAATGGTGTTGGAGGTGGTCGATGGGATGGTGAAGGAGGGGAAGGTGGAGACGTCGCGGATTTACATCACGGGTTTGTCGATGGGGGGATTTGGGACGCTGGATGTGATCAGTCGGCGGCCGAAATTTTTTGCGGCGGCGATGCCGGTGTGCGGAGGTGGTGATCCGAAGCAGGCGGTGAAGTACAAGGATTTACCGTTATGGGTGTTTCACGGCGGGAAGGACAATATCGTGCCCGCGAAGTTGTCGGAGGACATTGTGGAGGCGGTGAAGGCGGCGGGAGGGAAGCCGAAGCACCGGGTGTATCCGGAGGCGGGGCATGATTCGTGGACGGCGACGTATTCGGATGGGGAGGTGTGGAAGTGGTTGTTCTCGCAGATTCGGAAGGATGGGTGAGCGTTGTCATTTGGCGGAGCGGGAGGGCTGTCCGCATTTGCCGGAGGTGGAGAAAGTGTGGACGGCGCGGGACATGGCGGCGTGCCGGGATGATTACGGGCGGGGGTTTTATGTCGGGGCCTTGAAATTTGCGCAGTCGTTGTGGATGGAGGGGAAGCCGGCGCAGGCCTTGTTGCAGATGAACAAGGCGCTGATGGTGGATTTGAAGGGAGATGAGGAGGAGTTGTTAGAGTGGCCGCTGCCGTATGCGGCGAAGTGCTGGGTGATTGGGCATGCCGGGGAGGACGAGTTTTTGGGGAATCCGGTGAGGCACTATCAGCATTTAGCGACGCGGATGAGTGGTCTCCGGGCGGAATTGCGGACGTGGCGGGCCTGGGCGTGTTTGCACTTGGCGGAGAAGGTGCTCGGGATGGAGGGGTTTCCGCGGGATGAGGAGCAGATTGAGGAGGGCGTGGTGGTGCCGGGGTTTGGGGAGGTTTTGGGGAAGTTGGGGGATTCGGGGTGGCGAGGGGAGAGGGAGTTAATTGAGGGGCTGGCTGGGCAGAAATCTTGAATGACTCCACGAATTTTGTGGGTATTGAAGGCGACCGGGACCCCTTCTTCGCAAAAGCGATGGAAGGGCAGGCCATCTTTTGCGAAAGGCTTCGGAGGGCAGGCAGGTCACGCCATAGGTTTAAGATGATGAAGACACTGAGTTTATTGTTGCCGGTTGGGTTGCTGTTCGTTTTGACGGCGGCGAAGGTGGTGGAGAGCAAGTCGCATCAGCGCTTGGTGTTGCACGACAAGGTGTTCACGGAGGGGGCGAGTTTTGGGGACATGAATGGGGATGGGAATTTGGATTTGGTGGCGGGGCCGTTGTGGTTCGAGGGACCTGCGTTTGAGAAAGAGCATCGGTTTCGGGAAGGCGAGGGGACGGGGCCGAAGGGTTATGCGCACAGTTCGTTTTTGAGTTGGGCCTTTGATGCGAACGGGGATGGGCGTTGCGACGTGTTCAATATTTCGCACACGGGGGTGTTTCACTTGGATTTGTATCTGCAGCCGGCGGAGCCGTCAGAGAAGTGGCCGATGCACCGGGTGGCGGAGGCGGTGGGGAATGAATCGCAGGGGATGGCAGACATCACCGGGGACGGGAAGTTGGAGTTTGTGGCGATGAAGGAGGGAAAGTTTGGATTCTTTACGGCGGACTGGTCGGCGGTTGAGAAGCCGTGGACGTTCCGTGCGATTTCGCCATCGCGGACGAAGTCACCGTATTACCATGGAATGGGAGTTGGGGATGTGAATGGGGACGGGCGGATGGATGTGTTGGAGAAGGAGGGTTGGTATGAGGGGCCGAAGGATCCGGTGAAGGGGGAGTGGGGGTTTCATCGGTTTCAGTTCTGTGAGAAGGGTGGAGCGCAGATGTTGGTCTACGACATCGATGGAGACGGGGACAACGATGTGGTGACGAGTTTGGCGGCGCACGCTTGGGGACTGGCCTGGTTTGAGAATGTGGAGGTGGAGGGGAAGGTGACCTTTGCGAAGCACGAGTTGATGCCGACGGAGGACAAGCCGGGAGTGGGTGGAATCAAGTTCACGCAGACGCATGCGTTGGAATTGGGAGACTTCAACGGCGATGGATTGACTGACTTTGTGACGGGTAAGCGTTACTGGGCGCACGACGGGAACGATACCGATGCGAAGAGTCCAGCGGTGATTTATTGGTTTGAGCTGAAGCGCGGGGAAGGCGGGGCGGAGTTTGTGCCGCACTTGCTGGATGATGATTCCGGGGTGGGGACGCAGGTGGCAGTGGCCGATGTGAATGGCGACGGGCTCAGCGATATCGGGATCGGGAACAAGAAGGGGGTGTTTGTGTTCCGGACGCGGGGGAAGTAGGAGAGTCCACGCCGCGAGAGAACGGAGCGGAGCGGTTGACGGCGAACTGCCGGTTGACGAAGAGGGTGACGAAGGAAGGGATTGTGCGGGAGGGACGGATGGACAGTAAGGATGGTCGGGCGTTCAAGATGGAATTTTCGCGGAAGAGGGCGGAGGGGAAGGCGCCGGCGAAGAAGAAAGGTGATGGGTCGCTGAATGGGCAGAGGACGGGGGCTCCGGCGCATGGGACGGAGTAGTCTTGCGATGGAAGTTGGTTGAGGGAGGGAGGGAGGAGGGCTGATTGTTGCGGTTGAACCTCCGAAAGCACGCAGTGCTTCCGCTACGGGAGGGGGGAAAGAAAAAGCCCGGGACTTGCGTCCCGGGCTTTAAAGAAAGACAGCGGCGAGACGCCACTGGCACGGCCTGGGGCAGGATGCCCCAGGCACTTGTGATTATGGAGCGGGGACGGGGGTGACTTTGTCGGCGGTGGGGAAGTCGGCGGGGACTTCGGCGGTTTTAACGACTTTTCCGGTGACGGCCCACTCGGTGCCGCGTTGGAGGAGTTCGTAGAATCCGCGGCAGCGCATGGCCTCGACGTCGTGACCCATGGGGCTGTGGAAGACGCGGCCTTTGCCGTAACTGATGGTGAGGAGCATGGGTTCGTTGCGCTTGGTCTGTGGAGACATCGCGGTGCCCTGGACTTCGACGTTTTTGGCGGGGCCGCAGAGTTTGCAGTAGAGTTCGTCTTTGGCGTGGAGCCATTTGGCGGGGAGTCCTTTGGTGATGGGGTGTTCGGTGTCGATGTGTTCGACGAGGAAGGGGGAGCGGGGGCCGTGGCTGCCACAGCCGCCTTCGGTGGTGTCGTCACGAACGATCTTGCCGTCCACGGCGTGGAGCCAGGTGCCGTCCTTGGAGAGCTTCCGTCCGCCCCAACCGCCGACAGCGATCATTTCGTTATATTCCTTCCACTTGCCGAATGAATTGTCAGCGGCGTGAATGACGACAAGGGCTCCGCCGCCTTTAACGTATTTGTCGAAGTTCTCTTGTTCAGCTTTGGGCCACATTTCACCGTTGTAGTTGGTGAGGACGGCGTCGTAATTGGCGAACTCGGGCTTCCAGCTCTCCCATGCCTCGGGCTTGGCGCCTCTGGGTGGGGTGGTGGAGACGGCCACCGTGAAGACGCCGTTTTCTTCAAGGGCTTCCTTGAGGACGGGGGTGGTCTGTTGCCACTTGTGGTTGTTTTGTCCATCGAGGATGAGGACGGAAATTTTATCCTGCGCCATGGCGAAGGCCGGGAGCAGGGCGAGGGTGATGATAATGTTGGTTTTCATGATTTGGTTGGTATGGAGAGTGAAGTGCTGCGGCCGCAGCAGCTACGGATTGAGTCTGGGGGCGGAAAAGCCCTGTTGGCGAATTTTTTTCAGGAGAGATTGGAGTTCTTTAACTGGGAGAGAGAGGGGAGAGGGATCATGTTGGGTGGAATAGAACGGTGAGGAAGCGAGGGACTTATCAGGGAGGAGGCGAAACGTGAAAGAACTTGTCCCGGGGGAGGGTTTTAGGAGGCGGTGAAGATGAATTTGAGCAGTTTGGGTTTTGCGGTGGTTTTGAGTGGGGCTGCGATGGGGCAAGGCGAGTGGCCGGAGTTTCGTGGGCCGACGGGTCAGGGGATCGGAGGGAAGGCTCCGAAGGAATGGGGTCAGGAGAAGGGGGTGGCGTGGAAGATCGAGGTGGAGGCGCGGGGTTGGTCGTCGCCGGTGGTGAGCCAGGGGCTTGTGATTTTGACGGGGGCGCTGAAGGGTGATGATAAGACGGAATTGGTGGTGACCGCATTCGATTTCAAGAGTGGGGATCCGGTTTGGAGCAACAGAGTGTTTGAGCCGACCGAGGAGGAGCTTTCGGCGAAGCATGCGAAGAATGGTTTGGCGAGTAGTACGCCAGTGATTCGGGACGGGGTTGTTTATGCGCACTTCGGGCACATGGGGACGGCGGCGTTGGGGTTGAAATCGGGAGAGGTGTTGTGGGAGACGAAAGTGAAGTACAATCCGATGCATGGCGGGGGGAGTTCACCGATCGTGGTGGATGATTTGCTGATTTTCAGTGCGGACGGCGAGGAAGACCCGAAGTTGGTGGCTTTGCAGACGTCGACCGGGAAGGTGGCGTGGGAGACTCCGCGGAACGAGGAGGTGAAACGCAGTTTTTCGTTTGCGACTCCGCTGTTGGTGGATGATGGGGGCCGGAAGGTGTTGGTCAGTCCGGCGAGTGGAATGGTCGGGGGCTATGATCCCGTAGATGGAAAGTTGATTTGGAAAGTCGCCTACGACGAGGGTTTTTCGGTGGTGCCCCGGCCGGTGGAGATGGATGGCACTCTCTATATGTCGACGGGGTTTATGAAGCCGGTCATGCTTGCGATCAAGTTGACCGGAGCGACGGGGGATGTGACTGATTCGCACGTGGCATGGACGGCGAAGAAGGGTAGTCCGAAAACGCCGTCCTTCGTGGCGGCGGATGGAGTTCTGTATGTGTTGGATGATACCGGATCAGTGACTTGCTTTGACGGGAAGACGGGTGACATCAAGTGGAAGAACAAGTTGATGGGGAACTTTTCCTCGTCGCCGACTTTGGTGGACGGGGCCTTGTATTGTCAGACCGAGGACGGGGTGTGTTATGTGATGAGTGTTTCGCCGGAGAAGGGGACGGTGGATTTTGAGATCGATTTGGAAGAGCGGGTGTTTGCGTCACCCGCGATTGTGGACGGGGCGCTGCTGATGCGGACGGAGACGCATTTGTGGAAGATTGGGGGGTAGCTGCGATGCCGCGGTTATCCGTTATCGGTTATTAGTGATGAGGGAGCGATTCATGGGTTGTGGACACTGCTTGGGGAGGGGGGAACTTGCGAGGGGAATTGAGGGAGGGGGGAGAGCGTCGAACAACGAATGCGTAACGTCGAATGGGGAGCTGGGGTTGGGGGGCGGACTGAAGATCCGCGGTCCCAGGGGGAGGGAAGGCCGAACATTGAATGGAGGACATCGAATGTTGAATGAGGAGCGGCGGTTGGGGAGCGGCTTACAAAGCCACGCACCATATTGAGGGAGAGATGGGGCCTTGGAGGGTTTTTTGATGGCGGACTGGAGTTTGGTGAGGGCTCCGAGTTGTCGGGGGGTGATCGATGGGGGAGATGCTGTGGATGATCGTGTCGCGGCCGCCAGCGAAGGCGAGCTTGGTGAAGCCCATCAGGCCTTCCCGAGTGAGGATGGAGTTGATTGGGGGGCGGAGAAAAGGCACACTGTCGGCATGCTTCGACCACGGAAAAAATATACGGTTTATGATCTGCAGAAATTGAAGGGGGAGCGTTGTTTGACACATGTTCATGTGAAATCGCCGGAGGAGGCGGCTGCTGCGGAGGCGGCGGGGGTGGATTTGATGAGTTGTAGTTTTGACACGGCGGAGACGCAGGCGCGCTTGCCGTTATTGGTGGAGGCGGCGCCGAAGAGTTTTATTTCCGCGGCGACACCGAATGGGCTGGCGAGTCCGGAGGAGGGGATCCGGTGGGGCTACCGGGCTCTGGAGCTTGGGGCGAGTTCAGTGTATTCCTCGGCGAGTCCGTTTATTGTGGAGGCGATGGCGCGGGAGAGTATTCCGGTGGTGGGGCATTTGGGGATGAGTCCGCGTCAGGTGACTTGGACGAACTACCGGGCGATCGGGAAGACGGTGGAGGAGGCGAAAGGGATTTATCAGCACATGAAGGATCTCGAGAATGCGGGGGCCTATGGGGCGGAGATGGAATGTGTGCCGCACAAGTTGGCGAGTTTTCTGTCGAAGCAGACGACGATGATCATCATGTCATTGGGATCGGGAACGGGGTGCGATACGCAGTTTTTGTTCTCGGATGACATCCTGGGGGATTACGACGAGCGGTTGCCGCGGCATGCGAAGGCGTATCGGAATTTTGCGGAGGAGAATCGGCGATTGCAGGGGGAGCGGGTGGCGGCGTTTGGGGAGTATGTTGCGGATGTGCAGGGCGGGGTGTTTCCGGCGGAGGGGAATTTGGTGGAGATGGAGGAGGAGCGGTTGGAGGAGATTAGGAAAGAGTTGGAGATTTAGTAGGTCTTGGAACCCGGAGCGGGGAGCTTGACCGCTGATTGCTCTGATTATTTTGGGGGTGGGGATGGAGGTCGGAGGGTCTGTGACCGAGACGGTCACGCCACTGTGGGAGAAGTGTGGCTGCGCCGGAGGGGTTTGGTGACGATCGGGACGGTCACTTTGCTGACGCCGCAGGAACGGCCTGCGGCAGGATGCCGCAGCCACGAGGGCGAGGGAGGGGACTGGAAGAATGGGGCGGACTAAAGTCCGCGGTCCCAGGGGGGGGACGGAATGGGAATTCCGTCGGACCTCTTGCAGGCTGGAAGCCGGCACCACTTTACTTGTGGCCGTCGTCGGTCTTGTCTTTTTTGCTGGAGGCGAGGTAGGCGACCATGTCGCGGAGTTCTTGTTTGGAGAGGATGCCGTTCATGGGGGGCATGGCGGACATGGGTTGGGAGCGGGTGGCGATTTGGTCCGGCTTGATGATTTTGAGCTCTTCGCCGACTTTGATGCGGACGTTGCCGTCTTTGTCGTTGGGGAGGAGGTTGCCGCCGACGACGGAGCCATCTTTGAGGGTGAGGGAGCCGACGCCGTAGCCTTCGGCGACTTCGGCTTGGGGGTTGAGGAGGGAGCGGAGGAGGTAGTCGGACTCGTGTTTTTTGCCGATGGCACCGAGTTCCGGTCCGACGTCACCGCCGACGCCGTGCATCGTGTGACAGCGTTGGCATTGGGCGACGCCGTGGCCGTAGAAGAGAGCCCTGCCCTCATCGACGTTGCCGCCGGTTTCGCAGAGGAGTTTCCATTCGGCGAGGGGGTCGTCCTTGGGGATGGCATTGCGGAAGGCGGCGAGGGCGGTCTTCACCTCCTCGGAGTCGGAGGCTTCCGCGGCGAGGACCACGTCGAGGGCGAGGGCGGCGGGGACTTTGCCAGCCGCGAGGTTGTTGACGTTGTCCTTGATGATGGCGGCAGCAACGGGGCCGGTGAGTTTGGTGAGGGTGGCGAGGGTGAGTTGTTTCTCGGTGATGGTGGCCTTGTCGCTTCCGAGGGTTTTGGCGAAGAGTTGGAGGGCCTTCTCGTCGGGGTTGATCTTGAGGAGGACTTCACGGGCCTGGGCGCGGACGCGGTCGCTCTTGTCGGAGGTGAGGGCCGTGAGGGCTTTCTTCCATTCGTCGGTGGCCTTTTGGCGATCGGCGAGGAGGGCGAGAGCGAGGAGGCGGGCGTCCTCGGGGGTCTTCAGGTTGGTGAGGTATTTGGCGAGGTGCTCTTTGGAAACGGGGAGCTTTTCCTGCTTCGTTAGTTTGAGAGCCCAGGGGAGGAGTTTGGCGGATGCCTCGTCGGTGGTGGCGGCGTCGAGGAAGGGTTGGAGTCGTTCGGCGATGGCCTTGGTGAGGGGGGATCGGTCGGTGGGGAGGGTGCGGACGAAGGCGGTGACGGGATCGGGGGTGGGTGGGTTGTTCCAATCGAGGAGGGCGACGAGGGCGTCGCGGCGGACGCGGAAGTCGATGGCGGGGTCGTTGATGATGGAAATGACCACAGCAAGGTCTTCGGGGCGGGCGAGGGTCCAGGCGGCGTGGATGGCACGGCGGGCGGAGAGGGGGTGGTATTTGACCTCGGGGGTGACGCGTTTGCCGATCTCGGGGGCACGTCGGGCGAGGGCGGGGAAGGCGGAACGGATGTTTTCGTCGTAGGCGGCTCGGATGGCTTCCTGACGGATGGAGGTGTCTTTGTCGTCGAAGAAAGTGGCGATTTCGGGGGCCTTCTGGCGGCGCAGGGCGAGGACGGCGGCGCGGCGGACGGCAGGGGAGGGGTGGGTGTTCAGGTTGGCGAGGTCAGGGGCCTTGCCGGCATTGGCGAGCATCATGATGCCGCCGTGGCGGACGATGACATCTTTGTCGGCGTTTTGTTCGATGAGTTTGAGGGCGGGGTCGACAATGCTTTTGTGGCCTTCGTTGGCGAGGGCGAGGGAGGCGAGGGAGGCGACGCGGAGGGAGGGGTCGTTGAGGAGGGCGAGGAGCCCTTCGCGGTAGGGGGCGAGCTGTTCGGGGTGATTGCCGAGGGTGCGGGCGGCGTTGGCGCGGACTTCGAGTTCGCTGTCCTTGAGGAGGGTGCTGAGTGATTTGAGGGCGGCGGGATCGTTGTAGGCGAGTTGGCCGAGTCCCCAGAGGCCGTGGATGCGTCGGAGGAGGGGTTGGTCGGTGGCGATGGCTTTTTCGAAGAGCGGTTGGGAGGCGGTGCCGCGTTCGGCGAGGGCGAACTGGGCGCGTTTGCGGACGCGTTGGTCGGGGTGAGCGAGGAGGTCGAAGAGTTTTTCGGGAGCGAGGGAGGGGAGGCCCTTTGCGAAGAGTTGTTTGACCTCCTGGACGGCGGGGTCGTCGAGGCGCTTGGGGTCGAAGAGGGTGTAGATGTTGCCGTTGTTGGGGCGAACCCATCCGCCGCCGTAGTCGGAGATATACATCTTGCCGTCGTAGCCCCAGTCGAGGTCGGTCATGGCGATGCCCTTGAGGAACTCGGAGGTTTCCTTGACCGCGAAGAAGGCGCCGTCGGGTTTGAGGGAGAAGTTTTGGATGAGGCAGCGGTTGGGGGCGGCGACGTAGCTGACGACGAAGAAGTTCTTGGCGAAGCGATCAGGGAAGGTGGTGCTGCCGGGGTTGTAGGCGAAGCCGCAGGGCCCGTTGATGGTGAGGTCGATGGGGGGGATGATGTAGGCGGGTTGGCGCTCGTGGCGGGGTTGCCAGAGTCCTTCGTTCATCCAAGCGTCAAGTTGGTCCTCCTTGCGGGGAGGTTTCGGGCCGACGTGATTGAAGGCGTATTTGCTGAAGGAGACGAAGGTCTGGTGGCCTTCCTTCCAGCCGGTGTCGCCGTGCTGGATGACGTAAACGATGCGTTCGTGGTCGCCGTGGTCGTAGTCGTTGTCGACGGTGAAGAGGTTGCCGAATTCGTCGAAGACGATTTCCTTGGGGTTGCGGAGGTTGAAGGCGTAGACCTCGAAGTCGGAGCCGTCGGGGTTGCTGCGGAAGATGGCGCCGGAGTCGGGGCGGGAGAAGGTTTTGCCGTCCTGTTCGACGTGGTAGCCGCGGTCGCCGATGGACCAGTAGAGTTTGCCGTCAGGGCCGAAGGCAAAGCCGTTCATGTCGTGACCGGAGAAGCTGACGCGGACGCCGAATCCATCGATCAAGGTCTTCACTTCCTCGGCTTTGCCGTCGCCGTCGTTGTCGCGGAGGGAGTAGATGCCGGGGATGTTGGCGAAGTAAATCGTGCCGTCCTTCTCAATCAGTCCTCCGGAGGGACCGGAGAGGGGTTCGTTGAAGTCGTCGCGGAAGGGGGTGACCTTGTCGGCGTGTCCGTCGCCGATGGTGTCCTCGAGGAGGATGATCGTTTCGGCCTGATCGTCGAACTGGTCCCAAGTGAGGTAGCCCTTGTCCACTCCGGACCACTTTTTGTGGAAAGCCTCGCGGTCGGCGAGGGTCATGGAGGAGATATCGCCGAGGACGCGGTCACGGAGGAATTTGCTATTCGGTCCACCGTGGCGGATGTCCTGGACCTGGACGCGCCAGCGGTGGGTCTCGGAGGCGTAGACACGGCCCTGCCCGTCGATGCAGAGAGCGGTGGGGTTGGTGATCTGGGAGGCGTCGGCAAACTTCTGCAGGGTGAGTTCGGGAGCGATGGTGACCTTGGGAAACTCCTTGGAGGGGGTGGGTTTCTGGGCGGAGAGGGAGAGGGGGAGGGCGAGGGCAAGGAGTAGGATGGGACGGATCATGATGATGGCTGGAAATTGTAAGGTCTGCCGCGAGGGTATTTACGTGCTTCAGGAGAGAATCTCACTAATAACTTTTCCTTCATCGGTGGGTCCGATGAGGCGTTGGTTCAGGCCCTGATAGGGGACGCTGAAGATATTGGGGTCTAGGCCGAGGAGGAGGAGGGTGGCCCGGAGGCTGCGGATGCTTGGTCGAGGTGCCACTTGCCGACCATCATGGTGTGGTATCCGGCGGGGGCGAGGGCTTCGGCGATGGTGGCGCCGCGGGAGAGTTTGGCGCCGCCGGCTTGGTCGCAGTAGAGTCCGGTGAGCAGCGAGACACGGGAGGAGTGGCACTTGGCGGTGTTGTAGAACTGGGTGAAGCGGAGGCCTTCCTTGGCGAGGGAGTCGAGTTGGGGGGTTTCGATTTCGGAACCGTAGCAACCGATGTCCGCGAAGCCGAGGTCGTCGGCCATGATGAGGACGATGTTTGGCTGCTGGCCAGCAGAGACCGGAGCCCAGAACCCGGAGCCCAGACAAGAGAGGAGGATGAGGAGATGTTTCATGGGTGGAAGAGCGGAGAGTAGGGGAAGAGACGGGGATTGGGAGGGCGTTCTTGCGGGGGATGGTGAATTTTGGAGTGTGGAGGCGGAGACCTGAAAGGGGGGGCGACACCGCTTTGGGGTAAGCGAATGTGGGGAGAAGGTGCGGTGGTGCTGCGCGAAAGCGGTGTCGACGTTCGTTCCTCATTCCCCACTTCGCTAAACCTCCGTCGCCCCGGGGGCTATGGAGGTCAGGAGCGACGAAGGGCACTCTGCCGCCGCAGTCCAAAAGGTTATTGGCCCGCGTAGTCGGCCCAGAGCCATTCGAGGGCGGTGGGGAGGGTTTGGAGAGTGACTTTGCCGTCGACGTGGCCTGAGTTTTTCGAGAAGACGTAGCGGTATTGGTAGCCGCGTTTTTTGAGGGCGGCGGCCATGCGTTGGTTGGCCATGACCCAGTTGTGGAGGGAGGCTTCGTCTTTGTTGTGGCCGTTGTCGTGTTCGCTGACGTGAAGCCAGATGCGGAGGGGCTTGGGTTTGGCGCGGGGGAGAATGGTGTCGTGGTATTCCCAGGCGCCGCGGGGAGTTTTGGGGTTTTTGGGCGATTGTTGGTTCACGTAGGTGCCGGAGTAGGAGAGGACGCGGTGGTAGAGGTCGGGGCGGAACCAGGCCATGGTGAAGGCGGCGGCGGCTCCGGAGCTGCCGCCCATGGTGGCGCGGGCGTCGGGGTTGCTGGTGAACTCGACGTCGCATTCTTTGCTGGCGCGGGGGAGGACCTCGTCTTCGACGAACTTGACGTAGACGTTGTCGACGGTGTCGTATTCGAGTCCGCGCTGACTGCCCTGGGCGTCGCCGCCGCCGGAGTTGATCATGATGGCGATCATGACGGGGACGCGTTTTTCGTGGATGAGGTTGTCGAGGGTTTTGGGGAGGACGTCGCGGTACCAGGAGCCGTCCTGGGCGATGATGAAGGGGGCGGCGTCACCTTTCTTGTATTGCTCGGGGACGTAGACCCAAACTTTGCGCTCGTAGGGGACGGTGGTTTGTTTGCTTTTGGCGATGCCTTTGTAGATCTTGCTGTCCTGCGACTTCATGATGAAGTGGTGGACTTTTCCCTTGGGGACGCCGGGGTGAACTTTGGTTTCGGGAGCGTCGTTGTACTTGGGGCCGATGATGAAGTCGGTTTGTTCTTCGGCCGCGAGGGTACCGGCGAGGAGGAGGGCGGGGATGTATTTGAGTCGAGGCATGGGCAGGGGAGGGTGTATAGGGGGGTCGCGGGGATTCGGCAATCTCGCAGATCGGATGGGAGGAGTCAGACGATCCGTTTGGGCCGGAGAATCGATGAAATGATTTGTGAATGTGGGGTGTAATCCTGTATTGGAAGAACAGCCGGGGATGACTCCGGGAACCATTGATGAATATGAGAGGGTATCGTTTTTTGAATCGGATGGCGGTGGGTCTGACTCTGTTGGTTTCGTGTGGTGTGTCTGAAGCACGGTCGTGGACGGATGCGAAGACGGGGAGAACGGTGGAGGGTGAGTATGTGGAGATGGAGGGTGAGAAGGTGACGGTGCGGCAGAAAAATGGGCGGGTGCTGAAGTTGCCGTTGGGCTTGCTTGCGGAGGCTGATCAGGAGTTTGTGAAGAGCCAGGGCGGCGGGGTGGCTGCCGGAGGGGGGGAGGCGGATTGGCCGACGTTCCGTGGGGCGGATCGGAGGGATCATTCGCCGGACAAGGGTTTGTTGAAGAAGTGGCCGGAGGGTGGGCCGAAGTTGTTGTGGACCTCGAAGGTGGGAGGGAAAGGTTATAGCGGTCCGTCCATCGCGGGAGGGAAGATGTATTTGTCGGGAACCCGACGGGGGAAGGCGCAGATTTATTGTCTCGATGCAGCGAGGGGAGATGAAGTGTGGAGTGCGGACATCGGGGACGATGCTGGAGAGGGATACAACGCGGGTTGGGGAGGTGGGCCACGGGGGACGCCGACCTTGGATGACGGGTTGCTGTATGCGATCAGTGCGAACGGAGATTTGGCCTGTGTGGATGCCTCGGACGGATCGAAGAAGTGGTCGAAGAATTTGGTGGATGACTTTGGGGGGAAGGTTCCGAACTGGGGCTATTCGGAATCACCGCTCGTGGATGGCGACAAGTTGATCGTGACTCCCGGGGGTAAGGGTGGGGCGATTGTGGCGCTGGACAAGAAGAGTGGGCGGACGCTTTGGCGGAGCAAGGGGCTGGAGGACGCCGCGCAGTATGCTTCGGTGATCATCGCGGTGGTGAAGGGAAAGAAGCAGTATGTGCAGTTGTTTATGAAGAACCTCGCGGGAGTGGATGCAGAGAGCGGGGATTTGATTTGGAAGTCACCATGGAAGGGCGGCCGGACGGCGGTGATTCCGACGCCGATTTATCATGACGGGCATGTCTACATGTGTTCGGGATACGGAGCGGGGAGTAAGTTGGTGAAGATCGATGGGGATGAGGCGGAGGACGTGTGGGTCAACAAGGTGATGAAGAATCATCATGGTGGGGTGGTGTTGGTAGACGGTTATCTCTACGGATTTTCGGATGCGGGAGGGCTGACTTGCCAGGAGTGGAAGGGCGGGGAGAAGAAGTGGGGTGAGAAGGGTGAGGGGAAGAGCAAGGGGGCGGTGCACTACGCGGATGGGATGCTCTACTGCCTCGACGAGTCGGAAGGCTCGGTGTTTTTGGTAGAGGCGACGCCGGATGGTTTCAACGAGAGGGGGCGGTTTTCAATGCCGGAGGTGACGAAGTTGCGGGAGGGGACGAAGGGGAAGGTTTGGACGCACCCGGTGGTGATTGGAGGGAAGTTGTACCTGCGGGATCAGGATTTGGTGTTTTGTTTTGACGTGAAGGGGTGAGGAGAAGTCGGAGGTCAGAGGTCGGAGAGGAGGGTTGAGAGTGAGGCGGCCCTGCATGAGGCGCCCATTCAGGTCGCGGACTTTGGGAGGGCCGGATCCCCGGGACTTTGTCCGGGGATGGAATGAGTGGCCCCGTTGGGGCAGGGGGAGACTTGGAGAAAGCGCTGTTTATTTGGCCGCCGATTTCGATCGCTTGGCGCCTTTGACGAGAGAGCGGAGGATGCCTTTGAAGGCGAACGGGGGCATGCCGAGGCCTTGGGCAATTTCCAAGAGAAGCTCCTTTTCGGTGTGGTGGTATTCATCGTCGGCCATGGCGACGAGGCAACCGGCTCGGACGATGACTTCGGCTCCTTCGATGTTGAGGTAGCCACGCATCCGGGAGAGGACGTCGGCCAAGGTTTCGCCGGACTCCTGCATTTGGGCGATTTCGGCACGGAGGGCTTCTTCGCTGAGCGCGTGACCGGAGAGGCCGAAGTAGACCTGGTGGATGATCTTGACCTCCTCGTCCTTGATGTCGCCGTCGGCGAGAAGCATGGCGATCATGACTTTTCGTGCTCCGCGGTGGGAATGAGCTTCGAGATCGGAGGGGTATTTCTCCGGGTGGAAATTGAGGACGTCGGGGTGATAGGTGCGCTTGCAGCTCAGGCACTCCACGAACTCGCCCATTTTGTCGAGTGGGACGAGAGGCAAATTGCAGAACGAGAAGAATCGGCGGACGCTGCGGTGTCGGTATTCCTGTCCGGCACCGCATTTGGGGCAGTGGAACTCACCCTCTGATTGGGTGGTGTTGACGCCGCGGGTGCCGAAGAAGATCATGGACGGCCAATAGGTCGCGGGTGGAGTGGGGGAGTGTCAACGAGATTTGCAGAGAGGCACTAATTTGGCAGCTGCAGCACTGCAGCGACGGGGTAGTGATCCGAGGGGAGGATGAAAAGGGTGGTGAGGATGCGCATTGGGGGGCCGTGGCAGAAACGTTCGGCTTTGTCGAAGAAGCAGGAGGGGGAGGGCTCTGCGGGACGCTGAACCGACGGACCGCTCGGAGATCGGTCCCTGCCATAGGGTGCGCTTGCCTTGTTGAGGGTCATTGGCTTACTTCTCCGGCATGAGTGAACTGAGCTGTCCGATGTGTGAAATGACGGATCTTTTGGAGCATCCCGACAAGCATGAGTGCATGACCTGTGGGCACGAGTGGGAGAAGGAGGCCGCGGAGCGGGTGGTGAAGGATGCCTATGGGAACGTTTTGGTGAAGGGAGACATTGTGGCGATGATCAAGGATTTGAAGTTGAAGGGGACCTCGAAGGTTCTAAAATCGGGGATGAAGTCGAAGCCGATTCGCTTGGTGGAGGGCGATCATGAGATCGACTGCAAGATGGATGGGGTGGCGATCGCGTTGAAGGCGTGTTTTGTGAAGAAGGTGAGTTGAGGGGACGTATGAGGGGGGCCATGATCAAAGGTTTCTCTGTTCTCGCGTTTTCACTCATCACGGCCGTTGCTCCTCTTTTTGGGGAGGTCGGAGGGTCTTCATTTTGGGAGGCGAAGAGTGGGGGGATGGCAGATGAAAAGAAGGAGGAAGAGAGCAAGACGGGACAGGTGGTGTTTACGATAGATCGGAAAAAACTCTCACGGGAAAATTGATTCCTTAAGAGTTGGTTAAGGGGGCTGGACGGTTGGGGGATCTCTGGCATAGTTGGAGAGGAAAGGATGTTATTGCCATGAATCGTCGCCATTGGATCGTTACGACCGCAGTTGCCGCGGCAGGGGTGATTGGGTTTCAGGTTGGGAACCTGGAAGTCAGTGATCATCTTCCGGAAGAGGAGGCGCGGCCGCTGATTGGGATCGCGAGTGTGGATGGAGAGGCCTATGTGAATGCGGTGCGGGAGGCGGGAGGGATTCCGGTGATTTTACCGAAGAGCAGTGGGGCAGAGGCGATTGATGACTATTTGGAGTGTCTCGATGGTTTATTGATGCCGGGTGGTTTGGATATTCCGCCGGCGGAGTATGGGGAAGAGGCGCATCCGACGGTGGCGCCGTTGGCGGAGAATCGTTATCGATTTGAGAAAGCGTTGGGGACGGCGTGGATTGAAAAGAGTGACAAGCCCTTGCTCGGAATTTGTTTGGGGAGCCAGTGGATCAATGTGCTGCATGGCGGAACGCTGGTGCAGGACATTCCGTCGGAGTTGGGAGGAAACCACCGCGGGCTGGATCATGCCGTGATCCTCGAGAAGGGCTCGCGATTGGCAGGGATTTTTGGGGAGACGGAGTTCGAGGTGAACTCTAGGCATCATCAGGCGGTGGGCACCTTGGGGGAAAATTTGCGCATCGTAGCGCGGAGTGTGGACGGGGTGGTGGAGGCGACGGAGACGACGGATGCGGAGCGATTTCTGATCGGGGTGCAATGGCATCCGGAGAGCATGGTGCCGGAGGACGAGCGACAGAAGAAGTTGTTGAGGGCTTTTGTGGAGGCTGCGGTGGGGGTAAAGTGAGGGGTATTGCAGGTTTGTCCAGATGCAGTGTCAGACGGGACTACTTCGAGTTCTTCCTTAGCGACTTCACCAGTTTCTTGGCGGCTTCGGGGGTGTTGGTGAGGTTGGGGCTTCCTCCCTATTTGGCCCACTTCGAGCCGTATTCATTGGTGGGGTCGCGGTAGATGGAGTGGAGGTGGTCGAGGGGGTCGCCGCCGAGGTCCTGGCCGTTGTATTCGATGATCACTCCGGGGCCGTAGAGGTGGTAGCTCGCGTCGCTGCCGGGTTTGTAGGGGCCGTGCCAGGCGAAGGTGGTTTGGTCCAGTTGGGCGTCGATCTCCTTGAGGCGGTCGTCAGCGGCGCGTTTGGGCATGTCGTCAAGCCAGAGGTAGGCGAGTTTGAGGAGGATCTTGCGTTGATCGGCGGTGAGGGATTTGCAGGAGAGGCCTTTCTGTTTCGGTTTGACGCCGTCCTTGCCGGCCCCGGCGGCCATGCGGCCACGGGTCTTTCCGGTGGTGGCTTCCTTGCGCTGTTTCTCGTCGAGGCTGTTGATGAAGTCGAAGGCGAGGGAGGTCTCAAACTGCATGGGAATGATTTCTTTGTCCCCGAGCATGAAGCGATGCGGTTGGGTGCCGATGAAGGCGGGGGAGATAGCCATTTTTTCGCCGGCGATGGTGATGTTGTTGGCGACGTGGTGTCCATCGAGTTGCACGGCCCAGGTTTCGGTTTCGGAGGGGGTGCCGAAGATGACGACCCAGAAGTTTGCCGCGCCGAATCCGCCGCGTCGTTCGGCCTGCTCTTTCGATCTCAAGAGGAGGTCATCGGCGAGCATGATGTTGCGGGACTTGAGATAGCCCTCGGTGCTCATGACGGTGGAGAGGAAGGCGATGGAGGCTTCGAGTTGTTCCTTGTTGAGGTCGCCGAGGCGTAGCCCGCCAACGTTGGCTTTCGGGGGGACGTTGGTCCAGATGCGCCGCTCGGCGTCGTTCATCGGGAGGACCGCCTGCTTGCGTTGCTCGGGGGTCAGGGTTTTCAGGAAGCTTTCCGCCGCGGCGACCATGGCCTTGGGAGAATGGTCGGTGTCAGCGGGTTTGGCGGTGGCGAAGACTTCGCTGGCGAGGGTGAGGGGCTTGTGGGTTTTGGCGAAGAGGGGGGTGATACTGAGGGCGAGCAAGAGTGGGGCGATGGCTTTCATTGCGGCGGTGATGCTAGCCGCTGGGGAGGAGGAGCAAAGCACTCAATTGGCGGGGATGCCTACTATTCGCAGGGTCACGCGAGGTGCCTCTGGCATTCAGGTGGGTAAGTCGATGATTTCGGTGCCGATGGCTGGCCAGCTTTCGCAAATCTCGGATCGCCGCTGGCGCGAAGTGGCCTTGGTTCGGAGCGACATCCTTCTGCAGGTCATCGTCTGGGCGATCGTTGCCATCGCCCTAGAGCGTCCCGATCGGCGCGATGGATTGGAGGGTGAGGCGGATCTCCATGTCCTGATCGCATTGGTCGAGGTCGACTTGGAAGATGAGGCTCCAGTCGTTCCACTCTTCGGTGTCGACGAGGATTTGTTCGACGCGCCAGAGGCGGGGGCCGGGGTCTTCGTCGATGCGGAATTGTTTCGCGCTGCGGGCTTCGGGGTCCATGCGGATGAGGCCGTGGCCGTCCGCGTAGGGGGCCAGGGTTTCGGCGAGGGTGGTTGCGGTCCAGGGGGTTCCGACAAGGGTGGCGGCGGTCTCCCATTGTTGTTGGGAGAGGGCCTTGACGACGTCGAAGACGGATCGGCGGAGGCTGCGGATGAAGGCAGGACGATTCCGGGTGAGCGGGACGGCGCGGCGTTCTTCGAGGGATTGCTCGGCGGGGGGGACGTAGTCGGGGTTGCGGAGGCGTTCCCATTCGTCGAGGAGGCTGGAGTCCACCCCGCGCAGGGTTTCCTCGAAAAACGTTTCGGCTTCGGCGAGTTCCTCGGTCTTCAAGTTGGGAGGAACGGTTTGGGCGAGGACCTTGTAGACTTCGGAAAGGTGGCGCAGGAGGACGGCTTCGCTGCGTTCGAGTCCGTAGGTCTTGATGTAGTCTTCGAAGGACTGCCAGTTTTCAAACATCTCCCGCGCCACGGACTTCGGGCGGACTGAGCTTTCCTTGGCCCAGGGATTGGTGAGAACGAATTTGTTGTAGGTGTCGTAGATGAAGTCCTTGCCGGGCTTGGGATGTTCGACTTCGTCGAGGAGTTCCATGCGGTCGTCGTATTCCATGCCCTCGTCTTTGAGTTTGGCGACGAGATCGCCTTTCAACGCGTTCACTTGCTTGCGGAGAATTGCAATGGGGTCCTCGAGGATGGACTCGGCGAGGGAAATGACGTTGAGCGGAAACTCGGGGTCCTCGGCGTCGAGTTGGGGGATGGCCTCCAGCAGGTAGAGCCCCAGGGCTTGGTTCATGGTGAAGTCGTCCTGCAACTCGATGTTCAGGTGGACCTTGGCGGGGGTGGTCCGTTCGGCGGGAGGGATGATGCGGAGGACGTCGCCTTCGATGAGTCCGCGGAAGAGGGCGAAGGCGCGTTTGCGGAGGCCGCGCTTCTTGACGTCGGATTCGTGGCTGACGTCGATGAGTCGGCGGAGTTCGGCGCAACCGTCCTCGCCTTTGCGGCCGAGGGTGAGGAGGAGGAGTCCGTGGCGGATGGTGAAGCGGGAGGTGAGGGGTTCGGGTGGAGCGCTTTGGAGTTTGAGAAATGTTTTCTCGTCCCAGCTGACGTAACCTTTCTCGGGAGGCCTCTTTTTGACAGTCTTGTTCTTTTTTCCCTTCGCGGCGGCCTTGGCCTCCTCCTGTTGATTCTTGATGCTGTGCTCGGGGGCTTGGGCGACGACGTATCCGATATCGTCGAATCCCTTGCGCCCGGCGCGGCCACAAATTTGGCGGAAATCGCGGACAGTGAGGATCTTGGTGCTTTGTCCGCCGTATTTGAAGAGTTGTGTGAAGAGGACGGTGCGGATGGGGACGTTGACGCCGACCCCGAGAGTGTCGGTGCCGCAAATGACTTTCAGTAGTCCCTTCTGCGCGAGTTTCTCGACGAGGATGCGGTACTTGGGGAGGAGTCCGGCGTGGTGGATGCCGAGGCCGTGACGGAGCAGTTTCTTGATTTCCTTTCCGTAGGGACTGCGGAAGTCGGCGTCCTTCAAGGCTTCGGCGATGGCGTCTTTTTCCTCCTTGGAGCAGAAGTTGCGGCTCATCAGATTCTGCGCGGTTCGGGCGCAGGAGAGTTGAGTGAAGTGGACAAGGTAGATGGGTGCTCGGCCGGCCTCGACGAGCTCTTCGACCATTTCGTCCTGCGGCGTCATGCTGTAGGAGAACTCGAGAGGCACGGGGCGATCCTCGGAGCGGACGAGGACGGTGGGGGCGCCGGTGAGGGTGGTGATTTCTTTCTCGAAGAAGCTGGTCTCTCCCAAGGTGGCCGACATGAGGAGGAAGCGGGCCTTGGGAAGAGTGAGGAGGGGGAGTTGCCAAGCGACGCCGCGGTCCGGATCGGAGTAGTAGTGAAACTCGTCCATGATGACGTCATCGACTTCTGCGGAGAGGCCGTCGCGGAGAGCGACGTTGGCGAGGATTTCCGCAGTGCAGCAGATGACGGGCGCGTCGGGATTGACGCTGGCGTCCCCGGTGATCATGCCCACCAGATCAGGGCCGAAGGTCTTGCAGAGGGAGAGGAACTTCTCGTTGGCGAGGGCCTTGACCGGAACGGTGTAGTAGGACTTTCGGCCCTGACAGATGGCGCGAAACTGGAGGGCCAGAGCGACGAGGGATTTGCCCGAGCCGGTGGGCGTGTTGAGGATGACATTGTTCCCCGCAAAGAGCTCTAGAATGGCCTCCTCCTGATGATCGTAGGGTTCAATGCCGGACTCGATGAGGTAGGACAGGAAGCAGTCCAGGATCTCGTCGTTGGAGGAGGGATCGGCGAGTGTGGAGCGGTCGAGGAGGGGCATGGTATGGGCGCGGGGGGACCATGCGGGGGAGTGGGGAAAAAGGGAAGGGGGATCGGAGGACTCATGCCGCCGGAGCAGCCCGTCCCGTCCATGCTATTCGGCACTAATCCCTTTGCTACGGTAACGTAACCTCCACCCGCCAGAAGGTCTGCCCGTTCTCTTCCACCACACCACGATCGAGGCAACCACGCTGGTCTTCCCGGGAACCGGAGCGGATCACTCGAGCTCCTGGACGGCTGCCGCGATCTGCGCCTCCTTACCAGGTTCGGTGCGGATGAAAATTTCCTGCAGGCCCTTGGCGGACTGCGTGACGGCCTTCAGTCCTCCCGAGACGGTCCGTTGAATCCTGATCGCTCCGGTCCTGCTGCTTCTAGCGAGGGACTTGCCGCCGTAGGAGTAACCGATGATGACTCCCACCACCCCATCCATGGCTTCGATCTTGCGAATCAGGACGCGGCCCTCCTTCGAGGTGCTTTGGTGGCGTCCGCGGGAGGGCATGATGGTGGGCGAGCCTTGCACTGCGACACATGCAGCGCAAGGAGGGTCTACCAACTGCCGGGCCCTTTCTGCATGAGGAGAGTTGGACCGCTGATTGTGCTGATTTCTCTGATTGCTTGGGGGAGAGGTGAGTCGGAGTTCTGAGAAGGGGGGCTGAGAGGAGCTGACTTCCTGCTAAAACCCTGCTAATTAGCAGAAAAAGTGGCCTCCGGCTAAAGCTCTGCGAAGTTCCTGCCAATTAGCAGGAACGCATGAAATTCCCTCGCCCCCCAAAAATGGCCAAAAATCATCAGTGAAGCGGCGGAGAAGGGCCGGGTGATGGCGCTTCTTGAGGCGAGTCGGGAGGAGTCGGTCCGGGCGGATCGCTATCTGCACTGGGATGAGTTGCGCCACAAGTTTGGTGGAGGGGGAGGTGGAGGAGATGAGGAAGTTGCTCTCGCCAGGATGTGGACTGAATCATCGGCAGCTTGCCTTGGTGCGGCACGCTCTGAAGAACGGGTTGGCGATCTATACGGTGGAGAGCCACAGGGCGAGCCATCGCATTGCCGTGCAGACGGCGAGGACGGACCTGGAAAGTTTGCGGTCGAGGGAGTCAATAAGGAAGCAAAGGATACCGGGCAACCCTCGCCAATGCCGGCCTTGAGCAAAGCATGTCCGCTCGCGCCAACCCGTACGACAACGCTTGGACCGAGTCGTTCATCGGCACGTTGAAGAATGAAATGCTGCAGGATGGCTGCTTCGAGTCCGCAGACGATGCTCGTACCGAACTCTTCGACTAGATCGAAGGCTACTACAACACCCACCGCAAACACTCGTCATTGGGCGATAAAACTCCCAACGAGTTCGAACAGAAATTCTCTCTCTTGAACTAAGACAATATTGGTCCAAAAATCAGTTACCCCTCACAGTGGATCGCTGAGAACTACGAATAGGGCTGTCCCTGGATCGTTTGTCTGGGTAATAGTGTGATAAAGCCCCTTTAAGCAACGCAATACAGTCGATTAGCTATCGTCGGGGAAGTTTTTTGTGGACGCTATCAACATTGCGGGATAAGCAGCATTCGTTATGGCAGCAAAAAAGAAGACAGTAAAGAAGGTGGCACCTAAGAAGGCCAAGAAGAGAGCCGCGCCTTCTCGCCCTTGTGTGAAGTGCAAAAAGCCCGTCCACCCTCGCTCTAAAGAGTGCAAGGCATGCGGAGCAAAACAGCCACAAGCAAAGAAATCCGTGAAAAAGGCCGCACTTAAGAAGGCCGCCCCGAAGAAGACCGCCCCGAAGAAGGCCGCTCAAAAGGGCGGGAGCGTTTACGCCCAGATTGCAAAGGTGGCGGGGGATATTGAAGTGATGGAGAAGAATCTTGAGGCGAAGAAGACCGAGCTTAAGAAACTGAACAATAAGGTTTAGGCTCAGCCCAAAATCTAACGTCAGAGGGCAGGGAGTAACCCCTGCCCTTTGTATTTTACCCGATAGGCAAACATGGGTTGTCTGTAGTTTGTCTGGGAAATAGGGAGGACGGGAATAGATTGCCCGCCCCTTTCTGCGCTCTGAAGTTGAGGAGACCGGATTGGTCATCACGAAAGATGGTGCCGACGTGGCGGACTTCACGGTGGGCAGCCTGGGCGACGCCACCCTCCTGCCGGGTGCCAGCACGACCTTCACGGTGACCTTTGCTCCGGGTGCGCTGGGTTCCAGATCCGCGGCGATCCATATTGCGAGCAACGACGCGGACGAGAACCCCTTCGACATCGGGCTGACCGGCTACGGGAGAACCGCGGTGGAAAGCTGGCGGTTCACCCACTTCGGGATCATCACAAACACGGGCAATGCCGCCGACATGGTGGATGCCGATGGCGACTCGTTCCTTAACCTGATGGAATACGCCTTCAAGATGGATCCCAACCAGGTGAATGACTCCCCGGTGACGCGAGCAATGACCGTCGACTCGGTGAGCATCACCTACCCGCGCAACTTGGCCGCCACGGACGTCACCTTCACCATCGTGGAAATTGAGAACCTTTCCGGGCCCCTCCCGTGGGCTGACGCCACCGTGATCGAGGAAATCCTCGACACCACCAACGGGGTGGAAACCGTCAAGGCCACCCGGACCCTCCTGCCCGGAGATGACCAGTTGTTCCTGCGCCTGAAAATCAGCCGGAACCCATAAGGCTCGCCACGGCTCACCCGATCACGTCCGCGTCTTTGATTCACTCCCTAGGCGCCTTGAAAGCGCTTTAATCACGCGCTATTCTCACCGGTCGCTCTATTTGGTCCTGCTGGATCGCGGCTGTTTGATCAGTCTTTGATCAGCGCGGTCAGGACGCCGTGGAGCATGCGGATCTCTTCGTGGCTGGCGTTACTGCGGGTGACGAAGGCGCGGAGGCTTCGGAGCATGTTTGGCTTTCGTTCTGGGGTGAGAAAAAATTGAGAGTTGTCGAGGGCCTCCTCGAGTCGGGTGAGGAAGACGTTGGTTTCTTCGCGAGTCGCGGGGAGATCCGGGCTGGAGATGGTCGCGGATTCTAGAGAGCTGCTTTGCCGCCATTCCCAGCCGAAGAGCAGCACCGCCTGGGCGAGGTTCAGGGAAGGGAAGTCAGGATTGGTCGGGAAATGGACGAGGCGGTCAGCGCGGGACAGAGTTTCATTGCCGAGACCGGAGGCTTCGGGACCAAAGAGGATGGCGGTTTTCGGGGGGGGAGTAGCCTCGACGACTTCACGGACCGCTTCGCGTAGGTCGAGACCGGGTATTCTGAGGCTCCGCTGGCGGGCAGTAGCGGCGAGGACGCGCTGGCAATCGCCAATGGCGTCGTCGATGTGGTCGTAGACTGTTGCGTTTTCGAGGACACTGTCCGCACCGGCAGCCGTGGCGCGGGCATTTTCATTGGGCCAGCCGTCGCGCGGTCGGACCAGGCGCAGCTGATCGAGGCCGCAATTGAGCATGGCGCGGGCGCACATGCCGATGTTTTCACCCATTTGGGTTTCGACCAGGATGATGACCGGTGGGGCTGAGGCGGAGGAGGGCATTTGACGGGAGTCCGGTTGGCGGCGATTGCTGAGGAACGATAAGTTACCGGAAAGAATCACCAGTGTCGATTGCGGGTGCGATGGCGACAGGCCCTTCTCTTCTGACACTAAGTGGAGGCAGCAGCTTTTCGGAGATCGCGCATCGAGCAGAGGTCCGAGCGAACTCGTCGTAATTTTCGGGTTCCGGACTGCCGGGCAGAGCCGAAGTAATCGCGGGAAAGGATTGCCGCAGTCCAAAAGCCTGCGGCGCTGCGGGGGGCGCTCTGGGTTTTCAGTGTCTAGGGGGAGAGGACTGAATGTGATTGGCGAGGAGGAGTTTTGGAGAAGAGGAAGAAGCGGAGGAGTTTACGGCTTTGCCGGGTGGGTTGGACGACGGCGGGACGCAGTCGTTCCCTTGGGGGATCGAGAGGGTTGACCCGGTTACTCGAAGAGTTCCTTTGGGAGGCCGCTTTGGCGAATCATGGAGCGGATGGTGCCGATGGGGATGTCTTTGCGGGGATGGGGGACGATGACGGTGTGGCCTGCTTGGTCTCGATACTTGGCGTGGCTGCCGCGCTTGGCGGCTCTGATGAA
>JAPKDA010000026.1 GCA_028822695.1 Akkermansiaceae bacterium
TGGCCGGTGACATCGGCTGCTCCGGAAACTTCCCACGAGGAGTCCATGCGGGAGATGAGTTTTTTGGAGAGGGAGGTAATGAGCATGTCAGCGGTCCGCATCCGATTTCCACTACCCATGGGATTTCCGACCAGTAATTTGGAGTTTTTTGAGTGAGTCACTTTTTCGTAGGCGAGGATACGGGAGACGAGGTGCTGTGTGCCGGCGGGACTGGTGGGAGGAAGGCGGTCGACGGAAAAGAGGGCGTGGTGGTGTCGGGATCGGGGGCGTAACGGTTGTCGGAGGAGCGGTCGGCCATTTTGTGGTGCTTGGCGACAGCGGTGGGGGAGGTGCCGATCAGCAGGAGGCAATCGCGATCATGAAGTCCTCGATCTCCTTGTTGGTGATTGTAACGGTAGAGCTGACATTTTGCGTCTCCCGGGAGAACCCGCTGCTCTGGCGTCGGCGCGTTCCAACGACGACATCGTTTTCATGGCTATTATTGAGGGAAAGGGGAGGGCGAAAGGCAATTGGAACTTGCTGGTCATTCTGGAGTTGGCCGGGTTTGGGGGGTTTTGGCACAAGGATTCTCCTTTAGAGCGTTACCTAGGTCGGGAAATTCTTGGGATTTTGACGGAAATCTTCGGGTTTGGTTTCTAGGCAGGGATTGTCGATCATTGGGCGGATCTTACCCATTCCTTCCCACTCCGTGGAATGGGAGGTAAGGCTCTCCCTCCGGTACGCGTAATTCTTACTCCTGGTTAATGATGATTCGAATAATTCTGGCCTGTTTGTCTGTCCTTCCCCTTGCTTGGGGGCAACGGGACTTTTTTGAGATGGAGCCGACGAAGTATTCGGAGGCGGTGGCGACAGACCCGATGGCGATGTTGGCGGCGGCCTGGAAGTCGGGAAAGAAGCCGTTGCCGGACAAGAGCGATCCTCTCGAAGTGCTGAAGGTGGTGCTCAAGGAGTTAGAGGTGCCGATCGAGTCGCAGGGTCTGGTGTATTCGAAGACGAGCAAGCAGAACAACCTCATCACGCCGCAGAATCCACGGTCGGTGTTTTTCGGGGACAACGCCTATGTCGGCTATGTGCCGGGAGGAGACATCGAGGTGGCGGCGATGGATCCGGTGTTGGGGCCGGTTTTCTATCTCCTGCATGTGAATCAGGTGGGGGAAGGCGAGTGGGTGATGAGGGCGAACAGCTGTTTGCAATGTCATGGGACGTCGCGCACGGAATTGGTTCCGGGTTTGTTGGTGCGGTCGGTGTTTGTGCAGGAGGATGGACATCCCTTGCTGGGAGCGGGGACGTTTTTAACGACGCATGCGAGTCCGCTGAAGGCGCGTTGGGGGGGGTGGTTTGTGACGGGGATGCATGGTGAGGCGCGGCACATGGGGAACACCATTGCGGTGGAGCTGGATGACGGCGGCGTGGAGTTTGATTTTGAGAATGGGGCGAACTGGACCTCGCTGGAGGGGAAGGTCAACACCTCGAAGTATTTGGCGAAGACGAGCAACATCGTGGCGCTGATGGTGCTGGAGCATCAATGCAAGATGGACAATTTGCTGAACAAGGCGTCGTTGGAATACCGGCGATTGGTTTATCTTCAAAAGGCGATCAATCCGGAGACCGATATCAAGGCGGACGGGATGGCGGCCCGGGCGGCGAAGGATCTTGTCGAGCAGATCGTGCGCTACATGTTATTTACCGATGAAATGGATCTTGGGGACGGCGTGGAGGGGGACGGAGCGTTCTCTGCGGCATTTGAGGCGCGGGGGCCAATGAATGAGGGGGGGGATTCGTTGCGGGAGTTGAGGCTCTACGGGCGTTTGTTCAAGAACCGGTGTTCCTACATGATTTACTCCACGGCGTTTGAGACGATGCCGGATGCGGTGCGTGACCTTGTCTTGACGCGGATCTGGGAGGTGATGAGCGGGGAGGACGAGTCGGAGGAGTTTTCCGATCTGGGGAAGTCGGAGAAGCGGCGGATTTTGTCGATCGTGAAGGAGACCGTGCCGCGCTTGCCGGGGTGTTGGGAGTAGGGAGGGAAGTTGATGGAGAAACACGACAAGCCGTTCTTTCTGGCCTTTGAAATTTACCGTCCGCATGCGCCTTGATCGTTATATTACCCATCACACCGGGCGTTCGCAGAAGGAAGTGCTACGCTTGTTGTCGGCGGGGGTGGTGAGGGTGCGGGGGGAGGTGGAGAAGGGGAATCGCAGCGAGGTGGACCGGTTTACGGAGGTGTCGGTGGAGGGCGAGGTGTTGCCGTTTGAGGAGGCGCTGTATTTTATGCTGAACAAACCGGCGGGTTATTTGAGTGCGACGAGTGATCCGGAGCATCCCACGGTGATGGAGTTGATTGATCACCCGCAGCGGGACGAGTTGCATTTGGCGGGGCGATTGGATCGGGCGAGCACGGGGCTCTTGTTGCTGACGAACAACGGGCGCTGGTCGAAGCACGTGACCGAGCCGGGGAGTGGGGTGGGGAAGACGTATTTGGTGGAGACGGCGGAGGACATTTCCGAGGAGACGGCGCGGCAATTTGCGGAGGGGATTTATTTTGCCTACGAAGACCTGACCACGCAGCCAGCGAACTTGGAGGTCTTGTCGACGCGGGAGGCGCGGTTGACGATCCGGGAGGGGCGGTATCATCAGGTGAAGCGGATGTTTCATGCCGTGGGGAACCGGGTGACTGCCTTGCATCGGGAGTCGATCGGGGGACTGGTGCTGGAGGCGGGCTTGGCGGTGGGGGAGGCGAGGAGGTTGACGGAGGATGAGGTGGCGCTTTTTTTGAGTGTATGAACGAGGCGACTTTGCGGAATACGGTGTGTTGGGCATCGATGGGGAACCACGAGGGGAAGAGTTCGAACGGGGGAAGTCCGACCGTGGGCTGGCATCGCCTGTTACCTGCTGGGGATGGGTGGCGTCTTCCTGGCCAAGAAGCGCCTGAGCGCCACATCCTCTTGAGCCTCTGGTTGGTCCTTGGGAGTTAGAGTAATTCGCCTTGGGAGTTGAGGTGGGCTTCCTCAGCGAGGAAGCCGTCGTCGGGGGGAAGGTTGGAGGAACGGGCGGCGGAGTCGGCGAGGGTGTCGCAGCGTTCGTTTTCGGGGTGGCCGGCGTGGCCTTTGACCCAGAGCCAGGAGATGTCGTGGGCTTGGGCCGCGAGGTCGAGTCGTTTCCAGAGGTCAGTGTTCTTGAGGTATTGGTTGTTGGGGCGAGACCAGTTGCGCGACTTCCATCCGCGGAGCCAGCCTTTGGTCATGGCGTCGACGAGGTAGCGGGAGTCGGAGGTGAGGGAGACTTTGCAGGGGGCGGGGAGTGCCTCGAGGCCGGTGATGGCGGCGAGGAGTTCCATGCGGTTGTTGGTGGTGCGCGAGAATCCGCCGGAGAGTTCGCAAGTTTTTCCGTTGAGGATGAGGAGGGTGCCGAAGCCGCCGGGGCCGGGGTTTCCTTTGGCGGCGCCGTCGGTGTAGATGGTGACAGTTTTCAAGATGGGAAGATGGGGATTTGAACCGCGAATGAACACGAATAAACGCGAATTGGGAATGGGAAAAGAGGGGGTGCGGAATGAACCCGGAACCCGGAGGTCAGATGGGAGATTTACGATTTATGATTGATGATTTGAGAATTCTGAAGTCGGAGGGTCTGTGACCGGGACGGATCATGCCACGGTGGGAGGCCGGTTGGGCCATTTTTTGTCGAGGGCGAGGTTGGTGGAGCGGACGACTTGTTCGGCGAGGAGTTGGGAGCCTTCCCGGGTGTAGTGGACGTCGGCTTTTCTTTGGGTGGCGGCGATTTTTTTGGTGGAGGCGTAGGCGCAGTTCTCGGGGCGTTTGCCGTCTTTGGCCATCGGGGCGGACGACCTTGGCTGGACGGAGGTCAGCACTACTTTGCGGACCGGACCGATGAAGCGGGCTGGAAACCCACGCTCCTAATTTAGGCGAGGATGGGTTCGACCACGTGGCCGTGGACGTCGGTGAGGCGGTAGTGGCGGCCTTGGAATTTGAAGGTGAGCTTTTCGTGGTTGAGGCCGAGGAGGTGGAGAATGGTGGCCTGCAGGTCGTGGACGTGGACGGGGTCTTTGGCGACGTTGAAGCCAATGTCGTCGCTTTCGCCGTAGCTGATGCCGGGCTTCACGCCGCCGCCGGCCATCCAGATGGAGTAGGCGTAGGGGTGGTGGTCGCGGCCCCACTTGGGGCGGTTGGCGAGGTCGCCCTGGATGAAGGGGGTGCGGCCGAATTCACCCATCCAAATGACGAGGGTATCCTCGAGGAGGCCGCGGTTTTTGAGATCGGTGATCAGGGCGGCGGAGGGTTGGTCGGTTGGGGGCTGCCTGCTCGTCCGAAGCCTCGGCGAAGGCGGGGTCGACCATGACCGCTGATGTTTTGCGAGGGCCGGTTCCGCGCCCCTCCGGGCAGCTGGTCGGAGATCGGGGGGGTGTCCGGTAGTGTTGCCACCGGTTACCGGTTGGTGTCCCTTGGGACGGGGAGGGTAGGAAAGTCGGACCGAAGTAAAGACGGGGCGGAGGCAAGGGGTGGGATCGGACCGTTGCCTGCGCACTTTCAGTGCTTTGAGGATGTCCTCCTAAAGCTCCTCTTCCTCTTCGCCGAATTCGGGGACGGGGGGGAGGAGGTCTTCGCGTTCGAGGAGGAGGGGGAGGGAGAGGTCGGCGAGGAGGTCGTCGGCGGTTTGGTTGAGGACGGCGGCGAGGGGGGTGATGCGATCGAGTTCGGCGATGGCGCAGTGGACCATGGAAGAGACGATGTCTTTGTCGAATTTGTCCCTTTCGAAGAGGTTGGTGATGCGGAAGACGATGAGCTCGCGATCGAGGTCGTATTCGAATCCGCCGAGGGTGAGTTGTTTATTGGCGCGGGTGAGGAGTTCGAGAGCGAGGGGGAGGCGTCGTTTGTCGAGGGCCATGGGGGTTTCGCCAAGGATGGCGAGGGCGTTGAGCTCGGGGAAGGCCTGGGCGAGAAGGTGGATGTGGGTGTGGTGGGCCTCAAAAGCGGTTTGGACGACTTCGCGGCCTTCGATTTGCTCGCTCTGCCAGCCTTGTTGGCCGAAGGCGTCGATGACGGACTGCAGTTGGACGGACGGTGGGCGCATGGCGGGACGATGTACGCAGAGGGGGGAGGGGCCAATGCTGAAGTTTGGGGAGTCGGGGCAGGGGGGTGACCGATGATTTCGCTGATGGCTCTGATTGGGGAGGGGAGTAGGAGTAGGAGAGAGGAATTTGGAACCACGAATGGACGCGAGTTGACACGAATGGGGCTGGGTTTTGTTGGGCGAAGCGGTTGGAAGTGGTATCGGCGGAAGAGGAGGGGCGTTAGGAATCTGTTGCCTCCAGTCGTTGGGCCATGCGGCCTTTGATGGCTCTGGCGAGGAGGGGGCGTTGGGCGGCGGCGAGTGGACGAAGGGAGGCTTTGATGCCGGCGGTTTGCTCCTCGTTGTAGTGGAGGATGAGGAGTGATCGGTCTGGGGAGACTTCGGCGTGGGCGATTTCGGACCAGTAGATGACCTGGAGGTTTTTGTGGGACTTGGTGAAGGGGAAAATTTCGACGCCGAGGGGGGTGAGGAGGAGGTAGGCGAAGCGGACGCAGCGGTAGGCGATGAAGAAGAGTCCGATGGCGGGGAGGAGGGGGAGGGTGCTCCACCAGAGGGGGAACTCGAGGCCGGGAGTGAAGGCGGCGGCGGCGAGAAAGATGGCGAGGGTGGTGAGGGCGGCAGCGGCGAGGAAGAAGCGACGGCCCTGTCCGGAACGCGTGAAGCGGA
The DNA here is from genome assembly GCA_028822695.1 of Akkermansiaceae bacterium. Taxonomy (GTDB): domain Bacteria; phylum Verrucomicrobiota; class Verrucomicrobiia; order Verrucomicrobiales; family Akkermansiaceae; genus JAPKDA01. Next base: position 5,755 of record JAPKDA010000026.1, read on the forward strand.
GTTCCTTGTGGGGTTCGGTGACGTTTTGGGGGTCGGGGAGCACTTTTTGAGTTATCCGTTATTGGTTATCCGTTATCAGGGGGAGGAGGATCTGGGAGGGATAGTGTGCTGGGGGCGTGGGATGTTCAATGTTTGAAGGTGGGGACGGGGGTTGCGGGATGTGCGGGGAAGGTTTAGGGATGGCGGGGGATGAGTTTCAAGTTGGTCAGCGATTATATGCCGAAGGGGGACCAGGGGCAGGCGGTTGAGAAGTTGGTGAAATCGCTGGAGGCGGGGAATGATCATCAGACCTTGATGGGGGTGACGGGGTCAGGGAAGACGTTTACGATGGCGAATGTGATCGAGCGGATCGGGAAGCCGACGCTGATCATGAGTCACAACAAGACCTTGGCAGCGCAGTTGTATTCGGAGTTCAAGCAGTTCTTTCCGAACAATGCGGTGGAGTATTTCGTGAGCTATTTCGATTACTTCCAACCGGAGGCTTACATTCCGCGGACGGATACCTACATCGAGAAGGACTCGTCGATCAATGAGGAGATCGAGCGTTTGCGCTTGAGCACGATGGGGTCGTTGTTGACGCGGAAGGATGTGATCGTGGTGGCGTCGGTGAGTTGTATTTATGGTTTGGGATCTCCGGATGATTATGAGGGGAGCATGATTCCGGTTTGGCAGGGTCAGGAGTTGGAGCGGGATGAGTTTTTGGCGCAGTTGGTGGCGATGATGTTTGAGCGGAACGACATAGGGTTTGGTCGGGGGAAGTTCCGAGTGAGGGGGGATGTGGTGGAGGTGCAGCCGGCGTATTTGGATGACACGGCGATCCGGGTGGAGTTTTTTGGGGATGAGGTGGATCGGATTTCGAGCGTCGACGTGTTGACCGGCGCGGTGATCGAGCGGATCGAGAAGCACACTTTTTTCCCCGCGAAGCAGTTCGTGACTTCGCCGGACAAGATGAAGAAGGCGATGGGAATGATTCGGGATGAGGCGAAGGCTCGGGTGGCTTGGTTTGAGGATAATGGGAAGTTGGTGGAGGCGCAGCGGTTGAGAATGCGGACGGATTACGATTTGGAGATGATGGAGGAGATGGGGTTCTGTCAGGGGATTGAGAATTATTCGCGTCACCTGACCGGGCGGGAGCCGGGGGCGAGGCCGTATACGTTATTGGATTTCTTCCGGGATGACTACCTGGTGGTGGTGGATGAGAGTCACGTGAGTTTGCCGCAGGTGCGGGGGATGTTTGAGGGGGATCGCAGTCGGAAGACGGTGTTGGTGGATCATGGGTTTCGCTTGCCGAGTGCGATGGACAACCGGCCGTTGAAGTATGCGGAGTATTTCAAGATGACCAATCAGCGGGTTTACGTGAGTGCGACACCGGCGGCGTTCGAGGTGGTGAATTCGCGGCCGGAGAACAAGGGATTCATTCCGACGCATGGTGACAAGAAGAAGGGGATCGATGCGTTGCGAGTGCGGGAGTTGAAATTCAAGGTGAGTGGAGCGGATGAGGACGTGGAGGATTTTGATGTGAAGCAGCGGGGGACGTCCTTGATCGTGGAGCAGGTGATTCGGCCGACGGGATTGTTGGATCCGGAGGTTTCCCTGCGACCGTTGGCAGGGCAGATTGATGATACGATCGAGCTGTGCCGGGGGCGGGTGGAGAAAGGAGAGCGGATTTTGGTGACGACCTTGACGAAAAAGACGGCGGAAGATTTGACAGAGTATTTGCAGGGGGTGGATTTGAAGGTGCGCTACATCCATGCCGATGTGGATGCGGTGGAGCGGGTGGAAATTTTGCGGCAGTTGCGGGCGGCGGAGTTCGACATTCTGGTGGGGATTAATTTGTTAAGAGAGGGATTGGATTTGCCGGAGGTGTCCTTGGTGTGTGTGCTTGATGCGGACAAGGAAGGGTTTTTGCGGAACGATACGAGTTTGATCCAGACGGCGGGTCGGGCGGCGCGGCACATCAATGGGCACTGTGTGCTGTTCTGCGATACAGTGACTGATTCGATTCAACGCTTACTCGATGTGACGGCGCATCGTCGGGAGCGGCAGCGGGAACACAACGAGGCGAACGGGATCACTCCGCAGAGTGTGAAGCGGGCGGTGCAGGAGAGTTTGCACGACTACCTGAAGGAGTCGCGGGAGGCGGAGAAGATCAACAGTGCGCTAGTGGCGGAGGACGAGACGATCTACAATGCGGTGGAGGTGATCCGGGAGATGGAGGCTGAAATGCAGGAGGCGGCGACCAAACTGGAATTTGAGAAGGCTGCCCATTTGAGGGATCAGGTCAAACAATTGAAGGGGCGGGCCGGGATGAAGGTCTGAGGGCGATCGGGGGGGTAAGTTGCAGGATGGGAGGGACTTAGCTGTCTGACGATGGAGGGGGAGGGGGAGGAGGATGTTTTCGTCATTTGACAGACTGTGTGGTAACCCGGTAGGGTCTCCTACTCGACGCTTCCTAAGAAAACCCTCGTGGAGATCGTATTAAAACTGTGATGACACCTGCATTCCGAATCGGTCTGGTAGGGCTGGTCAGCTTTTGTCTGGCCCAGTCCCTTTTCGCCCAAGCTTCCAAGCTCCCGCCTAATCGCGATCCGGAGTATCTTAAGAAGGCGGCCTACAACGTCGATAAGTTCGTGGCGGGCCTTTATAAGTCGAAGAAGCTCACCGTTCCTGCGGTGGTCAATGATGCGACATTCCTCCGTCGGAGTTTCCTTGTTTCGACCGGTCGGATTCCGACTTTGGATGAGGCTCGGTCGTTCCTAGAGATTGAGGACGAGGAGAAGCGCCAGTTGTTGGTCGGCTATTTGATGAATACCGATGGCTATCGCAGTCACATGACCAACTACATGTTGGATCTGCTTCGGGTGCAGGACAAGTTCGGCAACCGGAATACAGCGGCTCCGTATGTTGAGTACGTCAGGCATGCGGTGGAGGACAACATGTCCTGGGACAAATTCACCAAGAAGTTGATTTCCGCGAAAGGCAGTGCCTGGGAGGATGGGAATGGTGCGGTGGGATATTTCGTGAGGGACAAGGGCATGCCGCTCGACAACATGTCGAACACCATGCGAATTTTCCTCGGTGAGCGGATGGAGTGTGCGCAATGCCACGACAGTCCGTTCAATAAGTGGGAGCGGATGGACTTTTATAAATTGGCTGCGTTCACGCATGGTCAGGGCGAGATCAACAAGGGGCCATGGACCAAGGTGTGGCGCGATGTGCGTGAGGCCAAGGAGGAGCGGAGTGATTTTGGGAACCTGATGCGTTGGCTTGAGGACAACGTGCATTACCTGACTCTTGGTGGTGGTGGTGCTTCCCGCATCAAGTTGCCGAGTGATTATCAGTATAGGGATGGTGACCCGGGTGAGGTGATTGCCGGCAAGACGCCGTTCGGACCGCGGATCCGCGGATCGGACCGGAAGGATGCCGGTGATGGTCGTGAGGAGCTAGCCAGCTGGATTGTTGATGATAAGAACGAGCGTTTTTCCATTCTCATCGCGAACCGCATGTGGAAGCGGATCATGGGTAATCCGATTTTTGATCCCGTGGATGAGTATGTGGAGCCGGACAAGACGATCACGCCTGGTCTTGTGCTCTATCTGTCGACGTTGATGAAGGAGTTGGATTACGACCTCAGGGCCTTCCAACAAGTGTTGCTTCTGACAAAGACCTTCCAGTTTGCTGCTAACCCGCAGGCATTTGATGCGGGGATGCCGCAGGCCTTCAACGGGCGTCAGCTCGAGCGGATGAGTGCGGAGCAGATCTGGGATTCCCTGGTGACGCTGACCGCTGGCGATCCGGACAAGTTGGCGAAGCGGAAGTATAGCAACACGATTTATTACAAGAACAAGCCGGTGATGGTTGGCAAGAAGACCATGTCCCAGCTGAGCCGCGAGATTATCGCGATCAAGTCTCCGGGTGAATACCGGACTTACGTGAACAATCTCCTCAAGGAGTTCAAAGCGGGCAACAAGGGGAGTAGCAACGAAGACATGATGATGGCACGGAAATCGCGTCCCGGACCGGTCAGTGGATTGGCTCGTGCCTCGGAGCTACCCTCGCCAAGTCCAGTCGGCCATTTCCTGCGGGACTTCGGTCAGTCTGATCGCGAGCTCATCGAGTCTGCCAACAAGGAGGCCAACATGGCCCAGGTCCTGGCGGTGATGAACGGTCACGTTGAGAAGATGGTGGTCAGCAACAGTGGTGCCGCAGTTTACAAGGCTCTCGAGGATGGCAGCACGGATTCCGACAAGGTGCGGTTCCTCTTCTACGCTATCCTGAGTCGTCCTCCCACAGAGAGAGAGATGAACTTGTTGATGCGTGACGTGGTGGATGGCAGCCGTGGCAGCTACCAGAATCTCGTTTCCGCCCTCATCTCCACCCACGAATTCATCTTCGTCCAGTAACACCCCAATTAAACATTAAACTACCATGTCCAATTGCGAATTAATGAAAGCCGATGAACTGACGCGCCGTCGGTTCATGACGAATGCAGCGCGTGCCTATCTCGGCGTGACTGTGGCGCCCTTGTTGGGAGCCGGACTCGCCAGTGCGCCGCTGGGAGCCCAAAGCAAGGGCTCTGGTCCGGGCAAGCTGGCCGAGCATGTCATCTTCCTCAACATGTCGGGAGGGATGAGTCACCTTGATACCTTCGACGTGAAGAAGAACAAGGATGTGGCGGGACCAGTTGAGGCGATTGCCTCGGGAGCTGAGTTCAACCTTTCCCAGTATCTTCCGAAGACTGCGGGTGTGGCCGGCCACATGTGTGTGATCAATTCGATGACCTCGAAGCAGGGTGCGCACGAGCAGGGTCAGTATTTGCTACACAGCAGCTACTCTCCACGCGGCACCATCATCCACCCGGCAATTGGTTCCTGGGTGGTTCGGCTGAAAGGTCGGAAAAACACTACTCTCCCCGGCTTTGTGTCGGTGGGAGGGAATCCGAAGAACGCGACATCCGGATTCTTTGGTTCCGAGTATGCCGGAGTGCCACTGGGTCGTCCCGATCAGGGATTGAAGAACTCCAAGCGGGCGAACACCGTTGGCGCGGAAGACCTCATGAAGCGTCTGGCGGTGGCTGATGCGATCAACGTGGATTTCCACGAGAAGTACAAGACTCCCAACATTAAGGCTTACGACAGTCTTTACGATGAGGCGATCAAGTTGATGAAGAGCGAAGACCTGAAGGCCTTCGAGATTGATCAGGAGCCGAGCAAGGTGCGCAGCGCGTATGGCAACGACAGGTTCGGACAGGGCTGCCTTCTGGCACGCCGCTTGGTCGAAGTGGGTGTGCGATTCGTGGAAGTCACTCTCGGTGGTTGGGACACCCACTACGATAACTTCACCGCGGTGGAGGCCCGGGCGGCGGTTCTTGACCAAGGTTTCAGTGCTCTCGTGAAGGACCTTGAGGACAAGGGGCTTCTGGAGTCGACGCTGATCGTGATCGGAACCGAGTTTGGCCGGACGCCGAACATCGTGGCCGAGCACAACAATGGCCGGGATCACCACCCTTCCTGTTTCTCCTGCGTGATGGCAGGTGCAGGGATCAAGGGGGGCACGGCATACGGAAAGTCGGACCGGAGCGGTCACAAGGTCGACACCGACGGGGTCACCGTGCAGGACTTCAATGCGACGATCGGATATGCTCTTGGTCTGCAGACTGACAAGGTCCTCAAGTCACCCAGTGGTCGTCCCTTCCGGATGGCTGGTGCGGATGCGGATCTTGGCAAGCCGATCACGTCGATCTTCGTCTAGGGCGGAGGTCTCGAATACTATTTTCAGGGGGCGCTGCGGAATGCAGCGCCTCTTTTTTTTGTAGACCGGGGAGATCGGGAGGGGTGAGGTGGTGGAGCTGAATTTCCACGAACCAATTTCAAAATAAGATCCAAATTTCAGGAATCAAAAAACAACCGAAGGGTGAGAAGAGCTGAGGGATGGGGGCTCGTTGAGAATGAATCGTCGATCAGGATGACGATGAGGGTTTCGGGGGTGGCCTTGAGATTGGGTGGACTCATCACCCCCACCCGGGTCAAGCCCCGCCCCTCCCGGGCGGAGTCGAGCCTCCGCACTCCGGGTGCTTTGACCGCGCCTTACCTACGCACTTTCGGGCCTGTTACTCTGCGGCGTCGCCCGGCTCAGCTTCCTTGAGGAACTGGAAGAGGTCGGAGTCTGTAGAGAGGATGACGGTGGAGTCCTTGTTGAGAAGCTCGGGGTAGATCTCCATAGTTTTCACGAACTCGTAGAATTTTGCTGCGTTGGGGCTTTGGTTATAGGCCTTGGCGTAGGTTTCGGTGGCGGTGGCGTCCGCTTCACCTTTGATGATCTCGACTTCCTTGTAGGCTTCGGAACGGATCTGGAGGAGTTCGCGTTCCATGCCGCCGAGGATCTTGGCTGCTTCACCGGCGCCTTCCGAGCGGAAGCGTTCGGCGATCTGTTGGCGTTCACTGATCATGCGGGTGAAAATGTCGCGGCTGACCAGGGAGTTGTAGTTGATGCGTTTGAAGCGGATGTCGAGGAGCGCGATGCCGAACTCGGCGAGCTTTTTGCTGCTCTTCTCGAGGATCTCGTCTTCGAGCACTCCGCGGCCGTGGCGGATGGGGACGAGGCGTCCGACGCTGCCGGTTTTGTCGGCTTCCACCAATTCCTCGGAGACGGTGACCTCGCGGTCCTTGGTGGTGCGGATGACTTCGATGAGCTTGTTCTTCGCGATGGTGTTGCGGGTCTCACTGCCGAGGATGTCGGAGAGGCGGGACTGGGCGCTTCGTTCGTCGCGCAATTTCTCGAGGAAGAGGAGCGAGTCGGAGATCTTCCATCGGGCGTAGGTGTCGACAATGATGTAGGTTTTATCCTTGGTGGGCATTTCGTTGGCGAGACCATCCCATTCGAGGATGCGCTTTTCGAAGCGGTTGACCTTGTGAATGAAGGGCATTTTGAACTGAAGTCCTGCCTCGGTGATGGGGTCGCCGATGGGTCTGCCGAACTTCGTGATGATGACCTGTTCGGTCTCGTTGACCGTGTAGAGCGTGCTCTGGGCGAGGAGGCCGAGGATGGCGATGATGAAAACGATGACGCAACCGAGAGAATTATTTTTCATGATGATAGTTGGTTGGGGGTTACTTGGAAATTTCGTTGTTTAGGTTGAGGAGGGGGAGGACCCCCTGGGCTTTCTCATCGATGATGATTCGTTTGCCGATGGTGGGCATGACGTCCTGCATGGTTTCCAGGTAGATGCGTCGTTTGGTGACGAGGGGAGCTTTTTCGTATTCTGTGAAGAGGGCGATGAAGCGAGCGGCGTCCCCCTCCGCTTCGTTGGTGCGTTGGAGGGCGTAACCTTCAGCCTCACTGATGGTGCGTTCCGCTTCGCCTCGTTCCTTGGGGACTTCGCGGTTGTAGCTGCCGTTGGCGATGTTGATCAGCTTTTCCTTTTCCTGTTGGGCCTGGTTCACTTCGTTGAAGGAAGCTTGCACGGGTTGAGGAGGGTTGACGTTTTTCAACTGGACTTGATCGATGGTCATGCCGAGTTGGTAGTTCTTCACGAGTTCGCGGAGCTTGATCTCGCACTCGTCTTCGATTTCCTGTCGACCGACTGTGATGACTTCATCGACGGTGCGGTCGCCAACCACTTCACGCATGACGGATTCGGAAGCGTCACGGAGGGTGAGGTCGGCATTCCGAACCTTGAAGAGGTAATCTTCCGGTTCGGTGATTCGGTATTGGATGACCCACTCGACCAAGGCGGCGTTGAGGTCTCCGCTGACCATTTCCTTTTCGGCGTTCATGCCGCCTTCCTGATTGTATTGGGCCGGGTTGTTTCCGCCGGGGGTGCCAAAGCCGAATTCTTGTTTTTGCTGGCGCTTCACGGCGACCTTGAAGACTTGATCGATGCCATAAGGGGCCTTGAAGTGGAGTCCGGGAGGCGCGGTCTTGTGGATCTTGCCAAAGCGGACGATGACGCCGGCCTCGTCGGGTTTGACGGTGTACCATGAGGAGAGGACGCCGGCGACGATCGCGATGAAGGCGAAGAAGCCGATGATGGTTCTGGCTTTGAACTTGGTGGGGTCAATTTCGACGATTTTCTCCCCTAGTTGAAATCTGATCATGGGGGGAACCTATACCGGGTTGGGTGGGGGACAATTGTAATCGGGGAGTTCTTTTGGAAGTGGGGGAGGGGGGCGCAGGGGATCTGCGAGGGGGAGGAAGTTATCCGATATCGGTTATCAGGGGGGGGAGGGGGAACTGAGAGGCCGGGGGGCGGGGTTATCTGGGATTGATGATTTCGCGGACTTCCATCCATTCTTTGAGGCGAACGCGTTGTGCGAATCAAAAGAGGTGGTCTTCGGACCGCCTCTTTTGCCGTCTAGGGGTGGTGGGTAGGGGGGTAACCGCTGATTATACTGATTTCTCTGATTGGGGGAAGGGGGGGGTGCTCGCTGAAGTGAGGAGGAGTTTGGTCGACGGCCAGAGGCTGTCGCTCCCCCCGGGCCGGGGAGACGATGATTCTTGGCGTGTCAGTCGTGGCTCTCTAGGTTCAACCCTGACATGGGGGTCCCAACGATTGAGTTTCCAGATTTGAAGTCGATTCCGACTGTCGACCAAGTGGGTGTCGAGGAACGGGCGGCGAGATTTCAGACGCGGAGTATCAAGGCCGAGACAAAGTTGTCGGCCTTGCGGTTGGCGGTGACGATGTTGGATGTGACGACTTTGGAGGGTGCGGACAGTCCCGGGAAGGTGCGGCAGATGTGTGCGAAGGCGATGCGGCCCATGCCGGAAGATCCTTCGGTGGGGCCGGCGGCGGCGGTGTGCGTGTATCCGAGCCTGGTTCGGGTGGCGGCGGAAGAAGTGGAGGGAAGTGGTGTGAAGGTGGCGAGTGTGGCGACGGCGTTTCCGAGTGGGCAGTCGAGGATGAAGGAGCGCTTGGCGGAGGTTCGCTGGGCGGTGGCGGAAGGTGCGGATGAGATCGACATGGTGATTTCGCGCGGGAAATTTTTGCGGGGTGATTACCGGGGTGTGTTCAACGAGATCGTGCGTTGTAAGGAAGCGTGCGGGGAGGCGCACTTGAAGGTGATCATCGAGACCGGTGAGTTGCGAACCTATGACAACGTGCGGATCGCCAGTGAGTTGGCGATGGGTGCGGGTGCGGATTTCATCAAGACCTCAACCGGCAAGGTGCAGCCTGCGGCGACGATGCCGGTGACCTTGGTGATGCTGGAGGCGATCCAGGACTATATTGACCGGACGGGACGGAAGGTGGGGATGAAGCCGGCGGGTGGGATTAGCAGTGCGAAGCTGGCTCTGCACTATCTGGTGATGGTCAAGGAGACTTTGGGGGCAGGTTGGTTGAGTAACGAGTGGTTTCGCTTCGGGGCGAGTTCGTTGACGAACGATTTGCTGATGCAGATCAGGAAGCAGCAGTCCGGGCGTTACCAGTCGGGCGATTATTTTTCGAAGGACTGAATTGAGTTATCAGTTATTGGTTGTCAGGGAACAGAATCAGAAAGAAGACTTAAGATCATGGCAGCAGAACGAGCAGGAAGTGGTGGGGGGAGGTCGCGGAAGGTGGCCAAGAAGAGAGATCATGATTTTGTGACGGGGACGTCGTATGCGCCGGCGCCGGAGAGCAGTGCGCAGGTGAAGATTGCGAAGAGCTACGATTTGTTCATTGGCGGGAAGTGGGTGAAGGGATCGAAGCGGATGAAGACGATCAATCCGGCGACCGAGAAGGTGTTGTCGGAAGTGGCGGTGGCGGGGCCGAAGGAAGTGGATCTGGCGGTGAAGGCCGCGCGGAAGGCCTACAATAATGTCTGGAAGAAGATGCCGGGGCGGGAGCGCGGGAAGTATTTGTTTCGGGTGGCGCGGTTGTTGCAGGAACGGGCGCGGGAGTTTGCGGTGCTGGAGTCAATGGATGGCGGGAAGCCGATTCGGGAGAGTCGGGATGTTGATCTTCCCCTGGTGGCGGCGCACTTTTTTTATCATGCGGGATGGGCGGACAAGTTGGACTATGCGTTTCCCGGTCGAAAGCCGCAGTCGTTGGGAGTGGCGGGTCAGGTCATTCCCTGGAATTTTCCGTTGTTGATGGCGGCATGGAAGTTGGCGCCGGCCTTGGCTTGTGGAAATACGGTGGTGTTGAAGCCGGCGGAGACCACGCCGTTGACGGCGCTGTTGTTAGCGCAGGTTTTTGAAGAGGCTGGATTGCCGGACGGGGTGGTGAACATTGTGACTGGAGCGGGTGCAACGGGGCAGGCTTTGGTGGAGCATCCGGGGGTTGATAAGATTGCCTTCACGGGATCGACGGGGGTGGGGAAGATGATTCAGCGGGCTTTGGCGAAGAGCGGGAAGAAGCATACACTGGAGCTTGGGGGGAAGGCGGCGCATTTGATCTTTGACGACGCGCCGATCAACCAGGCGGTGGAGGGGATCGTGAACGGAATCTTTTTTAATCAGGGGCACGTGTGTTGTGCTGGTTCGCGGCTGTTGGTGCAGGAAGGCGTGGCGGATTTGGTGATCCGGAAGCTGAAGCGGCGGATGGAGACGCTGGTGGTGGGCGATCCGCTTGATAAGAACACCGATGTTGGAGCGATCAACTCGAAGGAGCAGTTGGGCCGGATCAAGGGATTGGTGGCTGCGGGGGAGAAGGAAGGGGCCTGCAGTTGGCAGAGTGGTCAGCGGCTGCCGGGCAAGGGGTATTGGTTCAAGCCGACGATCTTCACGGACTGTGCGCAAAGCCATCGGGTGGTGCAGGAGGAGATCTTCGGGCCGGTCTTGGCGATTCAAACTTTCCGGACGCCGGAGGAGGGGATTGAGAAGGCCAACAACACGCCGTATGGATTGAGCGGTGGGGTTTGGACCGATAAAGGATCGAAAATTTTCAAGGTGACCAGCGCGATGCGGGCCGGGGTTTTGTGGGCGAACACCTACAACAAGTTTGACCCAACTTCGCCATTTGGAGGTTACAAGGAGAGTGGTGTGGGTCGCGAGGGCGGGCTGCACGGATTGGCGGCGTATTTGGAGATTTAAGATTTGAATCATGAGCAGGCTGAGCATTAACAAGACCTACAAGCTGTATATTGGCGGCAAGTTTCCGCGCACCGAGTCGGGGCGTTACTACGAGCTGACTGGAAAGAAGGGAGAGTTCCTGGCGAATGTGTCGCAGGGGAGTAAGAAGGATTTCCGGAATGCAGTGGTTGCGGCGCGGAAGGCGCAGGGAGGTTGGGCGAAGAGCAGTGCTTATTTGAAGGGGCAGATTCTTTATCGGGTAGCGGAGATGCTGGAAGGGCGGAGCGATCAGTTTGTGGAGGAATTACGGATGGAGGGACGGACGGCGGCGGCGGCGCGGAAGGAGGTGGAGACGTCGATCGACCTTTTCGTTCATTATGCGGGATGGAGTGACAAGTATCCGGCGCTGTTCTCCTCGGTGAATCCGGTGGCGAGTTCGCATTTTAACTTTTCGAATCCGGAGCCGACAGGTGTGGTGGCGGCAGTGGCTCCGATGAGTGGGTTGCTGGGGCTGTGCTCGGTGGTGGCACCGATCATGGTGGGAGGGAATGCCTCGGTGGTGTTGGCTTCCTCGGAGCGGCCGCTGACGGCGATTACTTTTGCTGAGGTGCTGAACTCTTCGGATGTGCCTGGTGGGGTGGTGAATTTGGTGACGGGATTTGCGGATGAGCTGTTGCCGGTGATGAGTAGTCACATGGACGTGAATGCGTTGCTGCTTTGCAGTGATGATGCGAAGGCTGCCGCGGGGGCTCGTGAGCAGGGGGCGGAGAATGTGAAGCGGGTGGTGGTGAAGCCGGATGCGCCGCTGGAGGAGAGTCCGTATCACGTGATGGATTTTCAGGAGATTAAGACGACTTGGCATCCGGTGGGGGTGTGAGAGAACCCGGAGGACGGAATGATGAAGGGGGCGATGGGTATGGGGGATGTGAGGTGGGGGAGAAGAATCGGGGGTTCCGCGTGAAAGTGGTGTCGGCGCTCGTTCCTCACTCTGCCACCGTAGTCCAAAAGGGGGGCTCGGGGGTTGGAATGGTGGGCGGACTAGGTCCGCGGTCCCATCCCAGAGGTGGAGGAGCTTGCGGCTGCCCCAGCGGGATTTGGTCATGACCGAGACGGATCATGCCACGGGGCGCGACGGGACGCCACGGGAACGGCCTGCGACAGGATGCCACAGCTACGGGGTTGCTCGGAGATCGGTCCCTGCCGCTGAGGGGAAGAGTTGATGTAATCTCGTGCAAGAGGGCTTGGGGTCGGGGCGTAATGGTGAAGATATGAGCAGCGACGACAAGCAGGCGGTGGACAAGCTTCATGCAGTCTACGGGAAGATGAAGGAGGAGCTTGGGCAGGTGATTGTCGGTCAGGAGGAGGTGGTGGAGCAGGTGCTGATGGCGATTTTTTGCCGAGGTCATGCGTTGTTGGTGGGAGTGCCGGGTTTGGCGAAGACCTTGTTGGTGTCGTCCGTGTCGGAGGCACTCGATTTGGGCTTCAAGCGGATTCAATTTACTCCGGATTTGATGCCGGCGGATATCACGGGGACGGATGTGCTGGAGGTCGATCCGGAGACGGGCCATCGAGGCTTCCGGTTTGTGAACGGACCGATTTTCACGAACATGCTGTTGGCGGATGAGATCAACCGGACTCCACCGAAGACTCAGGCGGCGTTGTTGGAGGCGATGCAGGAGCATCACGTGACGGTGGGTGAGCACACCTTGCCGTTACCGGATCCGTTTTTCGTGTTGGCGACGCAGAATCCGATCGAGCAGGAGGGGACCTATCCGTTGCCGGAGGCGCAGCTGGACCGGTTCATCTTTAACATCGTGGTCGATTATCCGAGCGGTGAGGAAGAGCGGGAGATCATTCGGCGGGTGACGAGTCCGAGTAAGGCGAAGATCAAGCCCTTGATGACGGCGGCGGAGATCATTGAGTTGCAGGAGATCGTGAAGCGGGTGCCGGTGGGTGATCACGTGATTGATTTTGCAGCGCAGCTGGCGCGGGCGACGCGCCCGGGATCGGAAGAGGCTCCAGACTTTGTGGAGGAAATGGTGGGGTGGGGAGCAGGTCCCCGGGCAGGGATTGCCTTGATCTCCGCGGCGAAGGCCCATGCGGTGATGCGCGGGAGATTTCATGCGACCACTGGTGATGTTGCTGCGGTGGCGTATCCGGTGTTGCGTCACCGGGTATTGACGACGTTCAACGCGGAGGCGTCAGGTGTGAAGAGTGACGACATTGTGCGGATGTTGTTGGAGAAGTTGTCGCCGAAAGAGGAAGCAATGGTTTGAGGCTGATCAACTGATGAGCTCTTCTATTAACGTTCCGGAATCGATGTCCCTCCTGCCGGAGGAGACGATGGGGGCATTGCGTCGATTGGAGTGGATGGCGCGGCGGCGGATGCAGGGAACGCTGACGGGGAAGCATACCAGTCCGGATAAGGGGTTCTCGGTGGAGTTTGCTGAGCACCGTGAGTATGCGCCGGGAGATGACCCGAAGAACCTCGACTGGCGGGTGATGGCGAAGGGGGATCGGAATGTCATCAAGCAGTATGTGGAGGAGAGCAACCTTCGGGTGACGCTGGCGGTGGATATTTCGGGGTCGATGGGGTTTGTGGGGGAAGAAGCGACGGAGGTGAAGGGCGAGGCGCTGTCGAAATTTCGGTATGGGCAGTATTTGGCGGCGGCACTGGCTTACATCTTTATCAAGCAGGGTGATGCGGCGGGGTTGGTGACTTTTGATTCGGAGGTGAAGGATTATTTGAGGGCGGGGAGTCGGCCGAGTCAGGTGCGGCGGATTTTGGATGTGCTGCATGGGTCTAAGCCGGGTGCGGAGACGAAGGTGGGGGAGGTCTTGCACGAGGTGGCGGAGCGGGTGCACAAGCGTGGAGTGGTGATTTTGATCAGTGATATGCTGGATGATCCGAAGCAGATCGTGGAGGCCCTGCACCATTTTGATTTCCGGCAGCATGAGTTGGTGGTGTTTCATGTGCTGGCGGAGGAGGAGTTGAGTTTTCCGTTTAAGAATTTCCAGCGGTTCAAGGATTTGGAGGGAGTGGAGCCGATGTTGCGGATTGATCCGCAGGCGGTGCGGGCGGCGTATTTGGAGCGGTTGCGGGAGTTCGTGAAGACAATGGATTCGGCCTGCGGAAACTTGAGGGCGGATTACATTCCGGTGAACACGCGGACGCCGTTGGAGACGACTTTGTTGAAGTATCTTGGGAGGAGAATGCATGCCCGACGCTAGGGCCCTGACGGGCAGTTATCAGTTATCAGAAGTCAGGATGAGAACGGAAGCCAATCACAAAAATCGGGAAAAGGGGAGCAGGTCTTCCTTGGGCCGGATAACCGATAACTGAATGCTTTTCCTTAACACATGGTTGTTGGTGGGGTTGGCCGGGGTTCTGGTGCCGATTGTGCTGCACTTGATTCGTCGGCAGGCGGCGAAGCCGTTGGATTGGGGGGCGATGCGTTTTTTGTTTGATACCGTGGCGATGCGGAAACGGCGGATTGAGTGGGAGGACATGCTTCTGATGGCGGCACGTTGCTTATTGGTCGCGTTGTTGGCCTTGGCATTGGCGCGTCCGTTTGTGCCGCCGGATTCGACGGTGCCTTGGATGTTTTTGGTGCCGTTGTTGTTACTGGGGATCGGGGTGTTGGGGGCGTCGTTTGTGATTAGTGGGACGAAGAAGCGGTGGATGACGCGATTGGTGGCGCTGGTGCTGTTGGTGGCAGGTGCTGGATTGGTGATCTTGGAGGAGCGGTTCAATTTGAAGCGGTTCCAGACCACGGGGAGTCGGGATATTGCATTGGTGATCGATGCGTCGTCGTCGATGTCGATGCCACGGGATGGACGGACGTCCTTTGAGTTGGCGGTGGAGGAAGCTTCGAGGTTGGTGCGTGAGGCACCGCGAGGAACGTCGTTTTCGGTGGTGCTGGGTGGGCCAGCGCCAGAGTTGAAGACGGGATCGCCGTTGACGCATCGAGCGGATGTGTTGGAGGTGCTGGAGTCGTTGCGTCCGGTGGGTGGACCGTTCCGGGCGCATGATGCTCTGGGAATGGCCTTGCTGGGTTTGGGCGAGGGGAATCATCCGGCGAAGGAGATTGTGGTTTTCACAGATGGGCAGCGGATTGGTTGGAGATTGGATAGTCCTTCGGCGTGGAAGTCGTGGGGAGAGGCTTTGGAAGGGCTGCCGCGCCCGCCGAAGTTGTTGGTGCGTTCATTTCCTCCGCCGGAGTTCCTGCGGAATATTGCGGTGAGCGGGGTGGAATTGTCGCGGGAAGTAGTGGGGACGGATCGGGAGGTGACCATTCGGGTGACCTTGGAAAATACCGGGACCGAGGCAGTGACGCCGGAGCCGGTGGAGTTGGAGATCGATGGCGTGGCCTTGGAGGCCGTGGCGATCGGGCAGTTGGCGCCGCAGCAGGAAGAGACGGTGGAGTTTCGTCATCGGTTCAAGACGAGCGGTCCTGCGGAGGTGGAAGCGCGTTTGGTGGTGCAGGATGATTTGCCGGACGACAATCGTTACGAGTTGGTGGTGCCGGTGAAGCAGCGGCTGAAGGTCTTGTTGATCGATGGGAATGCGAACGGTGGATTCTTTGATCGGGCGGCAGGGTTTACCGCCTTGGCTTTGGCGCCGAGCGAATCGCTCTTTGGGAGCGCGGACAAGTTTGAGGGGGACTACTTGATTGAGCCGGTGTTGATGTCGAGTTCGGGGGTGGGGAGCTTGGAAGAGTTTGGGGAGTATGGGGTTGTGGTGTTGGCTGATGTGCCGCGGCTACCGGCTGATTTGGCGGAGAATCTGGCAAGCTACGTGGCGCATGGCGGGGGGCTGATGATGTTGGCTGGGCCCCGGGCAGACGAGGGGTTTTACAATGGTTGGGAGGGCGCTGATGGGCCGGTGATGCCGATTGAGTTGGGAGAGTTGGTGGAATTGAAAGAGGGGGTTTCGCCGGTCGCGGCGACTTTTGATCATGAGGCGTTGCAGTTGTT
Organism: Akkermansiaceae bacterium; assembly: GCA_028822695.1. GTDB lineage: Bacteria > Verrucomicrobiota > Verrucomicrobiia > Verrucomicrobiales > Akkermansiaceae > JAPKDA01. The sequence goes on from JAPKDA010000026.1 coordinate 21,721, forward strand.
TATGGATGATCAAAAATCTGATTTGCGTGAGGCGACCTTGGCGGGGATTCGCAAGACTGGGAAGGTGGTCAAGGGTGGCGGGGTGGTGGCGCGGTATTCGAACGGGGAGCCCTTCCTGGCGTCGCGGAGCTATGGGTCCGGGCGGGTGATGGTATCGACTTGTGGCTTTGACAGTCGGATGGGGAATCTCATGACGCGGCGATCTTTTGTACCCCTGGTGCATGAGATGGTCACGTGGTTGGCTGGTGGTGGAGGGGTGAAGTTGAATGTGGAGGCGAGTTGGAAGCCGGCGCTTGAGTTGCCGGGTGGGGGAGGATTGATGGGAGAATACTTCCGGAGTCGTGGTCGGCAGAAGCGGTTGATCGGACAGCGGATCGATCCGGTCATTGATTTTCGATGGGAAGGTGGCGAGCCGATGCCACGTGTCGGTGGAGATGAGTTCTCGGTGCGTTGGAGGGGGATGTTGTTGCCGCCAGTGAGTGGGAAGTATGTCCTGGAGGCGACCGCAAATGATCGGATGACCGTGACCATCGATGGTGAGGTGATCCTGCGGGACAGCGAAGGGAAGGACGAGAAAGGCAGGGTGACCTTGGATGCCGGTCGGGCGGTGTCGATGGAAGTGGAGTATGAGGAGGACTATGGGGACGCGGAGGCGGCGCTTTACTGGACGCGGCCGGGAGGTCGCAAGCAGTTGATTCCGTCGACGGTGTTGTTTCCTTTGGTGGAGGGGCAGAGCGGTGGTGTTCTGGCGGAGGGTGAGGCGATCGATCCGAGTGGGGCTCCACGAAAGGCGCAGTTGTTTGTGGGGCGGCGGGGACGTGTTTTCGAAGTGGAGGGGGCGGCGGTTCCGGGGCTATATCGGTTGAAGTTGCCGAAGGAGTTGCGAGACGAGATCGAGGAGTTGTCGGCGGAGGAAGTGCCCTTTGTGGTGAAACGGGATGTGCGGGAGAGTCGATTTGATACGATGACGGATGACGACCGGGCCTTGGTTCGGAAGGAGATTGATTTGGTAGAGGCGCGGTCGGTGGAGGACTTGATCGCGGTATTGAGTGGGAAGCGGTTTGGCCAGGAGCTCTGGAAGTATTTGGCGATAGGGGCCTTCTTCCTGTTATTGGGGGAAGTGGCCTTGGCGCGGTGGATTTCCAAATCGCGGCGGGCGGGCGAAGAGGTGCGGGTGGACTTTGAAGATCGGGGAGGTCCGGATGCGGCGACCATGGAGCGGATGAAACAATTAAGGAAAGCGGGATGAAACAATTACTGACAGCATTAGTGCGTGGAGCGGTGGTCTTCGGCTTGGTCTGGGCTCTGATCGGTCTGTTGGGGCAGGTATTGCACTTTGGGACGGCGTGGCCGTGGTGGGTGAGTGCTTTGATGGTGGCGGCGGGCGGGGAGTTGATTCTCGCGCTGTATTGTTATGAGCGGGGTGCGGTGCCTTTGGTGAGGGGACGGTTGATGGCGGGATTGCGATTGGGAGCTCTGGCGGTGTTGGTTTGGATTTTGTTGCAGCCGGTATTCAGCCGGAAGGTGGAGCGTGAGTTGGAGCGCGAGGTGGTCGTGGTGTTCGATGATTCGGCCTCGATGCATTTGAAGGATGACGGGCAGGAACTCACGAGGGCGGAGTTGGGAGAGAAGGCGCTCGAGGAGAGTGAATTGTTGGAGAAGTTGGAGGGCAAGGTGGCGATTCGGCGACTTCGGGCAGCGCGACGGACTTTGGGGGCGGATGAGGATCAGGTTGCGGGATGGGATCAGGCCACGGATTTGAACAACGCGCTGTCGACGGTGCTCGAGCAAGTGCATCCGGACAATTTGGCGGGGGTGGTGATGATCACTGATGGTCGGCACAACCGTCCGGGGCGGGTGGAGGACGTGGCGCGGCGCTTCGGGATTCTGGATGCGCCGGTGGGAATTTTTGCAGTGGGAAGTGGGAAGCCGCCGAAGGACGCGGCGATCCTGCAGGTGCGTTCGCCGGATGCGGTTTATCTGGGTGACCGGGTGCGGGTGGCGGCGGAAGTGAAGTTTGACGGCTATCGGGGGAAGAAGGCAATGTTGCGGCTTTACCAGGGAGACAAAGTTCTGGAGGAGAAGGAGATTGCAGTGCCGCAGGATCATCATCGGGAGGAAGTGCGATTCCGGCATGTGCCGGATGAGGGTGGAGTGGGGGCTTACCGGGTAGAGTTGGAGGCGCTGGATGGGGAGCGTTTTGCGAACAACAACTCGTGGAGTTTTGAGACGGCGGTGACGGATGCGCGGACGAACGTGTTGGTGGTGGATTCGTTCCCGCGGTGGGAGTTCCGGTATTTGCGGAATCTGTTCTACGGGCGGGATAAGAGTATTCATTTACAGTATGTGCTGCTGGATCCCGATACGGTGGGAGGTCAGGAGGATGAGGTGATCGCGGCGTCGGCGAGTCGGGATTTCGGAGATGCGCGGGCGACGCGCTTGCCAACGAGTGAGGAAGAGTGGCGGAAGTTTGACGTGATCATCCTCGGGGACCTCGCACCGGAGGCAATCGATGAGGAGACGTGGAAGATTATCGAGGGCTGTGTTTCAGAACGGGCGGCGTTGTTGGTGGCAGTGGCGGGGCCGAGGGCGATGCCGCATGCGATCCGATCGGAGACGGCGCGGGGATTGTTTCCGGTGGAATACACGCCGAGCAATCGGACCTATTTTGCCTCGGGTGGGGAGAAGTTCCGGATGGGTCTGACTCAATCGGGGCGGATGCATCCGGTGACGGCGCAGTCAGACAGTCGCTTGCTCAACGAGAAGATCTGGGCGGAGTTTCCGGAGGCGCGTTGGCGTCACCCGGTGGATGGGATCAAGGAGGGGGCGGAAGTTTTGATGATGGCGGCGGTGGAGGAGCAGAAATCGAAGGCGGTGGGGTCGGCGGCCGAATTGGGGTCGGCCTTGAATCGTTTGGCGAAGCGGAAGGAAGAGGAGGAGAGGCGGGCTTTGTTGGTGACGCAGCAGGTGGGGAACGGGAAGGTGGCGATGTTGCTGACGGATCGGACCTGGCGACTGCGGGAAGGCGTGGGCGATGTTTATCATCACCGTTTCTGGGGGCAGTTGGTGCGTTGGGGGGCAGGGCCGAATTTACGATCGGGCACGGGGACGGTGCGTTTGGGGAGTGATGCGATTACCTACACGGGGGACGATAAGGTGCAGATTATTGCGCGGCTTTGGGACAAGGATAAGACGCCGGTGGTGGATGACAAGTTGAAGGCGGAAGTGTGGCGGGGTGATGAGAAAGTGGCGCAGGTGCCGCTGGTTTATCGGGAGGGTTCGAATGGATTGCACGAGGCGACGGCGGGGCCGTTCGCGGAGTCGGGGCGGTACGAGATCAAGATCGTGGGGAAGGAAGTAGAGAAGTTGTTGGAGGAAGAAGGTGGGGGAGAGGTGACGACGGGATTCCGGGTGGTGGGTGCGCGGAGTCCGGTGGAGCTTTCGGAGACCACGTTGAATTTGCCGCTACTGGAGCGCATTGCGGAGCTGTCCGGGGGGCGGGTGGTGGAAGCGAAGGAGCTGGGGGAGTTGGCGGGGATGATTTTAACGGGAGACGAGACGCGATGGGAATTGCGCGAGACGAGCTTGTGGGATCACTGGTTGTTACTGGTGCTGTTGGGGCTGTTGTTGACGAGCGAGTGGGTGCTGCGGCGTGGGGCGGGGTTGCCGTAGGGGGTGGCGGGATTGAGGGGTGGGTGTTGACGATTTTTTGTTAACGATAGCCACTCCGCAGGCTTTTTCGGTGTTTCACGATCCGATGGAGAAATCAGCCTCCACGGAGTCAGCCTGAACGACATCGAATCAGCTTTTGCTGGAAAGTGAACCGAGGGGCTCTTCTTGTATCCTGTGAAGGCGGCGAGAGCTGCGATGAGGACGATCCCTGTAGCGGACGAGAGGCCAGTATTACTCTTTCACCTCAAGGGTGATCTCGTTGGAAGTGCCCTTTACAGAATTTTTGCTCAAATGGGTGAGGAAGGACAACTTGATGGTATACTGGCCCGGTGCAGTGAGGAGCCAGCGACTGGAGTCGCGCTTGCCGTAGCGAAGACCGGTGAGGACGAAATCGGCTGATTTTCCTGCGGCAATGGTTGTCTGTTTTTCCATCCGGTAGTCTGCGGTCATGGGTCTATTAAAAGAAAGGTCGGGCGGGGCGGGACCTTTGACTGAGATTGTGTTGGTCGAGGTGTCGCTACCGTATGGGATCGTAATTTTCTCGTTATTGGTGTTGGTGAGTCGAAGAGTCAGTTTGATATTCTGCTTCAGGGCGCGGCCCTTGGAGATGATCCCCTCGATCTCAAGCCGAGTGCCAGGGCCCCGATCGCCAAGGATCCCAAACGCTCACGGGCGCCCAGTCAGCAACGCTCTGGCAATGAGCAGGTTGCAATACACACACCATCTCCTGTCAAAATGAGTTCATGATTTAGATCCTTCGGACTACTCGAAGGTGCGCCACATGGGGCAATCGACAGGGAGGGTTGCCAATTGCACTGCTTCGAGTTACCAGTCGCTTCTTTTTACCCGCTTTCTTCCTTTGACCACTTCAGCTTCCACAAACACGGTTCCCGCCGCCGCCGCCCGCGAAATTAGACGTCGCCGAACCTTTGCGATCATATCCCACCCGGATGCGGGAAAAACGACTCTCACCGAAAAGCTGCTTCTTTACGGGGGAGCGATCGGCTTGGCCGGGAGCGTCACTTCAAAAAAAGAACAGCAATCCACCTCCAGTGACTGGATGGGGATGGAGAAAGAACGGGGGATTTCGGTTTCCTCGACCGTGCTTCAATTTGATTACAAAGATTGCTGCGTCAATTTGCTCGATACTCCGGGACACCATGACTTTTCCGAGGATACCTACCGGGTTCTTTCGGCTGTCGATTCAGCAGTGATGGTCATCGATGCCGGAAAGGGGGTCGAGCCGCAGACATTGAAGCTGTTCGAGGTTTGTCGTCGACGAGGCGTTCCAATTTTCGTGTTTATCAATAAAATGGACCGGCCTTCGCGTCCGCCTCTGGAATTGATCGACGAGCTGGAAAAAGTGCTGGGATTAGCTCCGGCCCCAGTCAACTGGCCGCTCGGGGACGGGCCGCGGTTTCGCGGGGTTTATGATCGGAAGAAGGGTGAAGTGAATCTCTATGAGAGAACCCCGCACGGAGCGTTCAAAGCTCCGCTCGAAGTCGCCGGGATCGAAGATAAAAAAGTTCGCGAGGCTTTGAGTGATGAGCTCTACGAGACAGTGACCCAGGAAGTCGAACTGCTCGACGGCGTTACCGAGCCTTTAGATATAGAGCGGGTTCTGGCCGGCGAACAAATGCCCATTTATTTCGGTAGTGCGATGAACAATTTTGGTGTTCAGAACATGCTGGAGAGTTTTCTGGAAATGGCTCCGTCTCCGACCGGTCGAGTGAGCGAGAGCAAAATGGTCGATCCGAATACGGATAATTTTTCGGGGTTTGTCTTCAAGATTCAGGCAAACATGAATCCACGACACCGCGACCGGGCGGTATTTGTGCGGATAGTTTCCGGGATTTTCGAGCGGGATATGCAGGTCGTCGATCAGCGCTCCGGGAGAAAGGTGAGGCTCGCGAACGCTCAAAAGTTGTTTGGTCAGGACCGCGAAACTCTCGATACGGCCTATGCCGGAGATATTCTCGCTCTCGTCGGGAACTACAATTTCCTCATCGGAGACACCCTGACGAGCGATCCGAAAGTCGTCTACAAAGAGATGCCTCGCTTCACGCCGGAGTGTTTCACTTACATCATCAACAGCGATACAGCCAATATCAAACGCTACCGTTCGGGGATGGAGCAGTTGATGAAAGAGGGGGTGGCCCAGGCTTATCAGGTTTACGGAAGTGCTCAGGCCGTTCCTTTGTTGGGGGCGGTTGGACCTCTCCAATTCGAGGTTTTGCAAGCGCGTCTTGTCTCGGAATATCAGGTCGAAACTCGGCTTGAACAACCGTCCTGGACGGTTGTGCAGTGGTTTCAGGAGAAAGAGCCTGATAAATTGAGGAGTGAGCTTGATCCGCCTGAGGTACAACTCCCCTCGGGAAGTTCCATCGCCCGGGATCAGGATGGGCAGTGGGTCGTTTTATTGTCTGCAAAGTATCTGCTCGGGATTCTGCACGATCGGAACGAGCACCTTATATTCCGGGACCACGCAAACGATTAGACTGAAAACAGCTCGCAAAGATTCCGCAAAACCTGACATTATTTTGCGATAAGATCCTGCATGAACCGTTTTTGATCCCTGCCGTTCCCGGACGGTGCGTCCAAGATTTTCAAAATAGGAATCCATGAGAAGGCATCCTTATTCATGATCCATGTTCTGGAGTTCGGCCTCGAGGATGGTGTAGGAGGACTTGGAGAGGGTGGAGTTTTTGAGGGTGGCAAGAT
>JAPKDA010000027.1 GCA_028822695.1 Akkermansiaceae bacterium
GGGGCGAGGGATGAAGAACCGAGTGACGGGGAAGGGCCGGACTACGGGAGTGATGAGTATTACGAGGAAGGCCGATAGAAGAGGGGGCTTGGCGCTATCGCGCAGGAGTTTTGATCATGACCGAGATGGTCACGCCACTGGGGGATCCAGAGGCTGGCTACCGAGCCAATCGTTGAGGATCTCGACGGCGGCGGCTTGGTCGATGATGTCCTTGTGTTTGCGGGTCGATATGCCGGCAGAGCGGAGCTTTTCGGCGGCAGCGACGGTGCTGAGGCGTTCGTCGGCGAATTCGAGTGGGAGGTTGGGAAAGCGTTCGGCGAGTAGTTTTCCGAAGGCGCGGACCTTGATTGAGGCGCTGCCTTCCGAGCCGTCGAGGCGGAGGGGAAGGCCGAGGATGAGGTGCTGGATGCCCTTGCTGGCGACGACCTCGGCGATGCGCTCGATGGGGTCTACCCGATCGCAATGGATCGTTTCGACCGGGTGGGCGGCGATGCCGATGGGATCGGTGGCGGCGAGGCCGATACGGGCGTCGCCATGGTCTATTGCGAGAACGGGGTGCACAGGAAAGCGGGATGGGGAGTTGGGAATACGGAAGTGCTACAGCAGCTCCTCGGGCAGTTTCTCGACGATTTTTTTGATGCTGTCCGCCTGGTGGCGGTTGGCGATGAGGAGGCCGTCTTCGGTTTGGACGACGATGAGATCGTCGACGCCGAGGAGGGCGATGCGGCAGCCGTTCTGGTTGCTGAAGACGATGTTGTTTTCGCTGTCGACGGAAGTGATCTCCTTGTTGGTCTGGTTGTTGTCCGCAACGGTGTCGAGGTATTTGGCGATGGAGATCCAAGATCCGACATCGTCCCAATCGAAGGTGGCTTCGATGTTGAGGACGCGGGAAGCGTTCTCCATGAGAGCGTAGTCGATGGAGGTGGGGGTGAGTTCCGGGAATTGTGCGGCGATGGTCGCGGAGACATCTTTGGAGGCGCGGAGTTCCTGGGCAAACTCACCGAGTTGCGGGGCGTGGCGGTTGAGTTCGGCGAGGACGGTGGGGATGGACCAGATGAACATACCGGCATTCCAGCTGAAGCCGCCGGCGTTGATGAACTGTTCGGCGAGTTCGGGGTTTGGTTTTTCGCGGAAGCGGATGACGTCGTAGGGGACATTGCTGACCTCGACGCTGGGGAGGACGGAGCGGTCGCCGCGTTCCACGTAGCCGTAGGAGGGGCAGGCCCAGGTGGGGCGGATGCCGATGGTGACGAGGGCGTCGGTGGCAGAAGCGACCGTGACCGCGTCTTTCATGACGGCTTGGAAGGACGCGGTGTCCTTGATGAGTTGGTCGGCGGGGAGGATGATCATGGTCGCCTCGGGATCTCGAGCGGCGACGAGGCCGATCCCGAGGGCGACGGCGGGGGCGGTGTCACGTTTGGCGGGCTCGGCGACGATGTTTTCGGCGGGAAGGGTGGTGGCGATTTCGCGGACGCCGGCTTCCTGGAGGGCGTTGGTGAGGATGAAGATGTTCTCGGGAGGGACGATGCCGTCGAGGCGCTGGATGGTTTGGGCGAGCATGGTGGGCCCGTCGAAGAGGTCGAGAAGTTGCTTGGGCTTGGTATTTCGGCTGAGGGGCCAGAATCGGGTGCCGCTGCCGCCAGCGAGGATTACTGCGTATGTTTCGGACATGTGGGTGGATCATGGGGATTGCAGCCTGCTTGTCAAAAGTCCCTATCTGACGAAATTCTTGTTTTGTAGATCCACGAGCTGGGGTAAGCTGTTCACATGAGCTTGATGCCCGAAGAACAGCCACGCAATTGGCAGGATACCAGTGCGGACCTAGCCCCGACCTTGTTGGGTGTTGCTGCCGGGATTTTCCTTGGAGACATGATGCACCGGGGCGCCCGGAGGCCCCTGGCCTTTGGTTTGGCCTGTCTTGGGCTCGCGGCGGCGATGCCCAGTCTGGTGGATGTGGTGCGGGACAAGGTGGCCGGTCCGACGACGCGACGGGGCAGCCAACGGACTTTGCGGAGCATCCGCGAGGGGGCTGGTGCTCCTCCGCGGAACATCGATTACGTGGAAGAAGAGCTCGGCGAGCAGCTTTTCGTAGGCTGAGCCTGACGGAGCGTTGCGGTCTGTCCGCTATTCCGGCCGCGAGTTCCCGGACGACAGCGGAGATGCTTGTCTGCATTTTGAGGAGTGGGCTCCAGCCGAGAACGCGGAGGGCTTTGGTGGTATCGACGACGTAGCGCAGGCCGTGGCCGGGGCGTTCGGGGGCTGATCCGATTCGCTCTCTGGCTTGATCAATTGGCTGCGGAGAAATTCATGGACTCTGGGATTAGCGAAATCAGTGGTTCTTTCCGGCCTCTTTGGGGTAGAGAGAGGGAGCATGACGGTCGTGTTGATCGGGGCGAAGGGGAAGCTAGGCGGCTACCTGTATCGTGATCGGAGGGAGCGGTTTGACGGTTGCGCCTTGTCTCGTGCGGAGGTGGACCTAGGTGATGAGGCGGCCCTTTTACGGGAAATGGCTGATCGGGAATGCCATTGACCCTGAAGCGGGGCGAGGTACATGATCGCTTCGTGAACTTCGCATATTCTCTCGTTGCGTCGACCTTGGCTGTGGTCGCCATGTCGTCCTGTTCGGATATGAACCGCCCTCTCGATTCGAGCGTTAATCCGCTCGATTCTCGGGGCTCCCGAGACGCAGAGGTGGTGGATGTGAGCACCCCAGCCTACATGCCCGGGCAGTGGTTGGAGACGACTATTCCGAATACGGCATTTTTCTATGCGATTTCGGCGACCGCCCAGCCCGACAAGATTCTCCCCGTAGGAACTGCTCTGAAGGTGATTGCGACGGAAGGCACCTATGTGCAGGTGGAGTTGGAGTCCGGTGATGTGGGCTATGTGCCAGCGATCATGGTTGCGCAGCGTCCGGCTGCCGGGCAGGTGCCGATCGTGCCGCTTGGGCCCGATGGTTTGGTTCCTGATCCCGTCCCTAGTGTCGTCGGTCCTGCACCCGAGCCGGAAGTGGCTCCGCTGAATGTGCAACCCGCGGATGGTGGTCCTGGAGCGCTCGATCCCGGCACGGTGATCGAGTAGCGGTGGTGCACGATCCGACCGGCTTGGTGATGCGGGGGAATAAGATTCGGCCGGATTTAGAGGATCTGCATGATCCGAAATGGAGTGAGGCAGTGGACCCATTTTTCGATCCCATAATCCGTGGGCTAAAGCCTACGGATAAGATCAGCTGTCCCGCTGGGACAGGAGAGGAGGGCGGCGCTTCAACGCAAGAGTTGTAGGACCGACTTGTGTCTAAAGATCAGGGCTGTGACCCCCGGCTGAAAGTGTTTGTCCTCTTGGGACTGAAATAGGGTGGCGGGCTTAGATCTTGCCCAGCACTTCCTTGATCGCGTCGAAGTCGGGAAGGTCGCCGGGGCTGTCGTTGACCTGGGCGTATTGGACGACGCCCTTGCCATCGATGACGAAGGCGGAGCGTTTGGGGACACCGCCCATGGGGAGGTTCTTCTCGGGGAGGAAGGCGTCGTAAGCGCAGCCGTAGGCTTTGGCGACGTCGTGTTCGTAGTCGGCGAGGAGGGAAACCTTGATGCCTTCCTTTTCGGCCCAATTGGCTTGGGCGAAGGGGTTGTCGCCGCTGATCCCGTAGACTTTGGCGCCGAGGCCCTCGTAGTCGCCGAGGCCTTCGCTGACGGTGCAGAATTCGGTGGTGCAGACGCCGGTGAAGGCCATGGGGAAGAAGAGGAGGACGGTCTTGGAGCCGGCCGCGACTTCAGAAAGCTTGACGAGGGCAGGGCCGTCGCTGGTGAGGGTGGAGAGGGTGAAATCTGGGGCTTGGTCGCCGACGTTAATGGACATGCGTGTATTTGTGGTTGGTGTTGAAAGAAGGGTTCACTATAGGAGGGTCTTGGGGCGGGTCAACGCATGAGACAATGATCTTCTTTGGTGACGGATCATCCCGGGGCCGAAGCTCCAAAGCATCGCGAATGATGAACTGGGAATTGTCAGAATTTGGTCGCGGTCTGTGCAGCGGGAGTGGTATCGGGGAGTTGATGGACGACCTCGGCCATGCCCTCGCGCAGGGGGAGGGGCGGGTGCGGATGCTGGGGGGCGGTCAGCCGGCGCATATCCCGGAGATGGATGCGCTCTGGCGGCAGCGGATGGAGGAGATCATCGGGCAGCCGGGGCAGCTCGAGCACATGTTGGGCAACTACGAGCCGCCGGCGGGGAACATGGCGTTTCGGGCGGCGATAGCGCGGTTGTTCTACCGGGAGTTTGGTTGGGATATCAGGGCGGAGAATGTGGGGATCACGATGGGCGGACAGACGGCATTCTTTCTCTTGTTCAATTCTCTCGCGGGGCGTTTCGCTGATGGAAGGCAGAAGAAGATCCTGTTGCCCTTGGTGCCCGAGTATATCGGCTATGCGAATCAATCGTCTGGCGGGGAGATCTTTCGGGCGGTGAAGCCGCGGATCGAGGAAACCGGGCCGCATGAGTTCAAGTATCGGGTGGACTTTGATGCGCTGGAGGTGACGGAGGAGATCGCGGCGATCTGTGTGTCGCGTCCGACGAATCCGACCGGGAATGTGCTGACAGACAACGAGATTGCGAAGCTGGCGGCCTTGGCGGAGGAGAACGGGATTCCGTTGATCATCGACAATGCCTACGGGGCACCGTTTCCGAATGTGATTTTTACGAAGGCGACGCCGGTGTGGAACGAGAATATCATTCTAACCTTGAGTCTTTCGAAGCTGGGCTTGCCGGGGACACGGACGGGAATCGTCATCGCTCGGGAGCATGTGATTCGCTCGATTTCCTCGATGACGTCGATCGTGGGTCTTTCGAACACGAATGTCGGGCAGGCGATCATGCAGCCTTTGGTGGAGAGCGGCGAGGTGCTGCGTTTGAGCCAAGAGGTGGTGAAGCCCTTCTATGAGGAGAAGTCGCGGCAGGCGCAGGCTTGGGTGAAGGAGTTTTTCGATGATGCGCTGCCCTACCGGGTGCATCGGAGTGAGGGGGCGCTGTTCCTGTGGCTATGGTTTGAGGATCTACCGATCACGGTGAAGGAGCTCTACGAACGCCTGAAGGCCCGCGATGTGTTGGTGGTGCCGGGGCATTACTTCTTCTTTGGGGTCGATGACGACGATTGGCGTCACCGGCAGGAATGCATCCGCGTGACCTACACGATGGAGGAGCATGTGGTGCGCGAGGGGATCCAGATCATCGCGGAGGAGGTGGCGAGGGCTTACGCGGAGGGAGCCGCGTAGATGGGAGTTATCAGAGGTTGGTGATCAGGGGGGCGAGTTGTGTCGCTCCCTAGATTGGGTCCGGATTTATCGGGATAATTGCCTTCTATTGGATTTTGAACTGGAGACTTTGCAGGCTCTCCCGGTCCACGAACTCGAGGGTGGAGAGGTGGGTTGCTTCCAAGATGACAGGTGGGGCCTGGCCGGCCTTGAAGGCTTCTTGCCATCTTTCGGCGCAGAGGCACCAGCGGTCGCCGGGCTTGAGGCCGGGGAAGTGGTATTCGGGGCGGGGGGTGGAGAGGTCGTTGCCGGCCTCATTGGAGAAGGTGAGGAACTCTTCGGTCATCACGACGCAGACGGTGTGCACGCCGCGGTCATCGGGGCCAAGGCGGCAGTGTCCGTCGCGCATGAATCCGGTTATGGGGTCCATTCCACAAGGTTCCAACGGTTCGCCGAGGACGTTGCTTTGTTCGCGCATGATTACGGTGTCGTCGAGGCGGTGGGAGATGGCAAGGAGGAAGCCAATTCGAGGCCGAGTGACCATCGCTTCTCCAGTATCCGATTTTCTTGATCACTCCTCTTCGACAAGCGGGGAATAAACCTCGGGACCAATCTCTCTCAGCTTCGTGAGCTGCTCTGGATGCGGCAGAAACCAATATGTTCGTGCTGAGCGGGTCGGGGAAGACGATCAAGGCGAGTTGGACGGATGTGACTGAGAAGGAGATGAAAGGGTTCCGCAAGGTGTGGACTGAGGCGATGAAGGAGTAGGAGATTTTCGGATGGCGGGAGTGATCCCCGGGGCGTACACCGGCGTTTGTCAGATGCGCATTCCTTTCGACAACACCTACGTTCAACTGCCGCCGCATTTTTATTCTCGGGTGGATCCGGCGAAGGTGCCGGGGGCGACGTTGATTCGGGTGAATCGGGGGCTGGCGGAGGAGTTGGGGATTGATGCGGATTGGTTGGAGTCGGATGACGGAATGGCGGTGTTGGCGGGGAATGTGGTGCCGGAGGGGGCGGAGCCGATTGCGCAGGCCTATGCGGGGCATCAGTTTGGAGGGTTTGTGCCGCAGTTGGGGGACGGTCGGGCGATTTTGTTGGGGGAGGTGGTCGATGGGGACGGTCGGCGGCGGGACATTCAATTGAAGGGATCAGGGAGGACGGAGTATTCGCGGGGCGGGGATGGGAAGGCGGCGTTGGGGCCGGTATTGCGGGAGTATTTGGTGAGCGAGGCGATGACCGCGCTGGGGGTGCCGAGCACGCGGGCTTTGGCGGCGGTGCTGACGGGCGAAACGGTGCGGCGGGAAGAGCCGTTGGCGGGTGGGGTTTTTACGCGGGTGGCGGCGAGTCACATTCGGGTGGGGACGTTTCAGTATTTTGCAGCGCAGCAGGATGAGGATGCGTTGCGGTTGTTGGTGGATGTGGCGGTGCGGCGTCACTATCCGAAGGCTGCGGAGGCGGAGAATGTTCCGCTGGCCTTGTTGAAGGCGGTGATGGAAGCGCAGGCGTCCTTGGTCGCGCAGTGGATGGGGCTGGGGTTTATCCACGGAGTGATGAACACAGACAACGTGGCGATCTCGGGAGAGACGATCGACTACGGTCCTTGTGCGTTCATCGATGAATTTCATCCGCAGTGCGTGTTTAGTGCGATCGACCGGGGGTCGCGGTATGCGTGGGCGAATCAGCCGAACATCTGTCAGTGGAACCTGACGCGCTTTGCGGAGACCTTGATTCCGTTGATGGCGGAGACGACGGAGGAGGCGATTGCGCTGGCAGAGGAGGCGCTGGGGGAGTTTCCGGCCTTGTTTCAGGTGAGCTATGTGAGGGTCTTTCGGGCGAAGTTCGGTCTGGGTGGAGAGGTTGGCGATGAGGAGGCTTTCACGTTTGCGAAAGAGACGCTGACTGTTTTAGCGGAGCAGCATGTGGACTTCACCCTGTTCTTCCGTCAGTTGACGCGGGTGGCGGCTGGGGGGGCTGCAGAGGAGTTGGTGGAACTCTTTGATGTGGCGGATGTTTGTGAGCAGTGGCTCGGGCAGTGGAGGGAAATTACCGCGCTTGATTTGGAGGCGATGCGGGGGGCGAATCCGATTCTCATTCCTCGCAACCACCGGGTGGAGGAGGCGATTCAAGAAGCGTATGCGGGAGACTTCAGCCTCTTTCATCGCTTGGTGGAGGCGTGGAGGGAGCCGTATGTGGAGCGGGAGGAGGATGCTGATTTGGAGAAGGCACCGACCGAGGAGGAGCGGGTGAAGCAGACTTTTTGTGGAACTTAATCGGAGGGCTGACGAGTTCGAAGGTGGAGACGTGTCGGTGGAACTGACGGATGTCTACGCGCTCGGGGAGACGCGTTTTTACAGGGTGATCGAAAAGTAAGGATCCCTTCCCGTCCAGGATCCGAAATCCAAAACACCCGCGTCACCGGGTGGCGACGCGGGTGAGCTTGTTGAGGAAAGGGCTCTGCCGTTAGAGCTCGAAGCGGTCGAGGTTCATGACCTTGTCCCAGGCGTCGATGAAGTCCTGGACGAACTTCTCTTCGCTGTCGCCGCAGGCGTAGACCTCGGCGAGGGAGCGGAGGATGGAGTTCGAACCGAAGACGAGATCGACGCGGGTGGCGGTCCACTTGGTTTCGCCGGTGGCGCGGTCGTTGCCGTTGAAGGCGTTCCCGCAAGGGGAGGCCTGTTTCCACTCGGTGCCCATGTCGAGCAAGTTGACGAAGAAGTCGTTGCTCAGGGTTTCCGGTCGGTCGGTGAGGACCCCGTGCGGGGCGCCGTCCAGGTTGGTCCCGAGGACGCGCAGTCCACCGATGAGGGCGGTCATCTCCGGCGCGGTGAGGGTGAGCAACTGGGCCTTGTCGATGAGGAGGGCCTCGGCGGGGACGGAGTAGGCGCCCTTGAGGTAGTTGCGGAAGCCGTCTGCGTAGGGCTCGAGGACATCGAAGGACTCGGCGTCGGTCTGTTCGGCCGAGGCGTCCATGCGTCCCGGACTAAAGGGAACCGTGACTTCGTGTCCGGCGCTCTTCGCGGCCTGTTCGACCCCGGCACAACCGGCGAGGACGATGAGATCGGCGAGGGAGACCTTCTTGCCGCCCGTCTGTGCTCCGTTGAATTCGCTTTGGACGGCCTCGAGGACTTCGAGGACGTGGGCGAGTTGGGAGGGCTGGTTGGCCTCCCAATCTTTTTGCGGAGCGAGGCGGAGGCGGGCGCCATTGGCACCGCCGCGCATGTCGGATCCACGGAAGGTGGAGGCCGAGGCCCAAGCGGTGGAGACCAGCTGAGAAACGGACAGTCCGGAGTTGAGGACGTTCTCTTTCAACCCGGCGAGGTCCTGGTCGTTGACGAGGGGGTGATCGACGGCGGGGATGGGGTCCTGCCAGACGAGCACTTCCTCCGGAACTTCCGATCCGAGATAGCGGGAACGGGGTCCCATGTCGCGGTGGGTGAGCTTGAACCAGGCGCGGGCGAAGGCGTCGGCGAACTGATCGGGGTTCTCAAGGAAGCGGCGCGAGATCTTCTCATACTCCGGATCGAAGCGCAGGGAGAGATCGGTGGTGAGCATGGTGGGCAGTTGCATTTTGCCCGCTTCGTGCGCGTCGGGGATGGTGGCTTCAGCGTTCTTGGCGACCCACTGGTTTGCTCCGGCGGGGCTCTTGGTGAGCTCCCATTCGTAGTTGAAGAGGTTCTCGAAGAAGTTGTTGCTCCACTGGGCGGGTGTTTCGGTCCAGGTGACCTCGAGGCCGCTTGAGATCGTATCGCCACCGTTGCCGCGGCCATAGCTGCTCTTCCAGCCGAACCCCTGGTTCTCGAGGGGGGCTTCCTCCGGGTCGGGGCCGACATTGTCTGCGGGGCCGGCACCGTGGGTTTTGCCGAAGCTGTGACCGCCGGCAATGAGGGCGACCGTTTCCTCGTCGTTCATGGCCATGCGGCCGAAGGTGTCGCGGATGTCGTGTGCGGCCTTGACGGGATCGGGGTTGCCGTCGGGGCCTTCCGGGTTCACGTAGATGAGACCCATCTGCACGGCGGCGAGGGGGTTCTCGAGGTTGCGAGTGTCGTCGGTGGACTCTTCGTAGCGCTTGTCGCCGCCGAGCCAGATGGTTTCGCGACCCCAGTAAACGTCCTGATCCGGTTCCCAGGTGTCGGCACGACCGCCGGCGAAGCCGAAGGTGTTGAAGCCCATCGTTTCGAGGGCGACGTTGCCGGAGAGAATGAGGAGGTCGGCCCAGGAGAGCTTGCGGCCATACTTCTGCTTGATGGGCCAGAGGAGACGGCGGGCTTTGTCGAGGCTGACGTTGTCGGGCCAGCTGTTGAGGGGGGCGAAACGTTGCTGACCGCGTCCACCACCACCACGGCCATCACCGGTGCGATAGGTGCCGGCGCTGTGCCAGGTCATGCGGACGAAGAGGGGGCCGTAGTGACCGAAGTCAGCCGGCCACCAGTCCTGCGATTCGGTCATGAGCGCAGCGAGATCGGCTTTGACCGCGGCGAGATCGAGGGTCTTGAACTCTTCGGCGTAGTTGAAGGCCTCCTGCATCGGATCGGCCTTGGTGGAGTGCTGGTGAAGGAGTTCGACCTTCAGGCGGTTCGGCCACCACTCTTCGCTGGTGGTGCCTCCGCCGGTGGTGGCGGAGTGATTGAAGGGACATTGGCTGGCGGAGTCGGCGGTGTCTGAGGCTTGGCTCATGGATATTGTTTCTTGTTATCAGGTTTGTTTGGAAAGTGGTGGGCTCAGGCCTTGCGGCAGTCGGGACACTTGCCCCAGTAGATGACTTCTGCTTCGTCGATTGCGAAACCGGAATCGTGACTGGCGGTCAGGCAGGGGCTGCCGCCAACCGCGCAATCCACATCGACCGTTTTGCCGCAGGAGCGACAGATGAGGTGATGGTGGTTGTCTCCGACGCGGTCTTCGTAGAGGGCGGAGGAGCCGGCAGGTTGGATGCGGCGGATGATGCCTTTTTCGGACAGGGTGCCGAGGGCGTTGTAAACGGCTTGTTTGGAGACGGTGCCGATGGAGGCCCGGGCGCCTTCTGCGATGGTGTCTGCAGTGGCGTGGGGGTGTGCGGAAACGGCTTCCAGAACGGCCATGCGCTGGGCAGTCACGGCTAGGCCGTGGTCCCGGAGAAGCTGTGCTGATGCATCCACGGCGGGAGGATTTACGGAGAAGTGGACTTGGTCAAGAACTAGAATTGTTCTATTTTGAGGTCCTGAGCGTGAGGTGCTTGTGAATCAGCCGGTGGCAAGAGGAGGGAAATGGTCCTACAGTTTCTGAGAGGGATGGTTGGGCAAAAGGAATGACGCGGTCGGGTAGGTCGGTAGGTTTGGGTGGTCGATCAGCCCTCGGGCAATCGGCTGTTGGTGGTCCGTGCCTCCCTAAGCTCGTCATCAAGGGTGAGAATCCGGAGCGTTGGCAGATGAAGCTCTCCATCGTCGCCCTGTTCTTCTCCGGGATCTGTTCTCTGCTGGCTGGTGCCGCGGAGCGTCCCAACATTGTCTTTGTGTTCAAGGACGATCACGCTCCGCATGCCATCGGGGCATACGGCGGGTGGCTGAAGGGAATCAATCCGACACCAGAGATTGATCGACTGGCCGCGGATGGGATGTATGGGGAGTCTCTTAAGATGCCCTTCATTGCTCATTGGCCGAAGGTGACCAAGCCGGGTAGCAAGAGTGAGGCGATGATTCAGAATCTGGATTACGCGTCGACCTTTCTTGAGATGGCGGGTGCGGAGGCGCCGTCCGATTTGCTAGGGCATTTGTTGGTTCCCCTCTTGAAGGGCAAGACTCCGGCAGATTGGCGGAAGGAGATCTACTATCACTACTTTGAGGACGTGCGGAAGCAGTTGGTGAAGCTGCAGAAGTTCTACGAGGACGACAGTGACCTTTCCGAGAAGTCGGAGGAGTGGCAGAAGATGGTCCGGCCGGGAAAGTGGGGCACGGATGTGGATAAACCGTGGTCTTTGCGACTGGGGTAGGCTTCCGACCAAGGGAGGGGGAAATTTGTGCCGTGGCGGCCCCTGATAGAGGCGGAGTAGACTGAGAATACTGTATTTACGGGGGCGGGAGAATTAGTAGTAGAAAAAACTGTTCAAGAGAACAGTTCTATGGATGATGGGAGACATGGACATACTGAACAAAGTGATGTTGGTGGGGAATTTGACCCGGGATCCGGAGTTGAGGCAGACGGGGGCTGGGAAGGCGGTGACGGACCTGTCGCTGGCCTTGGATGGGCCCGGGGGAACACGAGAGGAGCCTGAGCCGGTCTATGTGGACGTGGCGCTTTGGGAGCGGAACGCGGAGAACGCGGTGCAGTATTTGAAGAAGGGGAGCCCGGTGTTGATCGAGGGACGGCTGCGGATGGATCGGTGGGAAGACAAGGAGACGGGACAGACGCGGACGAAATTGAAGGTGACCGGGGACAGGATGAAATTTCTAAATTTGGCGCCGCGGGAGGAGCGGCGGGACGAGAGTGCGCGGAAGGAGGCGGGGAAGTGAGGCGAATTCCTGGCCGCGAAAAGGCACAATCATGCAGATCAAATTCGCAAAGCGGAAATAGGGTGGACGTGCGAACTTCTGGACCTGGTTGGTCACGTTAGGGAAGTTGACCGGAATCGGAAATCGAGGCTGTTCCAGAGGGAGGGGGAGATTGGAGTGAGGGTTCTCGCTTCTGCGCAGCCCCACCTTCAATCTTGCCGCGTGGGCGACGCAGCTCCAGACCTCTGGGGTGATGGAAGAAATCTGACTTACATTTTTTGATCACCGAGAAGACAACGACCCACCCGGATGGAGTTGTCGTTCTTAGTGCGCTGGACTCCCAGGTCATTGGAAAGAACGCTCAATAGTTTGTCTGGGAAATAGTGTGTGTTCAAGGATGAGGGATTCTCTTGAGATGGGCGGCCTTGGCACGCTTGGCGCGAGGCCCCCGATGCGGAGTGGCAGCGGGAGAAAATCGGGCACCAGGGCGCCAAGTGATCGCCTTGGCAGGAAGACCGAGTGAAAACCCTTGTCTGGTGTAATCTCTATAAACTACCTGCCCTCACTAGCATTCGTTTTGCATTGCTCAAGTCCCCCTCAAAAAGAAAATTCATAGCAGTTGAATCGGCTTGGCCGATCTGTGATACGCCTGTTCAGCGCCCCCCCCTTTTTTGCCTCATCCCATGAACCCCGAGCCTGAACTGCCCGCCCCCGCCGCGGCCAAGACCACTCATCGCGAGTCGGTCGCCGGGTGGAAGGCGGCCGTCGCCGATTTTCAGCGACCCAGTTTCTGGCGCGCCAGTTGGCAGATCGTCAATACCATCGGCGGCTATGCGCTGCTTTGGGTGTTGATGTATTTCAGCCTCTCGGTGTCGTGGTGGCTGACCATTCCCCTGGCGGTTCTCTCCAGTGGATTCCTGATCCGCAGTTTCATCATCTTTCATGACTGTGGCCACGGATCGTTTTTTAAATCCAACCGCGCCAACAACTTCTGGGGATTCGTCACCGGCGTTCTCTGTTTCACGCCCTACTATCACTGGCGTTGGGAACACTCACTGCATCACGCCAGCTCGGGCGACCTCGATCGGCGCGGATTCGGCGATGTGTGGACGCTGACCGTCGAGGAGTATTTGAATGCGTCGCGCTGGAAGAAATTGTCCTACCGCCTGGTGCGCACTCCCATCGTGCTGTTCGTCATCGCCCCGGTGATCCTGTTCGTGGTCGTGGAGCGCTTTTACCGGTCTCGCGCCAAAATGCGTGAGCGCTTGTCGGTATGGTTGACGAATCTGGCCGTGATTGCCCTCGCTCTCGGACTGATCTGGATCTTTGGGTTCTGGCCGTGGCTGATCATTCAGCTGACCGCCACCGCGGTGTCCTGCTCGGCCGGGGTCTGGCTGTTCTATGTGCAGCATCAGTATGAGGACACCTATTGGGAGAATGGCGAAGAATGGGACTACACCGCCGCTGCCATGGAGGGAAGTTCGTTCTACAAACTACCCAGGTTGTTGCAGTGGTTCTCCGGCAACATTGGCTTTCACCACATCCATCACCTCAGCCCGCGCATTCCCAACTATCATTTGGAACGCTGCCACCTCTCCGATCCGATGTTTTTCGACATCAAGCCGCTGACTTTCTTCGTCAGTCTCAAGGCGGTGTCCTACCGCCTGTGGGATGAACAGTCGCGGAAGCTGATCAGCTTCCGCGGGTTGAAGATTGCGCAAGCCAGCCGTGCTGCTGCGGCAACGACGGTGGACCGATGAAGTCTGTCACTGTTTCACGGGGACAGAGAGATTGTAACTTGAGTTGGATCGGAAAGTCGGTTGGGGCGCGATGGGAGGACACGCTGCTTCAGCGCTTGTTGTCCCCTGCCGACAGCTTCTTCCCGGATCCGATGATGGTGGTCATGAGCTCTTTGAGTTCGGCGACCTTCTTCGGATTGGCGTCGGCGAGGTTGTTCGTTTCACCTGGGTCGGTGGCGAGATTGTAGAGTTCCTCGACTTCCGGCCGGTCCTTGTCTGCTGCGTAGTGGCCAACATTGTGCTTGGCCTTGAGGTATTTCCATTCGTTCCGTCGGAGGCCGTTTGTCTGGTAGAGGAAGGTCGTGCGGGCGCCCATCGGTTTTGTTCCGCTGAGGAGCTCGGTTTGATCGATGCCATCGATGACGCGGTCGCTGGGGATATCAAATCCCGCGAGGTTGGCGAAGGTCGGCAGGAAGTCGAGGGTGGCGAACAGGGCGCTCGACTCAGCGCCGGCGGCAACGGTACCAGGCCACCGCACGATGCAGGGGACGCGGACGCCCGCTTCGTAGCAGGAGCCTTTGCCTGCGCGGAGCGGGCCAGCATCCCCCCAGAAGATGGAGCCTTCCGGGTGGCCCTTCTTCTTGTCGGTGTAGGCGGGTTGATTCCATGGGCCGTTATCGCTGGTGTAGATGACGAGGGTGTTGTCCCGAAGATTGAGGTCGTCGAGGGTGTCGAGGAGTCGGCCGGTTTCGTGGTCGAATTCCTCGACCACATCACCATAGAGGTCGCCCTTCGAGGTGCCGCGAAATTGCGGAGAGGCATCGATGATAGTGTGCATCATGGTGTGGGCCAGATAGAGGACGAAGGGCTTTTCCGGATCCCGCTTCTTGGTGAGATAATCGATCGCCTTGTCGGTATAAAGGCGCGTCAGGGTGGCCATGTCGCGGGTCTCGCCAGCGGTCTCATTATTTTCGTGGAAGCGGACCCTGCCTTCATCGTTGGCGCCGAGGGTGCCGAAATAGTAATCGAAGCCCTGGGCGAGGGGCATGCGGTCGATGATGGGCTTGCGGTTCGAGACATCCCATTTGCCGATGCAGGCGGTTTGGTATCCGGCCTTCCGGATCAGTTCGGCCCAGGTGAGTTCCGAGGCGGGCATGCCCCAGCCTTTGCTGCGCAGCGGGTAGCGGCCGGTGAGGAGAGCCGAGCGGGACGGGCCGCAGACGGTTTGGGCATAGAAGTGGGTGAACTTGGTGCCCTCCGCCGCGAGTTGATCGAGGCGCGGGGTCTTGTTCGTCTTGGAGCCGAAACAGGCGAGGTCGGCATAGCCTTGATCATCGGTGAAGATGATCAGGATGTTGGGTTTCGGTGGGGCGAGCTCGGCGGAGGCGACGGCGGTCAGAGCGAGGACTAAGAAGATGCTTGGGAGCTTCATGGTTGGATTAGTTTTCTTTCAGGGCCGCGGGTGAGGCGGCGTAGGATTTGAAGGATCTGACTTGGGTTTTGGATCGACCGTCCAACCAGGAGTGCTGATCTTGCCGTAGTAAGGATAGTGATCCCAATCAACCGCACCGCCCACGACGCGGGGATCTTTGGTGGCTTCCAAGTGATCAAAAAGTTGCTTCCGCAACGCCGTCAGCGTTTCCGCGATGCGAACCGAGCCTGCCAAGTTCACCATCTGATGCGGGTCGGTCTTCAACTCGTAAAGCTCTTCCGCAGGCCGCATGCCGAAGGCAAGCTCCGCCAAGCGCGCTACTCCGTGTTGGTTGCGATGCTCCATCATGAACGTCTTCGTCGGAGCGGAATCGATTTCGCCATACGGGATCGATCGCGCACAAACCAACGGATCGGGCGAACCTGATGGCCAACGAGTGGGTTCAAAGTTGTGAATGTAGAGGTAGTCGGCTGTTCGAATTGCCCGGCAGGGATAGCCTTTGCCACCTTTGCGACAGCCATCGTGCCGCTCCATCGCGATAAATGCGGCGTCGCGGTTCTTCGCTGATTTGTCGTGGAAAACGCCGAGGAGGCTCTGCGCCGTCATCATCTCCGGCGGCTCCAAACCGGCGGCTTTGAGAAAGGTGGGGGCGAGATCGCTGAGATTGACGAAGGCGTTGACCACGCGATTCGGGTTGGTGATCCCGTTAGGCCAGCGAATCGCCAGCGGCACCCGGGAACCGGCATCGTAGAGGCTTGCCTTGGCGCGGGGAAACGGCATTCCGTGATCGCTTGTTACCACGATGATGGTGTTGTCGAGTTGCCCCGACTCTTCCAGCATCGCAATCGCCCGCGAGACCATCGAATCGAAGTGCTCGACCTCGACGAGGTAGTCGAGGATGTCGTTGCGCACCGTTTCGTTGTCGGGGAAAATCGGTGGAACGATGACTTGGTTAGGATCCTTCCCCGTGCGTTTTCCAGCGCCCAATTCATAGCCGCGATGTGGTTCGGATGTCCCCAGCCAGAAGCAGAACGGATCGCCGTCTGGCCTTTTGGAAAGGAAATCCGCGAAATTGGCAGCGTAGTCTGTATTGCGGATCCCTCCAAAAGGAGGCTGGAGCTTTTTGGTCTGAAACCCTACACCCGCCGGATTCTCAGTCCGCCCGCCCGGCTCCAACCGTCCAGGGCTCCAGCCTTTGCCGGTGTAACCGACGAAGTAACCCGCTTCCTTAAGGATTTCCGTGTAGGTGGCGAACTTGGCGGGCAGGGTGCTGTGGATATTGCCCGCTTCTTCCAACCGCCAAATCGGTTGGCCGGTTAAAATCGCGCTGCGCGAAGGACCGCAGGTTGGCGCATCGCAAAACGCATGAGTAAATCTCAGACCTTCCCGCGCGATCCGATCAAACCCGGGCGTCTGCACGACAAGGTCGCCGTTTGCGCCGGTGTGAGCGTAGCTTTGATCGTCCGAAATACAGAAGAGGATATTTGGAGACTTCGCGGATAGAGAGTCCGAAAGGAATAGCGCAGCAAAGATGAAGAGCGTTTTGATCATGGCGCTGAAGGTCTCGGATCGACGGCCCGTCCCTTGGTGATGGTGCGTTAATCTATTCTGTAACTATTTTGATTGAACTCCAATAGCCAAACTCGTTCTTCCAATCGTTCGCCCGATTTTCGAGAATGAGATTGATCGATTTCCCGGCGAATTTTGAAAGGTCAATTTCGAGATCGAGCCATTCAGTTTTCACGGTTTTGTAGCTGACGATTTGATCGTGAAGGACCTCTTTGTTTGCCAGGACTCGCAGTTGCCAGTCGCCGTGAGGATGGTAGCTCGCCCGCACCTTTAGGGTGGTTTTCTGATTCGCCGGAATCTTCACGGTTCGTTTCAAAGAACAGGGAGTGTTTTTGTCTTTCGGATGGGTTTGAAAGCCCTGCTCATTCCGAAATTCCTGCAGTTTTCTGACTCCACCCTGTCCTACATTGAAGGGCGAAAACCCGGGGGCATACTCGGCGACGATGCTTTTCCATTTCGCTGATTTATTGCCCCCTTGACCATCGGTTTTCTTCAAAGAAGCACTCGCCATACGGCGGACAACGGATTTCTGAAGGAACGGAATTTTACCCGAAAGGGCCGTCTGAAGCGCCTTGTCAGGAAACTGCGGCACGGCGGGCTCGAGCGCGAACCAGAGAAGGCGGGGAATGTTGCTGTCGTCGATGTCCTCTGCGTGTTGAGCGAGAGCTCCTAGAATCGGCCAGCGTTGTTCGAACGGAAGTCGACCCAGCGCGGAAGCAAGATAGAGGCGGACGGTCGGGGACTCGTCGTTCGTTGCCATTTCCAAAAACTTGGCGAGAACGTCGTCGCCCGGCTTCTTGTCATCCATGAGCAACTGCACCGACCAGGCCCGAATGTGCGCGTCGTCGTGATCCAGCAGGGCGATCAGGGTCTCTTTTCTGTCACCCGAATAAGCGCCGGTGACATGCCTCGCCCAATGGGCCCGCAGTCGTTTCGGGGTGGTGGTCGCCTCCGTGAACTGCTTTTCGAGCGCAGCGTAGACGGCTTTCTGATCAAGTTTCCCAGTGGCGGATCGGGAGTGCAATTCAACACGAGCCTGCCGGACATACCAATCATTCGCGTGGCTTTGCATTGCCACCAGCTCGAGGTCGGAGAGTTTCCCAATGTTGGGCCGCTCGATTTTTTTCGCCCCCTTCGGCATGATGCGATAAATCCGTCCACTATCGGGGAAATTGATCGCGTTGCCGCAAATGTCCGTGTCGTGCCAATCCAGAATATAGACACCACCGTCGGGGCCGATCTCAACACTGAAACCAACCCACGCGAGATCGTTGGTGGGCATAAAGTCTTCGCCGTGTTTTCCGATGTAACTCGATCCCTTCGGGACCATGACATCGGTGAGGACCGAGTGCTCGTGAATGTTGCACATGAAAAGCTGGTCGCGGTATTTCTCAGGAAAGGTATCAGCGAGATAGAATCGAGCTCCGCCATGTGCCGAGAGATGGGTGTGATCACGAATCGTTTTGATGTCGTCGTAGACATAAGGATTCACGTGGGCCTTGGACTGTTTGTGATAAACACCGCCCTGAACCACGTGAAACAAATGCGGGATCACACAACAGGTTGCGAAGCCATGGCCGATATCATTGAAATCGAATCCCCACGGGTTCGAAAGCCCACGGGCGAAAATTTCGAACTCCTTTGTGACCGGATGAAATCGCCAGATACCGGCGTCGATAAAGGTCCGCTCCTCTTTCGGAGTGCCGGGTTTTCCGACCCACGATTCAGTGAAAACCCCGTGGCATCCATACATCCAACCGTCCGGGCCCCAAATGAAGCTGTTCAGTGTTTCGTGTCGGTCCTGGAAGCCCCAACCGTCAAGCAAGACCTCGGGTTTTGCGTCAGGGATATCATCGCCATCCGCATCCGGAATGAAAAGCAACTCAGGCGGTGAACCGAGATAAACCCCTCCAAATCCCACCGCGATTCCCGAGGAAAATTTGATCTGGTCGGTGAACAGTTTTTTCGTGTCAAAGACACCATCGCTATCGGTATCTTCGAAGATTTGAATTCGGCTGAGAATCTCATCCTGCTTGTGGTTCCCTCGATTGACGTAGTTGTAGTTTTCGACAACCCAGACTCGACCACGGTCGTCGAAGGTGAAGGCAATGGGTTCTCCAATGTCTGGTTCCGCGGCAAAGATCGAGACTTCGAATCCCTCGGGGATTTCCATGGCTGCGACCGCTTCGGCGGGTTTCAGAAAAGGCGCATTGCTGTTTTTGTGTTGCTTCCCGCGCTGTGCGAATGCTGCGGATGAAAGGCAAAGGAGCAAACAAATGAGTTTGAATCGTGATACTGATAAGCTGGTTTTCATGAGAAGTAGTAGTGAGTGGTTATTCGTGAGGATTAGGTTTCGGCAGCGCTACTTGCGCCTTCGTTTGCATATACTTGAAAAGGTTCAGGACCTCATCCGGGGTCAGGGTTTTCAATAATCCCTCCGGCATCATCGAGACATTCGAAGTCTCGCGAGATTTAATGTCACTCTTGGCGACCGTGGACTTCTGCCCGACCATACTGAGGACGATTTTCTGGTCATCTTCTCCAGTGACACTTCCAACGAGGACTTGGCCGTCGTTTGTGGTCACGGTTACCATCTTGTAGGCATCGGGAATGTCCCCACTGGGATCGATGACGTTGAGCAGCAGATAATTGAGGTCTCCGCGGTTCGACCCGGTGAGGTCCGGCCCAATAATCCCGCCTTCGCCATACATCTGATGACAGGCCATGCAGGCTTTTTGATAAACCGCTCGGCCGCGTGAAGCGCTCGCTTTTTCCAGTTCCCCGGGCTTTGCGATTCTTACGTATTCGGCAATGAGCGATTCCTTGTCTTCATTTAACTCGAGGACTCCATAGGTTTTGGTGAATTTGCCTCCGAGTAGTTTTCCGAGGGAGCGTATCGCGTAGACGGGGATGGCTTCTTTCGAAATGGTCTTGGCTTCGAGTGCTTGGAAAAGCGATTCGGCGTACTGCTTTCGAGTTGCGAGGGTTTCAATGACGGCTCGCTGGGCGGCTGGTTCAAAGTCGGGATAGCGTTCTAACAAGAGCTCCCCGGCGTTGGGGATTTCCAAGGTCGAAAAGCCACGGATCGCTTCGATCCGGAGTGGCTCTTCATCGAGAAGGGTCTTTAAGATGGCAGGGAGCTCCTTGCGTCGTTGAATGAGCAGTGATGCGAGCGCTGAACGCCGATCATCAAGATCGGCTGTGTTGTCTTTCAAGGTCGCGATCGCCTGCAGGGTCGCCGATTCGTCGCCGAAAATCTGGCCGAGTTGTTTGGTGAGCTTTTTCAGTTCGCGGTCATCGCTGTTTACCAACTTCGCGCTAAGCGCCGACCAACCTTCCGGCGGCGTGACATTGCGCTGACCCTCGAGTCCCAGAATCATGCCGCTGATGAGTAATTTCTGTATTTCAGGATTCCCCGATGAATCGATCGCTTTTACCAAGGGCACGAGAGACTGATCGCTGTCCGATTTCTGTGCCTGGCTCTGACGGCGTTGATCGGGATTGGGAACGTTGACCGTAGGTTTCTTTGCCGGTGGAGCTGGTTTCTTTCTCTGCCCTTTGTCATCGAGGTTCAGTTTCAACTCTTCATCGCTTGGCGTTTTTGAGGGAACGCCAGCTTTCGGAACCTCGGCATGCGCCGTCCAAAGGATCGCGTTCAGCACCACCTTGCGGAACATGTCGTTCTTCCAACTCACGTGGTAGTGCCCGCCCGTAAAACCAAATCCACGTCCCTTGCCGTCAGGTCGCTGGTAGGCCCAAGCAACGTGCTGGCTCTCGCCGTTCGCCACCGCACGGCGCACATCCGGATTTCCACTCCGTGCACCATCCGGTCGCTTCAACGTTTCCGGCGGAGGCAGATCGGAAAGAACCGGGGTGACGCCCTTCAGGCCGGCAACGAAGCGCATGTGATAATACCACTCGTCATCCACGCTGAACGGCTCCAATCCGTTGGAGATCGGGTGATCCGGGAAGTTCTTGAAGTTCGGTTTCCAGTGCGGGTTCACCGACCAATCTAAATCACAGTATCCACCCATCCACTCTGAAAACTTCTTCCCAGGCATTCCCGTCAGCGCCTCCGTGGCCCAGTGAATCATGACCAGTCCCGTCCCGTTTTTCATGAGCGCATCGAATTCCTCGAGATGCGGATTCAGGAGATGCCCATTATGTCCGGTGCAGAATATGACAACCGTCGCAGCGCCTTCGAGAACCTTGGGATCCTTGGGGTAGCCGTTCTCTGGCAAAACGATCGCGTCAATTCCGAGATTTGCTTCGTTGAGTCGTTTGGCCAAAAGAATATTTCCAGCACGATGCTCGTGAGCACCGGGGCCATGACTCGGCTTGCCCGAGAGGAAGATTACTTTTTTGGCGTCTTGTGCCGGAAGTCCGGACAGGCCGAGTCCAAAGAGACAAAGCGAGGTAAACAGGGATTTCATCGTCATGATTTCATTGTTGCGGATAGTTTGCGTATTATTGCGACGAGTCCTTCGCCGAGATGTTGCTGGGCAACAAGACCCCGTGGGACAACTACCAGGGCGTCAGCGAGACGGAGGTTGATAAGATGGAGAAAAATCATCCGGAAGCCGATGAAGAATTTTGGCAAATCGAGCAGGCCCTGGAGCAATGGCTGGGAAGCTTGGAGTAGGGTTCACTGGGATTCTATCAAGGAACAGAAACATTTTGGATTGTCGTGAAGAACGACGTCACCAGCCCTGCTGGCCCGTTACCGGAAAGACTTCCCCGAACAGGCCGCTGACAAGCACTGACAGCCCACACTGTTCCATTGAGGCCCGTGGACGATGGTCGCAGGATGGAGGGAGAAGATGGATCGCCCTCTGGCGTTCGCTCTTAGTCAATGGAGAGTTGCCGATGGCCCGAATACAGCCTTTTCAGTGGATGCCGGGGATTGGGAGGGCCTTCCCAAAGGGGAGTGGCGTAAGGGTATCGTAGCGGGGCTCGAACCCACTATTTCGCAGAAAACTAAAGTGAACCGCGCCGCTAGTCAGTGGTGAAGGGAGAAGCCGGGAGGCCCGCCTTGTTGTAGAGATTGATCGTGTCCGGGTTCGATTGGTAGCCGAAGCGAACGTGCTTCGGATCCTTGACCTCGTCGTTCCAGACCACCACCGAGGCACCGTCGATTCTCGCCTTCGCCCAGTGCCAATTGTTGGCGCCGTCCTGGATCGCGAATTGCGTGAGCTCGGCACCTTTCAGTTCCTTGGTGGGCTCGAGACCCACCTTCTCGCCGGTGATCAGTCCGGAGCCAACGCTATCGAACTCGATGCGGATCTTCGATCCCTCCTTCTTCATGCCCTTGTAGAGCGGTCCGGAGTAGACAAGGTCCTTCTTGTAGTCCTTCGCCAAGGCCCACAGGGCCAGTCGCTTGCCGACATCCTGCTTGTTCTTCGGGTGAATGTCGCGGGCGTTGCCGATGTCGATGATGACCGCCATGCCCGTGTGGGGCAAACGGAGGGCGCGCCGTTGTCCCTCGCGCACCGGCCCCCAACCCCCGCCGGCCGGGTTCTCATTCACCTGCTGATAATCGGCGAGTTGTACCCAGTAAAAGGAGAGCTCGTCGTTCTCGAAGACGTTCCGCCAACCTTTCACCAGAGCCTCCTTCAGATAATTGTAGCGCAGTCCGTCGCGGGCATTGGACTCTCCCTGGTACCAGATCACCCCGCGTGCACCCAGCGGGATGAGGCCGTGCACCATCCCGTTGTAAATTTGAACCGCGCCGCCCTTGGGTTTGCCGGCTTCAATACTAGCGACATAGTCGTTTAGCTCTGGAACCTGCTCGAATCCAACCACCGGGGTCCAAGGCTCGATGCGGGTTCCTCCCCAGTTCGTTCCAATCAAGCCGATGGGAACGTTCAAGGTCTTCTGAAGTTCGCGCCCAAAGAAGTAGCCGGCCGCACTGAAGCCCGGGATGGATTTCGGCGAACAAAGCTGCCAACTCCCGCGCGGGTCGTCGGTAGGCTTCGGTCCCTTGACGTGGCCGGGCACATTGAAGAGGCGGATCTTCGCGTGATCCGCAGCGGCGATCTCCTCCTTGGGATTCAGCGAATTGGACACGGACCACTCCATGTTGGACTGGCCCGAGCAGATCCAGACTTCGCCGAGGAGGACATCGTTGAGAGTGATCGTGTTCTTCCCCTTCACGGTCATGGCGTGGGCCTTGCCGTCCGCCTTCAGGGCCGGAAGGTTGACCCGCCACTTCCCGTCGGCACCAGCTTTGGCGGAGCCGCTCTTGCCGGCAAGCTCAACCGTGACTTCCTCTCCTGCCGCCGCCGTTCCCCAAATCCGAATCAGTTTCTCCTGCTGCAGGACCATGTGGTCGCCAAAGACCTTGGATAACGTGACGTCGGAGAATGCGCTCGAAGGGGCGAGCAGGGATGCCGCCAGCAGTGCCGGCGCGAAAAATCGATGGGTGATACTCATGGTTGTTTTCTTAGTTGGTGTGCTAGGGGCATGAGATCACAGGAAAAGGGGCGCTTGGTCAAACTGCGAATCTTGGCCATGGTTGTCCGCGAATTTTCCATCCTCAGGATGACAAGGGGCGGGTCTTCTATCGAGACTGACCGTGTGTGCGAACGGTTCGGGATCGCCCGGCTTGCTTCGGAGGCGGCTATCTGGCACTAAGGGACCGTGAACGGATGGCACAAGACAGTAGAAGGGTGGATTGGCCGCGGAGCGGGAAGCGATGCCGAATGGATCCCGATTTTGGCGGATACCTTGATGCTTTTGGTGGTGCTGCTGGCGGCGATCGGCATCTATTTCGTTGCCTTGCGCCTGGCGGTGCGCCTGATCCGGGCGCTGGTCAAGCGGACCGAGAATACCTGGGACGACGAACTGGTCCACAGCCGCGTGTTTCGCTGGATTGCACAATTGGTCCCCGGGATGGCGTTGTGGGTCGGTGGGCAGGCAGCGCTCCGCGATTCGACGGCGTCCGAGGCGGTGCGGATCCTCGCAGAAGTGTATATCATTGTGGTGGCTCTTCTGGCTCTGAGCTCGTTGCTCAACGTGTGTGAACGCATTTACCGGCGCTTTCCCGTCTCGCGGGAGATTCCCATCAAGGGCTTCCTCCAGATCGTCAAGATCCTGATCTTCGCGGCGGGGGCGATCTTTGCCGTGTCCTCGGTCATCGGAAAATCTCCGGTGCTGATCTTCAGCGGGCTCGGAGCTCTGACGGCGGTGATGATGCTGATTTTCAAGGACGCCATTCTTGGGCTGGTGGCGGGCGTGCAGCTAACCGCCAATCGGATGGTCGCGCGGGGTGACTGGATCGAGATGCCGAAGTTCGGCGCCGATGGCGACGTGATCGATGTGGCTCTCACCACAGTCAAGGTGCAGAACTTTGACAAGACCATCACCACCATCCCGACGCATGCATTGATCAGCGACAGCTTTCGCAACTGGCGGGGCATGAGCAAATCCGGAGTGCGGCGGATCAAGCGAAACCTGCTTCTCGACATGAACTCGGTGGGCCTGCTCGACGCGAGCGCCATCGAACGATTCCGCAAGATCCGCCTTTTGGGCGATTACCTCGACCACAAAGGGAAAGAACTGGGGGAGTGGAACCGGCAGTTCCCAGACGGGGAAACCGAGGACCCGGTGAACGCCCGCGCTCTGACCAACCTTGGGACCTTCCGCGCCTACGTTGCCGAATATCTCAAGAGTCATCCAAAGATTTCAAAGGACCACACCCTCCTGGTTCGGCAGTTGCAACCGACGGAACACGGCCTGCCGATTGAGATTTACGTCTTCATCAATGACAACCGTTGGATCGAATACGAGGGAATCCAGAGTGACATCTTCGATCATCTCCTGGCAGTGCTTCCGGAGTTCGGGCTGAATGTCTTCCAGGCACCGGCAGGTGCGGACTTGAAGAATCTCCGCTAGGGAGGAGGGATGGTCTCTCGGCGTGGCTACTAGGAATTTGGTTACTAGAAATCTGCTTTCGGGGTGCGGCCCGTTGCCGAGTGCCCAGGCCCGGGACCACGGCGAGGCGGAAGGGAAGCGGCTTCTCAGGCGAGGGTTGGCAGCGGCGGGGCTGCGCAAGAGCGAGTTGGAGGACTTGCCGAAGGGCGACTGGCGCAAACGGGTCATCGGTCGCTCCATCCGGCGCAGCACGATCATGCCGGTGACCTGGATCGCGAAGGTGTGGAGGATGGGAGATCCCAAGCGGGCCGCATCTCTCGTGCCGTCCGATCCGGATCCGCAAGGGGGCCGGGAGTGGAAAAAGGCGAAAGGCCTCCTCGCCGAAATCACGAAGAACGTTGGTTGAGCCCTGACCCTCTTTCGCTCTCGGAGAGGAGCATGAATCCGTTTCAAGGTTGTGTGCCGTCGGCCTGGAAGAACGGCCCTCTTATCGAGCTTCCGAAATCACGAAATACGGCTTTGCACCCTTATCTGGACCCCTCAAGGTGGTCGGACGATGAATCTAGACCCATTGGAGGAGCTGCTTCGCCTTTCTCATGAGATTGGGAGGGAGAGTCGGAAGTTGGCGGTTCTGGGGGAGGGGAATACTTCGGCCCGGATTTCGGAGGCAGAATTTTGGGTCAAAGCCAGTGGTTCTTGTCTTGGCAATCTAACGCCGCAGCAGGTGACTCGGTGCAGGGCCGAGACGGTGCTTACCCTTCTGGAGGATCGCGAGTTTACGGATGAGGAGGTTGATGCGGTCTTGTTGGAGAGTCGGATCGATCTCAAGTCGAAGAAGCCGAGTATCGAGACGATGTTTCATGCGTGGTTACTGACCTTGGAGGAGGTGGAGTTCGTGGGACATTGCCATTCGGAGGCGGCCAACAAGATATTGTGTTCTCCCCGGGCGCGGGAGTTTGCAGAGAGCCGGATTTTTCCCGACGAGATCGTCTGTTGCGGACGGGCCTCCGTGTTTGTGGAGAACTCGGATCCCGGATTACCGTTGGCGCTCTCGATCCGGGAGCGGACGATGGAGTTCATCGGTAAGTATGGAGAGGCGCCTCGTTTGATTCTCTTGGAGAGCCACGGGATCATTGCGCTGGGGAGAACTGCGGATGCTGTTCTCGCCTGCACGATCATGGCGGACAAGGCCGCAACCATCTTTGCTGGTGCGGCGGCCATGGGAGGTCCGGTCTATCTTGCACGGGAGCAGATCGAGCGGATTGCAGGACGTCCGGATGAGCTGTATCGGCGGAAGCAGTTGAATCTCTGAGCGAGAACGTGTCTTGAACGATGGCATTTCTAGGAATTGATCTTGGCACCGGCGGAGTGCGGTGTCTCTTGGTGGAAGAGGATGGGCGCATTTTGGCGGAGACGGCGTGTGGGTTGCGGAATCTCAATGTCGCGACCATCGAACAGGCCTCGGAGCAGGATCCCCGGGAGTGGATCGAAGCGTTGGAGACGGCCATGGATGAGCTCTTTGCTGATCCGGCTCGTCGAGAGGTGCAGGCGATGGCGGTGGACAGCACCTCTGGAACGGTCCTGCCGGTAGCCGCGGATGGATCTGCGCTCGGAATGGCGATCCTTTACAATGACATGCGGGCACAGGACGAGGCGGAGGCCTGTGCTGCGGTGTTCGGTGGCGCGTGTTCGCCCACTTTTGGACTGCCCAAAATTCTTTGGATGAAGGCGCAGATGGATTTGCCGGAGGATGTTCTCTTTCTGCATGCGACCGACTTTTTGAATAGTTGGTTGGCAGGGACGACCGAGGTGCCGACTGACTTCACCAACGCGATGAAGACCGGGGTAGATTTGGAAAGTGGGCGGTGGTCGAGTGCCTTGCCGGATGTCCGATTGCCGAGTGTCGTTGCACCGGGGACGAAATTTGGCCAGCTCCGGGGAGATCTCCGGAAGCGTTGGCAACTGTCTGGGGAGGTGGATCTGGTGTCTGGGGCGACCGATTCCAATGCGGCGTTCTATGCATCGGGTGCGGCAGAGGCGGGGGATTGGTCGACGACGATCGGGACGACTTTGGTGATCAAGGGGCTGAGCGAGGTTCGTCTCCACGATCCTGAGGCGCGTGTCTATTGTCACAAGCATCCGGACGGCATTTGGTTGCCGGGTGGAGCTTCGAATGCGGGTGGTGAGATTTTGCGTGTTCGTTTCGGAGGGAGGATGGATGAGTTGGAAGTGGCCGCTGCCAAACGCGGGAGGACGGACCATATTCTCTATCCCTCGGTTCGTCAGGGGGAGCGGCTGCCATTTGCCTCGGGATCATTTTTGCCGTTCGAGGAGAGGGCCGATGGTGACGAGGTCGATGGGTTCCTCGCTTGCCTCGAAGGTTTGGCCTGTGTCGAAGCAATGGTTCTGGAGTTGTTGGTGGATCTTGGTGCGGTGGTAGGGGACACGATTTATGCGACCGGCGGGGCGGCGAAGAGTGGCCTAGGGCTGCAAGTGCGTGCGGATTTCCTCCAGAAGACGCTGAAGGTTCCTTCGCACCCGAACTCCGCGATGGGGGCGGCGATCCTCGCGGCGGCTGGGCATCAGGAGCGATCGGTTGCGGCGTTGTCCAAGCAAATGGTGACTGTAGAGAAATCGATCGAACCGCTTGCGCGAGAGCGCTCCTACCATGAAGATCGGCTCGCCCGATTTCGGGAGCTGTGTTCCGATTCCCTCACCAACTCTCTCTAGCGATGTCTCTCAAACTTGTGATTTCCGATCTGGATGGAACCATTCTGGAGACAGAGGACTATCACCGACGAGCCTACAATGCGCTCTTCGGGGAATTGGGGCTGGCGCGCCGGTGGAGCAAGGAGGACTACAGCGACCGACTCAAGACGATGGGTGGTGAGAAATTTAGAGAGATCTTCGAGTGGTTGGATTGCCCAGCTGAAGAATACGAGGTGACCAAGACCGAGCTCTATGCGCGGAAGACCGAACTCTATGTTTCGTTGATCGTCGCGGACTTGAAGGGAAATCGCTTGGCCTTGCGGCCCGGAGTTGCGCGCTTGTTTGTGGAGATTGGTGAGCACGACATTCCGTTGGCGATCGGCTCGGCCTGTGTGAAGTGGGCTGCGCTGGAGGTTTTGGAGGCCGCATTGGGAAAGGAATTTGTGGGTTCTTTGGCCGTGGTCTGCGCGGGGGACGATGTCGAACGCCAGAAGCCGCAGCCGGACATTTATCTGCTCGTGGCAGAGCAATGTGGAGTGCGTCCGGCAGATTGTCTGGTGTTGGAAGATACCGCACACGGATTGCACGCTGCGCTCGCGGCGGGAATGAGCTGTGTGGTAACGCCCAGTGAATTGGCCAGGGGCCATGACTTCGCGGGGGCGCATCTGGTGGCGGAGAGCATGGAAATGCCGGGGCGTATCGGGTTGGAGGAATTGCGGGCATTGATGCCTGGCTAGTGCATGCACTAGTGGGGCCATGCGAATCGCGGAGGTGCTGAGGATGGGTGATCCCACGCGGGCCGCATCTCTCGTGCCGTCCGATCCGGATCCGCAATGGGGCCGGGAGTGGAAAAATCGAAAGGCCTCCTCGCCGAAATCACGAAGAACGTTGATTGACCGCCTTTCTGCTCGCTTGAGCTAACAGAACAGGCTCCCGACTTCCTGACTCCCCACGATTACGGCATGGCGAGCTGGACTTCGCTGACCACGAGTTT
>JAPKDA010000113.1 GCA_028822695.1 Akkermansiaceae bacterium
AGGGAAATTTCCCGTTGGGAAAGGTCGAAGGTCGGAACTCGGAACCCAGAGGGGAATGAACTCCGGAGGGTGAAGGAGGGTCGGGGTAGGTGAAGGGACGGCGGGGGCTTCTGTCGCCCCTGCCGGGGTTTGGGGAGGGAGAGGGGAGGAACACCGAACATCGAACGGAGAACGTCGAATATTGAATGGGGGGCTGGGGAGGGGAAGTGCGGCTGGGGCCGGAGGGATTTTGATCATGACTGGGACGGTCACGCCACGGGGTGGGATTGAGCGTTGAATGTTTTGGGTTGGTGGGGGATGCTGGGGGCCGATGGGAGGAACGGGTGATGAACTGGAAAAGTGGGGAGCGGATGTGATTTTCGGGAGGGCCCGTGGGCCGATGGCGGCGTTGGCGCGGATCTTTCTGCGGGGGCTGTCCTTCATTTATTGGTTTTTGATCAAGTTCCGGCTGAAGGGGTTTCGTCAGCACTGGTTCGAGCAGAGTAATCTGGGGACGATGACGATCAGTGTGGGGAACCTGACGGTGGGGGGGACGGGGAAGACGCCGGTGGTGGAGTTGTTATCGCGGACTTTGCGGGACCGAGGGCGGCATGTGGCGGTGTTGAGCCGGGGCTACAAGAGTAAACCGCTGACGGAGCTGCAGGAGTGGAGCGATTGGAGTGAGGAGGAACGTGAGGATTTGCCGAAGATCGTGAGTGATGGGTCGCGGGTGTTGTTGGGTGCGAGTCATGCGGGGGATGAGCCGTTCATGTTGGCGAAAAATTTGCCGGGGGTGTCGGTGATTGTGGACAAGGACCGGGTGAACGGGGGGCGATTTGCGGTGAGTGAGTTGGGGGCGGATACCTTGGTGCTGGATGACGGGTTACAGTATTTGCGGCTGGATCATGAGCTGGACATCGTGCTGGTGGATCAGAGCTCGCCATTCGGGACGAGGGCTTTGTTGCCGCGGGGGACGCTGCGGGAGCCGATGCGGAATTTGTGCCGGGCCAGTCATATTATTGTGACGAAGTGCCAGGGGCCGACGGATGAGGCGTTGTTGGCGAAGATGCGGAAGTACAATCCGACGGCGGAGGTGATCGAGACGACGCATGGGCCAAAGTATTTGGAGCGAGTCTTCGGGGATGGGCGTCTGGCGTTGGATAGTCTGCAGGACAAGTATGTGGCGGCGATCAGCGGGATTGCGGTGCCGGAGAGTTTTGAGGGGCTGTTGAAGAAGCTCGGGGCGAATGTGGAGTTTCATCGGACCTTTTCGGATCATCATGCGTTTTCGAAGAAGGATGTGGATCGGTTCATGGGGCGATGTGTGCAGCGGGACATCGATTTGATCGTGACGACGGAGAAGGATGCGGTGCGGTTTCCGGAGCCGAGTGAGATGGATGTGGATATCTATTTTTTGCGGATTGAGATCGAGATTTTGAAGGGTCAGGAGGTGTGGGATCGGATAGTGGATCGGATTGCGACTCCGCCGAGTCGTCCGCCGGGGGGCTGGGCGGAGGAGCGGTTGTTGGTGGATCCGTTGGGGGCTAGCTGACGCGGGGGAAGGTCTAAAGTCGAATGTCGCAGGTCGAATGCTTGGGGAGGAGAGGGGAATGGGAGTTGGACGGGGAGCTGGGATTGGGGGCGGACCAGTCGTCGCCAAGGGCTATGACCGGCAGGCTGAAGATCGGCGGTCCCAGGGGGGGGAGGCCAGTGACCGGGATCCATCCTTCGCGAAACGCGACAAAGGGCAGGCAGGTCATGCCACGGTTTGGCTTTCGCTTCTTGAGGGGGGGGGAATGTCTGCCTAGAGTGGCGGAGAAGGATGGGAGGAAGCAGGCAGGAGACGGAATGGATCGTGAAAGAGACCCCGGAGGGTTTCAGGGAGGACGATGCGGTCGGGGGCTTACCGAGGATTTTGCGGTTGTTGCTGGCGCAGCGGGGGTATTCGACGCAGGAGGAGGTGGAGGGGTTTTTGAAGCCGAAGTTGAAGGATCTGGGTGATCCGTTTGCGCTGCCGGAGATGGATAAGGCCGTGGAGCGAATTTTTCGGGCGGTGGATGCGGGGGAGGTGATTTGTATTTTTGGCGACTATGATGTGGATGGAATCACTTCGATCACGATCATGCGGCAGGTGCTCGGGCTGTATGGGGTGACGGCGCGGCCGTTTATTCCGGTGCGTGGGGGGGAAGGTTACGGGTTGAGTGATGCGGCGATCGAGCGGCTTATGGCGGAAGGGGAGCGGCCGTCGTTGTTGATTACGGTGGATTGCGGGACGGCGTCAAAGGACGAGATCGCGAAGCTGCAGGCGGATGGGATCGATGTGATCGTGGCGGATCACCATGAGCTCGGGGGGAAGGATCGGCCGCCGGGGGTGGCGGTGGTAAATCCGAAGTTGGGGAATGATTACGGGTATCTTTGCACGGCGGGGGTGGTGTTCAAGGTGGCGCATGCGCTTCTGAAGACGCGGCCGGTAGCCGGGTTTGATTTGAAGGAGTTGCTGGATCTGGTGGCGGTGGGGACGATCGCGGATATTGTGCCGTTGGTGGATGAGAACCGGTGTTTGGTGCGGCATGGTCTGCGGCGATTGCCGCAGACGAGCAATCATGGGTTGCGGGCTTTGATGGAGGTGACGGGGATGAATGGTCTGGCGACGAGTGCGGATGTAGGGTTCCGGATCGGGCCACGGATCAATGCGGCGGGGCGGATGGATGCGCCGCAGGATGCTTTGGCGGTGTTGCTGGCGGAGAGTGCGGAAGCTGCAAGACCGTTGGCTGAGCAATTGGATGATTACAATCGGAAGCGGCAGAAGACCGAGTTGGAGATGTTTGGAGAGGCGATGGAGCAGTTGCTGAAGCATCATGATCCGGAGAAGGATCCGGCTTTCCTGGTGGGGTCGCGGGGATGGCATCCGGGGGTGGTGGGGATTGTGGCGTCGCGGTTGATGCGGGCTTATCACAAGCCGACTTTTGTGGTGGCGATTGATGATGATGGTTTGGGGAAGGGGAGTGGGCGGAGTATTGAGGGGGTTTCGTTGGTGGAGGTGATCGGGGCGTGTCGTGATGATTTGGTGGTGGGTGGTGGTCACCACATGGCGGCGGGGATCAGTATTCGGGAGGAGTGCATGGATTCGTTCCGGAAGAACTTTCAGAAGCACGTGTTGGAGAACTCGACGGAGGATCAGCGGAAGGCGCGGTTGAAGATTGATGCGGTGGTGCCGTTTGCGGATTTGAGTTTGGGATTTTTGGATAGCTACGAGTTGTTGCATCCGTTCGGGCACAGCAATCCGCAGCCGTTGTTCATGTCGAAGGATGTGTGGCTGACGGAGGCGCCGCGGCATTTGAAGAACAAGCATCTGAAGTTGTTCCTGCGGCAGGACATGGCGGAGCGGGACGCGATTTTCTTTGGAGGAGGTGAACATGAGTTGCCGGATCCGCCGTGGGATGTGGCGTTTCACATCGATCGGAATGTGTTCCGGGGCCGGACGACGCTGCAGTTGACGGTGCGGGAGATCCGGGCGACGAAGTAGGAGGCTGATGAAGAATCGATCCACAGATTCGCAGATGGATGAGGGATGGGGTTTCTGAAATCGGCGAAAATTTGCGTAATCTGCGGATGGAAAAATCTTCAGGGCATGGTTTAACTAAGAGGAGCTAGGCGATGGAGAATCATTGGAAATCAACGGATGAGTGGGCTGCGCTGGAGGGGGTTCCGGCGAAGGATGAGGAGTCGTTGAATGCGGTGGGGATGCGGATGGTGGGGGATTTGTTGGATTGGTTTCCGCGGCGCTATGAGGATCGGCGGCACTTTGATGCGTTTCCGGCGGCGGCGGGAGGTGGGGCGGTGTGTTTGCGAGGGATGGTGATTGATTCGATTAAGAAGAGGTTGGGTGGGAAGCGGTCGTTTTATGAGATCGTGGTGGAGGAGCAGGGTGGGAACATTTTGTCGACGAACACGATCGTGTGTCGGTGGTTCAACATGCCGTTTTTGCATCGGATGGTGGCGGCGGGGCATGAGGTGATTCTCTATGGGAAGCCGAAGGAGGCCGGGGGGCGATTGATCATTGATCATCCGGAGTTTGAGGTGGTGAAGGAGGGTGAGCGAAACCTGTTGCACTTGGAGCGGATCGTGCCGGTGTATCGAAATGTTTCGGGGATTCCGCAGCGGAGGTTGCGGGAGTTGGTGTA
Source organism: Akkermansiaceae bacterium (assembly GCA_028822695.1). Lineage (GTDB taxonomy): Bacteria > Verrucomicrobiota > Verrucomicrobiia > Verrucomicrobiales > Akkermansiaceae > JAPKDA01. Next base: position 4,164 of record JAPKDA010000113.1, read on the forward strand.
TCGGTGTTTGGAGAATTTGGATGGGGCCTCGGTGGCGCCGGTTTATGAGTTGGTGCCGGGGCAGGATCGGAAGGCAGCGTTATGGGCGGTGCATTTTCCGGAATCGATGGAGGCGACGGAGGCGGCGCGGCGGGAGTTTGCGCGGGAGGAGTTCTTCATTCTGCAGGTGAATGTATTGTGGCGGCGGAAGAAATTTCGGGATCAGAGTGGGCGGTCGCAGGGTCAGAAGACGGCGCTGTTGAAGGAGTTTTATGAGAGTCTGCCCTTTGATTTGACCGGGGCGCAGAAGCGGAGTGTGAAGGAAGTGGTGGCGGACATGCGGGATCCACGGCCGATGAATCGATTGCTGCAGGGGGACGTGGGGAGTGGAAAGACCTTCGTGGCGATGTGTGCGATGCTGCTGGCGGTGGAGTCCGGTGCGCAGGCGGCGTTGATGGCGCCGACGCAAATTTTGGCGGAGCAGCACTATTTGACGTTTCGGAAATGGCTGGAGCCGTTGGGGGTGCGGGTGGCGTTGATCACCGGGGCAAAGCAGGAGAGCGGGACGTTGGAGTTGGAGGGGGCGCCGCAGATTGTGATCGGGACGCATGCGCTGATTTACGATAATGTTGCGTTTGAGAATCTTGGGTTGGTGGTGATCGATGAGCAGCACAAGTTTGGCGTGTCGCAGCGGGGGCGATTGATTCGGCAGGGGGTGATGCCGGATGTGTTGGTGATGACGGCGACGCCGATTCCGCGGACGCTGACGCTGACGATTTACGGGGATCTGGATGTGTCGGTGCTGGATGAGTTGCCGGCGGGGCGCGGGAAGATTGTGACGGCGTTGCGGGTGAAACCGAAGGTGAGCGAGGTGGGGAAGTTTGTGAAGGAGCAGCTCACGGAGGGGAGGCAGGCGTATTTGGTGTATCCGTTGGTGGAGGAGAGTGGGTCGGTGAAGGCGCAGTCAGCGACGGTGGAGCATGAGAAGTGGGTGAAGCGTTTGAAGGGGTATGAAGTTGGGCTGTTGCACGGGAAGATGCCGCCGGAGGAGAAGGATCGGGTGATGGCGCAGTTTCGTGGAAATGAGGTGCAGGTGTTGGTGGCGACGACGGTGGTGGAGGTCGGGGTGGATGTGCCGAATGCGAATTTGATGATCGTGCACAATGCGGAGCGGTTCGGGCTCGCACAGTTGCATCAGTTGCGGGGGCGGATCGGGCGGGGGGAGTTCAAGAGCTATTGTATTTTGCTGACGGACGGGAAGAGTTCGGAGGGGATGGAGAAGTTGGAGGTGATGGAGAGGACTCTGGATGGGTTCAAGATCGCGGAGGAAGATCTGCGGTTGCGTGGGCCGGGGGAGGTGCTGGGGACGGCGCAGAGTGGGATTAGTGATTTGCGCTTTGTGGATTATTTGGCGGATACGGCGCTGATTCGGGAAGCGCGGGACTTGGCGGAAGGGTTGTTGAGGGAGGATCCGGAGTTGGAGGGTTGGCCGCGGTTGAGGGAGATGGTTGGGGATGGGGAGGGGTTGGAGGTGAGTTGAGAAGGGACACTCAATGTCGAACAAGGAATCTCCAATTTCCAAGGGAAGAAGGAGAGCGCCGAACAACGAGCGATGAGCGCCGAATATTGAATGAGGAGCTGGGGTTGCGGGGCTTGTGACCGAGACGGTCACGCCACGTTGGGGAGCTGATGGGCTTCGGGGCGGACTGAAGATCCGCGGCCCCAGGGGGGCGGGAGGTTTTAACCGCCGGACCGCTCGGAGATCGGTCCCTGTCTTTACTTCGCTGGCTACGGTTTGACGTAGAGGATTTTGGCGGAGTAGTCGACGAGGGCGTTGAATTGGGGGAGGAGGTCGGCGCCGAGGATGCCGTCGGCTTCTTTTTGGATCTTAGCTCCGCCGATGAGGGAGAGGTCGATGACGAGGACGGTGGCGGTGACTTCTTTGGCGTCGCCGAATTGGAAGGTGGCGTTGGGACTTTGCTTGGCCTTTTGTTGTTTGCCGTCGCTGGTGTTGAAGGCGGTGGAGGAGTCGGTGATCTTGATCCGGGCGCGGTCGGCGGATTCGACGTCGAGGATGGTGTGTTTCGCGCTCGGATTGAGGAGGAGTTTGAGGTTGGCTTCGCCGATTTTGACTTCGACGATCATGCCGATCTCGGGGTTGCGGATGGAGACTGCGGTGAAGCCCATTTTTTCGAGGGCGTCGTCGGTTTCGAGGGTGGAGAGGTCGACGGCGAATTCGGGTTCCCAGAAGTCGAGCCACATGGCATCGGACTTGATGAAGGAATTGACCGACATTTTGTAGGCTTTGCCCTCGGGAGTTTCCATGGTGAAGGTTTCGTCGTCGATGCGGTTGACGACTTTGGCGACGAGGACCTTGCCGCTCTTGGAGGTGAACTTGCGGAATTCGGGGCCGGGTTCCACGGCGGCGGGTTTTTCGTCGTCCTGGGCGAGGAGAGTGAAGGGGAGGGCGATGAAGATGAGAAGGAGGCGGAAGGACATAGGGGAGGGGTAGCAGAATTGGGGGAGGCGGTGGAAGGTCGAAGGTCGGGAGAACTGGTGGGGAGAAGGCTGGAGCCGGCAGCTGCGGGACTGAACGTCGAATATTGAATGGGGAGCGGGGGTTGGGGGCGGACCCGGGAGTCGTCGAGGCTACGAGCGGAAGGGTGGTGATCGGGGTGTTTGAGGAGCGGGGGTGGGGAGAAGAGGCGGGGGCTCCTCCCGAAAGCGGTGTCGCCGTTCGTTCCTCACTCTGCCACCGCAGTCCAAAAGGGGGAGCTGAGGGGTTCTGTGAGGCAGCGACAGGAATGTCGCGGCTCCGGGGGGTTACTTTTCGGCCTTTTCTTGTTTGAGGCGGAGTTGGCCGCAGGCGGCGTCGATGT
>JAPKDA010000114.1 GCA_028822695.1 Akkermansiaceae bacterium
TCCGAACTTTTTTTAAAGCTGATTATTTAAGTTGGAGAACCGGTGTCCTGTGGTGTGCTTGATGTTTAGAATCAGTTAGTTAGGTTAGAATCAGAGGATCGTGCTGATTTCCGTTTTCACGGAGTTGGCGAGGAAGCATTCCTGGTGGGCCTGATGGTGGAGTTCGGCGAGTTTCTCCGGGGAGACCTCGATTCCTTCGGCGAAGGTCGTTTTGGGATGCAATTCCACCCGGGCGAGGACTGGTTTGCCGTTTTCGCCCTTTTCGAGGAATCCAAGGGCCTCGTCGGTGTAGCTTTCCAAGGTGAGCTTTTGGAGGGAGCAGAAGGCGAGGAAGGTGAGCATGTGGCAGCTGGAGAGGGAGCCTACGTAAGCTTGTTCTGGATCCGGGAGTTCGGCCGTGCCGAGGTACTCTGCGGCGGCTGAGGCTTGAATGGCGACTCCGTGACCGAAGTCGAGGGCGTGGTCGCGGGAGTATTCCTTGTAGCCGAAGGTGTGGCCGTTGCGGTTCCAGTTGAGTGTCACTCGGTGGTCAGACATGATGAGTTGGGTTCTTTTGCCCGGACGGAGCATCAACGAGGATGACGGGGACGTCAAAAGCGAAAGGGGGGCTCGTTCGCTGTGGATACTGAAAGTCCGGAGCTTGCTCCGGACTTTCAGTCATGAGGGCCGATTCATGCGACCATTGGGGTGAACAGCAGCTGCCATCAAGGAGAGTGAGCGGATTGACATCCACAGCCGCCGTGCGAGCAGCAGGAAATGGTGGATTCGGTTTGGAGGCCGAGGAGATTTTCGGGGGTAAACGCGTTGGCGGTGGGAGGGGGCCCGGAGAGGGCTGATCAGCTCCGGGTAACGGGCCGCTGGAGCATCTTCTCGTAGAGTTTGATGTAGTCCGAGGCGGTGGTGGTGTGGTTGAAGCGCTCCTGAGACTCCACCATGATCCGGGACAGGTTGCTTTGTCGGATCTTGGCGGGAAGGCGGTAGAACTTCATCGCCTCGTCGCAAGCCCAGCGAAGGCCGCTTGCGTCGAAGTTGCTAAAGAGAAAGCCGTTGCCGGTTTGGGCTTCTGGATCGAGGGCGTCGACGGTGTCGTGGAGGCCGCCGGTATCGTGGGCGACGGTGAGGGTTCCATATTTCGGGCTGACCATCTGGGGGAGTCCGCAAGGCTCGAAGAGGGACGGCATGAAGATGAAATCCGATCCGGCGTAGGCCTGGTGGGAGAGATCTTCGCTGAAATCGGCCACGGCGACGCGGTTGGCGATCCCGTGCATATCGACGATATTTTGGAAGTGAGGTTGGAATGCTCCGTTGGCGACGACCACGATTTGCAGTTGTTCGTCGGAGTAGTCAGCGATCAGTTGATAGAGGATATCGGTGAGGAGTTGGCAGCCCTTCTGAACGGGGTCGAGGCGGGAGGGCCAGTAGAAGAGCGGGGCGTCCGGATTAACGTCGAGACCGACCCTCGCTTGGAAGGCGACCTTGTTCTGTCGTTTGCCTTCTGCGTGGGTCTTGCTGTTGAAGTGGTGGGGGAGGTAGGGATCGGTTTCCGGGTCGAAGATGGCGTCGGGGGCGTTGAGGATCCCGGAGGCACATCCGGAGCTTTCCTTGGCCCAGAGCTCGTGCCGGATGTGGCCGGGGACGAACTCGTGATGTCCCTCGATGATCTCGTGGAGGAAGGTGGGGCTGACGCTGTTGACGTAGTCGGCAGCGAAGATGCCGCTGGTGAGCAGGTCGGTGGGGTTTGACTCGCGGGTTTCTTCGTAGGACCCCGGGGGCCGGCCGAAGTAGAGGTGTTGCCAGAAATCTGCGGCGTCGATGCCACGGTCCTCGATGTGGGCGAGGGTGAGTTTCTCGGTGTGAATGTTGTGGAGCGTAAAGAGAGAGGGGATGCCGTGGCGGCGGGCGACGGCGGGGATGAGTCCGGTCATCCAGTCGTTGCAGTGGATCAGGTGTGGTCGGACCTGGGGGATGGTGTGATTGATGACTTCCCGCTGGAAGGCGAGGGCGAGGAGATGGTTCTCCGAGGCATAGACGCTGGAGCGGTGGTAGAAGACGCGATCCTCGGCGAGGTGAATGCGTTGTTCCGGCAGGGTGCGGCTGACTTTTTCGTATTCGAGTTCGAAGACGTTTTTCGCGTCGAGGTCGAACATGCGCCGGTAGTTTGGCAGGGCCACATGGACGTCGGCACCTTGATCGTAGAGAGCCTTGACGAGGGAGGCGGAGACATCGGCGAGGCCGCCGGCTTTGGCGCACATGCGCTGGGACAAGTTTCCCATGCCGTCGGGGAGATAGGTGATTTCGGGAGTGACGACGAGGATCCGGGGGCGGTCGGGATTGTCATCCTCGTGCAGGTCAGCATCCGCCCATGATCGCCGTCGGAGGTCGAAATCGTGTATGGAATTGTCTTCAGGCAATGACTTGGTTCCGTGGGAGTGGAGAGTTAGGGGTGCTCTGATCGAGACTCAGACAAAATGATGTCGCAAAGTCGAGGCAAAGTCGAAACTATCCGAGTGTTTATCGATGAATTGCTAGGCGAGCCATAGTCGGATCGACGGGTTGATCTCCCCCGCTGGAGTGACGGCACCACGGACCGCCTCCAGAAGGTTGGGAGCTTGTCGACGACAGGGATGAAGGGGGTGGTGTGGGGCATCGGGAGTTCGAATTTTCCCGAATTCAGCGTAAGCTGATATTCAAGTCGTTCGGGAAAATTGTGGAGATGCCGGTTGTGGCCCCGTGTGGTGCGCCGGGTGTTCCACGGGCAAGTGGCCCATTCCCGATCTGGAGATCAATATTTGGGGTAGCCGAGGCGGGGGCATTGTCGTAGACTCGGCCCAACGGGACGCTTGGATCTGCCTTCCAAGTGACCGCCACCACACTACATACATGAACGACAGGATTGCCTTCGACCGGGTTGATTGGGTCAACTCCATCTTTCTCTTTTTCATCTCCGCCATCGCCGTGATCGGAGCGCCAATCTATCTGTGGAATTTCGGATTGGATTGGTTGATGGGAAGTCTCTTCGTCTTCTACGTCCTCGCCACAGGGTTGAGCATTACCTTGGGGTATCACCGCCTGTTTTCGCACTTGTCGTTCAAGGCGAAGTGGCCGGTGCGACTTGCGACCTTGGTCTTTGGTGCCTGTGCGTTTGAGAATTCCGCGTTGAGCTGGGTGTCCGATCACCGTCGCCATCACAAGCACACGGATGATGACGACGATCCGTATGACATTTCCAAGGGGTTTTGGTGGGCTCACATGGGTTGGATCCTGTTCAAGGTGAACCCGGTGCCGCCTCTGGATAACGTGGCGGATTTACGTAAGGACAAGTTGGTGATGTGGCAGTATCGCTGGGACAAATTGTTGGCCGTTGGGGTGGGGCTTCTTCTTCCGACGGCGATCGGCTTTATTTCCAACGGATGGGTGGGAGCCTTGGCTGGTTTGCTCGTGGTTGGTGCTTTGCGGGTCTTTTTGGTGCAGCAGAGCACATTCTTCATTAATTCCCTCTGTCACACTGTGGGCGACCAGCCTTACTCAACCAAGTGCAGTGCTCGGGACAGCACGGTGATGGCCTTCTTCACCTTTGGTGAGGGCTACCACAACTTCCATCATGAGTTTCAGCACGACTACCGGAACGGTGTGAAGACCTGGTGTTTTGATCCCACGAAGTGGTCGATCTGGTTGCTTCAGAAGGTTGGTTTGGCTTCGAGTCTGCGCCGGGTGCCGCCCAGTCGGGTCCTGTTGGCAGAAATGGCGGAGGCTCGGCGGAAGGCGGACGTGAAGTTGGCAGGTCTGGAGTCGGGCGAGACGGTTTGCGAACGGGCGCGGGAGTCGATCAAGGAGATCTTGGAGCAGCTTTCGGAGAACTACCACGAGTTTGATCAGGCAATATCTGAGAAGGTAGAGGTCTCGAAGAAGGTGATTGCCGAATGGCGTCGGGAGACCCGTGAGTTGGTTGCCCGCTTGGGCAATGTCAGGCCTGAACCTGTATAAGCATTGCAGTAGCTTGGCTTGAGGGGGAGGGAGGGATGTTCCCGCTTTTGGTGAAGCCTTGGGCGGGTTGGATCTCTGTCAGTTCCGGTAAGCGTTCCGGGCTTCGGTTTCTGCGGACTGATACCAACTCTTTTTTGGAGACGGTCTGAGATATGGGTTGGGCGGGTAGTGGTTTGCTTCTGGGACAGCGCATGGAGAAGCTTCTCTGCAAACTGTTTATGAGCGCTTCGATCTGGTGTCGGTGATGCCGGAGCCTTCGTCCTTGTTGATGGTGTTGATTGGGATGGGGCTCTGTCTGCGTCGGTTCAGGAGGTAGCGATTACGATGTTCCTGCCCTTGCGGGAGCGGATTGAGGCGTTAGGATGGTGGGGTGATCTATCTCGACTCCAACGCGACCACGCAGATCCATCCGGTGGTGCTGGAGGCGATGCTGCCGTTCTTCACGGACCATTGCCACAATCCCTCGAGCGGGTATCGGGCCGGGAAGTATGTGAAGCAGGCCATGGAGACGGCCCGGGAGGAGGTTGCGGCGTTGATTGGAGCGGATCCGGGGGAGATTGTGTTTACGGGCTGTGGCACGGAATCGAACAACATGGCTCTGAAGTCGCTGGCCCGGGTGGTGGGTCGGAAGGAGTCGCGGGTGGTGACCAGTGTGATCGAGCACAGCGCGGTGTTGCGGCCCTGTGAGGCGATGGAGGCGGTGGGGTTTGAAGTGGCGCGATGTGGGGTGGACGAATTGGGGCGGATGCGGATGGACGAGTTTGCGGAGTTGGTGGATGAAGCGCGTCCGGGTTTTGCCTCGGTGATGTGGACGAACAACGAGACGGGTGTGGTGCAGCCGATGGGGGAAGCTTGTGCGGTGGTGAAGGACGCGGGTTGGGGATTTCACACTGATGCGATTCAGGCGGTGGGAAAAGTGCCTTTGGATGTAAGAGAGGTGCCGGTCGATTTTCTCTCGATTAGTGGGCACAAATTTCATGCGCCGAAGGGGGTGGGTGCGCTGTATGTCAGAGAAGGAGTTCGCTTTGAGCCGATGATGCGGGGCGGGGGGCAGGAAGGCGGGCGCAGGAGCGGGACGGAGAATGTCGCCTCGATTGTGGGGCTTGGAAAAGCGGCGGCGATGATGCGGGAGGGATTGGAGAAGGATGGCCACGTGGAGATGCGGCGTTTGCGGGATCACTTTGAGGATCGTCTGGTGGAGGAGATTCAGGGTGTCCTACTCAACGGTTCCCGTGAACACCGGGCGGGGAATATCGTGCATGCGTCCTTTGAGAGCTGCGAGGCGGCGGGCTTGTTGATTTTGCTGGATGAGGCGGGGGTGCAATGTTCGGCGGGGAGTGCCTGCATGACGGGGAAACAGCAGCCCAGTCACGTGCAGAAGGCGATGGGGTTCTCGGATGATCGAGCCAAGAGCAGCCTGCGGATTTCGCTCTCGATTTTGACGACCCGGGAGGAGGTGGATCAGGCGGTGGAAGCGGTGAAGAAGGCGGTGGCGAAGCTGCGGAGTGTGCAGGGTGGCGGGGTGGGGCCTGTCGTGATCTACGGCTCCTAGGGAAGGCTGGGTCTTGGATTCGGGAGGTTTGCGGGGGCTGGGGCGGCAAATGCGGGCTGTGGAGACTGTGAAAATAGGTGTTTCCCCCGAATCTCCAGCATTGACGGCCCGGAGCCTCTGGCGCAGTCTCCGCGGCCCGAGAAAAATCGGAAAACAACCACGATAGATATGGCCACTAAAATTTACACCAACAAGGATGCGAACCTGAATGTGATCAAGCGTAAGAAGCTGGCGGTCATCGGATTCGGATCGCAGGGACACGCCCACGCGCTCAATCTCAAGGACAGCGGTTGCGACGTGACCGTTGGGCTCTACGCCAAATCCAAGTCCCGCGCTGTCGCCAAGAAGCTCGGCTTCAAGGTCATGGACACCGCGGATGCAGTGAAGCACGCTGACGTGATCTTCATTGCAGTGCCCGACACGGTCATTCCTTCCGTTTGGGAAAAGGACGTCCTCCCGAATCTGACCAAGGGCAAGACGGTTCTCTTCTCCCACGGCCTCGCCGTTCACTTTGAGCTGATCCAAATTCCCGAAGGTGTGGACATCATCATGGTCGCTCCGAAGGGCCCTGGTCACACTGTCCGCAGCCAGTTTGTGGAAGGCAAAGGAGTGCCGACGCTTGTTGCAGTGCATCAGGACTCAACCAGCAAGGCGCTCAAGACCGCGCTTGCTTGGTCGAAGGGAATCGGCGGCACCCGCGCAGGTGTGTTCGAGACCAACTTCCGCGAAGAGACGGTGACCGACCTCTTCGGTGAGCAGTGTGTGCTTTGTGGTGGTGCTTCGGCACTGGTGAAAGCCGGCTACGAAACCCTCGTGGAAGCCGGTTACCAGCCTGAGATGGCTTACTTCGAATGTTTGCACGAGCTGAAGCTCATCGTGGACCTCATGGTTGAGTCTGGTGTGGCTGGAATGCGGTTCTCGATTTCCGACACCGCTGAGTATGGCGACGTGACCGTTGGACCGAAGATCATCGATGCTTCCGTGAAGAAGCGCATGCAGAAGCAGCTCAAGGCCATTGAGGCTGGCAAGTTCACTAAAGAGTGGGTGAGCGAGTGGGAGAGCGGCTGTAAGAACTTCAATGCAATCCGCAAGGCCGAGGCCAAGCACCCGATCGAGAAGATCGGCGCGAAGCTCCGCAGCATGATGAGCTGGATCGGGCCGAAGGCGAAAGTTGGCAAGGGCGTCAGCCAGGCCAGCTACGTGTCTTCCTCGAAGTAGGGCGATTTTTCAGATTTCCACCCGCTTCGGCTTCGTGCCGGAGCGGGTTTTTTGTTGTTTTGTGAAAGACTTGGCAAATATCACCGGGAAACTTGGCAAAACTCGGCAAACGATGGGCTTGAGTTGCGTGACAAGTTGGTCAGAATTCCCGCCTCTCTAACAAACAACAAACAACACGGAATGAGTTCAGC
>JAPKDA010000002.1 GCA_028822695.1 Akkermansiaceae bacterium
CCGGTCGACATTGCGGTGGATGAGTTGCTGATGACGGATTGCGCCGGGGACCGTGGAGCGATTGACAGCATGCTATCCCCGGGAGGAAGATGATCTTTGTGCGAGGGTGGAGGAGGTCGTGAAACGCATCGCACGGGAAGCATGTCCGGAGCAGGAAATCATGGTGTCTTAGGTGACGCGGCCGGCGTTCCGGACAGGGACGGGTGGTTGGTGCGGGTGGATACCGGGGGGACGTTTACGGACGGATGGGCCCTGGATTCGGCGGGTCGGGAGAGACGTTGCAAGGTTCTGTCGTCGGGGGTTTTGCGTGGCACGATTGAGGAGTGTCCGGATGGGCGATCGCTGCGCCTGTCGGGAGATTTTGGGGCGAGGGATGGTTTGCTCAAGGGCTTCCGATTGAGCGGTGGTGCCGAGGTGGTTGCTTGGCTGCAGGAGGAGCGTTTGTTGCAATGTGATCGGGAGCATGGCCTCGCAGTGGGTGATGTGGTGGAGCTGTCGACCGGGGAGGAGGCCCCGGTATTGGCGGCACGGATGTTGACCGGAACGGCAGTTGCCGAGGACTTCCCGCGATTGCAGTTCAGGCTTGCGACGACACGGGGGACGAATGCATTGTTGGAGAGGACGGGAGCGGAAGGAGTCCTGTTGGTGACGGAGGGTTTTGAAGACTTGCTGAGAGTTCGGGACCAGCGGCGTTCGGAGTTGTTTGCACTGCGGCAGGAGAACCCCGAACCGGTATTCCGCAAGGTTTACGGTGTGAAGGGGCGGATCGGGGCGGACGGGCTGGTGGTGGAGGATTTGGATGAGGAAGGGTTGGCGATGGTTGCTGCGGAATTGGCGGAAGAGGGGGTTTCGGTTGTGGCAGTGGCATTGTTGAATGCCTATGCGAACCCCGATCATGAGGATCGGGTGCGGGAGGTGTTGGTGGAGGCGGGGGTGCGTTACCTGTCCTTGTCTCATGAATTGAGTGACAGTGTTCGACTGTTGCCGAGAGTGGAGACGGCGGTGGCGAATGCGTATTTGGAGCCGGTGATGGAGCGGTTCATCTCGAGGGTTACGGGAGCTTTAGCGGACGTGGAGTTGGAGTTGATGACGAGCGCGGGATTTTTGAAGCCTGCCGGAACGTATCGACCGATTGACAGTCTTTTGAGCGGGCCGGCAGCAGGGGTGCGTGGTGCGTTGGCAGCGGCGAGTGCGGTGGGGAGGCACCGGGTGCTTGCGTTTGATATGGGAGGGACGAGCACGGATGTGGCCCGGGTGGATGGTGCTCCCGGATTTCGCTATGAGCAGGTGATCGGAAATGTTCGGGTGTTGGCTCCCGCGGTGCGAATTGAAACCGTCGCGGCGGGAGGAGGATCGATTTGCCAGTGGAGGAACGGAGGCCTGACCGTGGGGCCGGAAAGTGCGGGAGCGGAACCAGGGCCGGCTTGCTACGGGCGAGGCGGGCCACTGACGATCACGGATGTGAACCTGTTGTTGGGCTGCATGGATCCCGACAAGGCGGGGATTCCGTTGGATCGAGGGTCCGCGGAGAAGGCTTTTGATCGATTAAAAAAAGAGATGGAGGGTGAGGGACATGAGGCTCCGGAGGATGGCGTTCTGTTAGAGGGGTTGCGGGAGATTGCGGTCGAGCGAATGGCAGATGCGATTCGGCGAGTGTCGGTGCGGGAGGGCTATGATCCTTCGGAGTATATGCTGGTAGCATTTGGTGGTGCGGGTCCGCAGCATGCCTGTGCGGTGGCGGAGAAACTCGGGGTGAGGGAGATTCTGGTGCCGGGGGATGCGGGGTTGTTGAGTGCATGGGGACTGCATCGTTCGGCGAAGGAGTCCATGGCGACGCGGCAAATGCTGTGCGGGCTGGAGGAATGTAGCACGAGCTTTGGGGCGGGCTTTGAGGAGTTGGAGGCCGAGGCCCGGGAGTCGCTGGGGGAAGAGGGGGAGGTTTCCAGGTGGTTTGTGGAGCTGCGCCTTGTTGGGCAGGATGCGGGAATTGAGATCGAGTATGATTGTCGACCTGGATTGCGGAGAGTGTGCCTGGCGTTCGGGGAGCGGTATGAGAAGCTCTACGGCTATCCGATTCCGGAGAGTCGGGCGATTGAGTTGGTGGCCTTGCGGGTGTTGGCATCCGAGTCGCTCAGTGGGCTCGAGAGTGAAGAGTTTCGGGTGAGCAGCACGGCTTGTGCCGAGCGGGAAGTGCTGCAGGATGATTATCGAACTTGTGTCATCGACTCGGGTTGGTCGCGGGCTGAGGGGAGTCGGGGAAGTTTGCTGTTGGTGAAGGATGCGGCTGGAACGGCCGTTTCTGTTCCGCTTGCCCCCGAGGTCGGGGCGGAGTTGTTCCGGGCGCGATTTGAGAGTGTGGTTGAGGAAATGGGCGCCTTGTTGCAGCGGATGGCGTTGTCGACGAATATCAAGGAGCGCTTGGATTTTTCGTGTGCTTTGTTGGATGCCGACGGGCGTCTGGTGGTGAATGCGCCACACATTCCGGTGCATTTGGGGGCCTTGGGCGTGTGTGTGCGGATGGTTTCGGAGGGGCGGGAATGGGCAGAGGGAGACATGGTGGTGGTGAATCATCCGGGATTCGGCGGATCGCATTTGCCGGACGTGACGGTGATCAGTCCGGTGTTTTCGGAGTCGCAGGTCATCGGCTATGTGGCGAACCGGGCGCATCACGCGGAGATCGGGGGTTTGGCCCCGGGATCGATGCCTGCGTCGGCGGGGTGTTTGGAGGAAGAGGGGGTCGTGATTCCGCCGATGCTTTTGTTCGAGGGAGGGCAGAGCAGGTTTGAGGACTTGGAGTCTCATTTTTACGCGGCGGCGCATCCGAGTCGGTGCGTGGAAGACAACATGGCGGATTTGGCGGCACAGGTTGCGGCCAATCGACATGGAGTAGAAGCGGTGGGGCGATTGGTGGGGAAGTCCGGAGCGGAAGAGGTGCGGAAGCAGATGGCGACCTTGTATCGACGGGCGGCGGAGATCATGCGGGAGAGATTGGGGCGGGTTGGTGAGGCGGTGTGTGCGGCCGCGGATGCGTTGGATGATGGAACGGCGGTGCAGGTGGAGGTGCGCTGCGATGGGAGGAAGTTGGTAGTTGATTTCGCGGGGAGTGGGCCGGTGCATCCGGGGAATTTGAATGCGGTGCCCGCCATCGTTCGGAGCGCGGTACTCTACGTGTTGCGGGCCTGGGTGGATGAACCGATTCCGCTCAATGAGGGGTTGTTGGAGGACGTGGAGATTGTCGTGCCTCGTGGGGTATTGAACCCAGAGTTTTCGGAGGCACTTGCGGAGTGTCCGGCGGTGGTGGGCGGGAACGTGGAGACGAGTCAGCGGGTGGTGGATGTCTTGTTGTTAGCGTTGGGCTTGCAAGCGAACGGGCAGGGGACGATGAACAACATTCTCTTTGGGACAGAGGAGTTCGGCTACTACGAGACGATTGGAGGCGGATCGGGGGCGGGGGCAGGTTGGGACGGGATGAGTGGCACGCATGTCCACATGAGCAACACGGCGATTACTGATGCCGAGATCTTGGAACGACGCTATCCGGTGCGAGTGCGGAGATTCGGACTGCGGGAGGGATCTGGAGGGGCAGGTCGCTGGAAGGGTGGCGAGGGGCTTGTGCGCGAATTTGAATTTTTGGAGAAGATGACTGTTTCTCTTCTGACTCAGCGGAGAGCGCTGTCGCCGCGTGGAGGGGAAGGCGGTGGCGACGGTGGGACTGGTCGGCAGACCTTGGTGAAGGCTGGGGGCGGTGAAGTGGTGCTGCCGGGGACGACGAGTTTCGAGGTGCAGCCTGGCGATCGGATCGTGATGGAGACGCCCGGCGGAGGTGGCTGGGGAAAGGCCTAGGGGGACGTGTCGTTACTTGGATGATTGTTGGTAGTCAGGGACGGAGGTTCAAGCGGGTTCGCCAGATCCGTCGTTTTGCCTCTGACAAGAGCGCGGCTGGAGATGTTGGTTTCTCTGGTGTAATGGGGTGGAGATGGAGTAGAGGTGGGGTATGAAGAACTTACGATTGGTGGTGATGCTGTGGATCGCTGGATTGGCGGTTGGGCTTGCGGAAGAGGTTCGTCTGGATCCAAAGTTGGTGGATCGGGATTTCAAAGTGACCGTTGACGTGGCTTCGAAGAAGGGAACCGGAAGTTTCGTCGTTGTGGGGAGCTTGTCTGACGGAGCGATCCGGGTGCCGATCGTTTTGGGAGAGGGAGTTGATTATGTCGTCGAGGTGCTTGCGCCGACCTACAAGCGGAACAGCGCAACGGTTCTAAAACCAGCGGTGGAGGTTCGGGTGTTGAATCCTGAGAAACTGGTGACGAAAGGAGAAGAGGGAACTGAGCCGCTGGCACTGCTGACTTGTCAGCGCTCGGTCGACTGGGAGAGTCCGGGGGTGTTGACCATTTTGGAGAGTGAGAATCTGACGATTTCTCTCACTTTGGAGCCTGTGGCTGTGCCGGATGTGGAGTCGGATGCGGCAGGGGAGGACGAATAGCGGGGAGGCTATGCGAGTTCGTAGCCGAGGAGATTTGCGAGGTGGCGTGAGCTAGCGATGCCGACTTTGGCAACGGTTGGAGATTGGTCCCCTTCCTGGTGGAGGCAGGTCATGGAGACTCCATCGATGCCGCAGGGGGTGATGGCCTGAAAGCCCGGGAGTGACTCGGGGGTGATGTTGAGGGCGAATCCGTGCATGGAGATCCATTTGCGGACGCCGACGCCGAGGGAGGCAATTTTGCGGTCTCCGACCCAGACGCCGGTCAGGCCTTCTTTACGGGAGGCGGTGACGTTGTAGTCGGCTAGGGTGAGGATAAGAGCCTCTTCGAGGAGGCGGAGGTAGGCGTGGAGGTCCTTGCCGTGATTTCGCAGATTGAGGATGGGATAGCCGACGAGTTGGCCGGGGCCGTGGTAGGAGCCCTGGCCGCCGCGGTTGATTTCGATGACGGGGTGCGGAAGGAGGGAGGCCTCGCGGAGACTGGTTTGGTCCCGGGTGCGGCCGATGGTGTAGACCGGATGGTGTTCGAGGAGGAAGAGGGTGGGGTTGGAAGATCCGTCGAGGAGGCGGTCGACCTGCGCCTGTTGTTTGGCGAAGGCCTCTTCGTAGGTGAGGGTTCCGAGATGTTGGACGTTGAGGAGCATTGTTTTCGCGGTGGACTGTTGTCCGTGAATGGTTGCCTGAGGGGGCACCGGCGGGACGCCGCTGGAACGGCCTGCCGCAGGATGCAGCAGCTACGGTCAGATCTCTTTGCGGGGAATGGCTTTCTGGTTGTTGGGGTCACTGGAGAAGAGGTGGGCGAGGCCGATGGCGAGGGCGTCGGCGGCGTCGTGGGGCGGTGTTTCGGCGAGACCGAAGAGGGCGCGGACCATGAAGGCGACTTGCTTTTTATCAGCGGTGCCTTTGCCGACCACAGCTTGCTTTACCTTGGTGGGAGCATATTCGAAGACGCGGAGTCCGTGGGAGGCGGCAGCGATGAGGGCGGCGCCCCGGGCGGCACCCATGGAGATGGCAGTGCGATGGGATTGGACGTAGATGATGCCTTCCACGGCGACTTCATCGGGTTCCCATTTCTTGATGAGGTTTCCGAGGGTGGAGGAGATGGCGGCGAGTGCCTTGGATTGCGTGAGTTTTTGCGGGATGGAGATCACGCCGAAGTCGAGTGACTTCTGGCTCCGGGCATCGCCTTCCACGATGGCGTATCCGGTATTCCGGACAGCTGGGTCGATGGAGAGGATGCGCACTGCGGGAAACTAGCGTCGGATGGCGGAGGGGGGAATACGGAAATTCGAGCAGCGAGCCATATCCAATCTCCTACCGATTTATCTGCATTTCGGGATCGAATTCGAAATGTCGGCTGCCACTGCAACTCCGGCTTCTCTGCATGATCGTAAGATCAGGAATATAGAAATCGATGCGAGCAACAGAATCGCGAACGCCGCCTTCATTTGAGAGACGAAATCGAGGAGGTAAGGCCTATGAGCCAGCCCCTCCTTCGTCAGGGGGAATTTTGATCATGACCCGGGACCCGTCCTTCGCGAAACGCTACGGAGGGCAGGCTGGTCACGCCACGGGTTACTTTCTCCGGCGGCGCTTGGGGGCGGGGCGGCGCTTTTTGATGACGGACCGTGCAGGGCTGTCGTCGAGGAGGGCTGTGTAGGTGTAGTTGAATTCTTCGAGCTTCTTGCGTTTGATCTTTTGGCTGATGAAGCGTTCGACGGACTCGGCGAACTCGAGTTCGTCGGCAGTGAGGAGGGTGAAGGCGTCGCCTTCGGCTTCGGCTCGGCCGGTTCGTCCGATGCGGTGGACGTAGTCCTCGGCGTTTTCGGGGACGCGGTAGTTGATGACGTGGGAGACTCCGGAGATGTCGATGCCCCGGGCGGCGACGTCGGTGGCGACGAGGATATTGCAGGTTCCTTCCTTGAAGTCCTTGAGGGCCTTCATGCGGTCGGCCTGGCGGATGTCGGAGTGCATGACGGCGACCTTGGAGTGGCCTGCCTTCTCGAAGAGAAGGGCGAGGTTGTTGGCTTCCTTCCTGGTCCGGGTGAAAATCATGACGCTGTGAAAATCGGTTTCTTTAAGGATGGCGAGGAGGAGCTCGTCACGTTGGTCCATGGAGACCGGGTAGAAGGCGTGGGTGACGGTGGCGGCGACGGCGCGGCGCGCGATTTCGACTTCGACGGGGTCCTTGAGGCACCACTTGGCGAAGGTTTCGATGGCCGGGGGCATGGTGGCCGAGAAGAAGAGGGTCTGGCGGTTGGCAGGGGGAACGAAGTTGACGATCTTGCGGACGTCGGGGAGGAATCCCATGTCGAGCATGCGGTCGACTTCGTCGAGGATGAGGGTGTGCACGTTGTCGAGTTTGAGAGTGCCGCGGGCGTGGAGGTCGAGAAGGCGTCCAGGAGTAGCGACGACGATGTCGGCACCGTTCTCCAGGTCTTCCACTTGCTTGCCGTATCCCACGCCTCCGTAGAGGAGGGCAACCTTGTGGCCGCTGTGCTTACCGTAGTGCTCGAAGGCTTCGGCAACCTGGTGGGCGAGTTCGCGGGTTGGCTCGAGGACGAGACAAACCGGCCGGCCGCAGGGCTTGTGTTTGGTGAGAGTGGGAAGCGCGAAAGCGGCGGTCTTTCCGGTGCCGGTTTGGGAGGCTCCAATGACATCGCGGCCTTCCAAGATCAGGGGAATGGAGCGGGCCTGGATGGGGGTCGGAGTGGTGTAGCCGGACTCGGTGACGGCTTCGAGGACCGGGTCTGAGAGGCCCAATTCAGAAAATAGCATAGCGCTAGGTAGAGCGAACGTGCTGTACGGTCAAGGGGAACAGGAGGGGGAGGCGAGGGTGGATGGCCTCTTGGGCGAGAACGGGGAGGAAAGGATGCGGGCGGTGGAGCCGCCGGACCGCTCGGAGACCGGTCCCTGCCTTTGCGGGCCTACCTTGGTGGGGCCGGAGACTGGATGAGGAGGCAGCCTTCCAGAATGGGTTGGAGAATCTGGAGAAATGCTTCGCTGCTGCGGTTGAGGCGGTCGCCAAAACGTTCCTCGGCTTGGCGGAGGACGTAGTCCAGATCGGCCCGGACAAGGGCGTTGTCAGCGCCACGGAGAATGGCGAGGAGGAGGCAGTATTTGCCAGCGCGAACGAGGACGGTACGTTTTTCGGGAAGATCGAAGGTGGAGCGCATTTCGTCCTTCTGGCTCTGGAGTCGGCGGATGAGCATTCGGAGGGTGGACTGAACGCGGCGGGTTGAGGAGTGACGGGCGGGGTCGTGGCTGGCGTAAGAGACGAGGCTCTTGTCGCGCTTGCGGACGAGGTAGACCTCCTCGACCTGAAATCTTCGGGTGCGATCGAAGACGATCTCATCGTAGCTTTGGCTGGTAAAGAGTGCGCTGAGTCTCCAGGCGAGGCGGTCGACGGGTCCGACTTCGCCGAACTGTCGGGCTGAATCCATTTGTTCGGCGAGGGCACGTCGGACGGTGCTGCGGAGCATGGGTTCGAGGTAGGTATGGATTCCGGTCTCGGGTGCGTAGAGCGCTTTGGCGAGAGTTGTTTCCAAGATGGGAAGGAGGGCGTCCTTCAGGTCGTCGTCGGTGTTCTTGTTGTTGGGCGGTTCCACCGGAAGCGGGTTGCGCAATGTGGATCGCCGTGCGGGGGGATCCTGCTGTGGAGGAACAGGTATTGCGAGCTCTTCGATATCCTCGTCGGCCATGGCGGCGGCGACCTGTTCCCGCATGGCGGGGGCCTTGTCGACGGGCATGTCGATCAGGGATTGGGTGGCGCGGAACTTGATGGAGGGCTTCTCGGCAAGTTTTTCCTGTGGGAGTCTGGGAATGCTAGAGAGCTCGGTTTTGCCGGGGAGTGGGATGGAAGTGTCCGCCGGGCCGACCGGCAAGGAAGCGTCGCCAAGGAGTTCGGAGAGTGATGGCACCTTGCGCTTTTTGTCGAGCGCGTGAAGCTCGGGAAAGGGGCTGGTGGGAAGAGTGGTCACGGGAGGAGATGACATCTGGTTAGAGGAGGAATCCGTTTTCTTCGGTTTCGGGATTCGGTTCGTCTGCCATTGCGGCACTGGCGAGTCGAGCAAGGCGGTTCTTCAACTCCTGGCGATCGACCATTGTTGTTCGCACGGAATTCATGTCGCGATCGATCTGGTGCTTCCACTGGCCGATCTCGTGTTGGAGATGGCTGAGAATCTCGCGGACACGGGCATCGATTCGTGCGGCCATGGCGGCGCTGATGTCCTCGAGGTGTTTGGTTAGGTGGCTGCCCAGATGCTGGTCTTGACGGGCTAGTCCGGCGGAGGCGGCGTCCAGTTTTTCGGAAGCGGCGTTGAGGCTTTGGGCGAGGTTTTCGATCTGCTGGGAATGCAACTGGCTCTCTTCCTGGACTTGTTTGCGCAGTTCCTGGGTTTCGTGGAGCTCGTTGGACTGGGCCGTCTGGAGGCGCTGGAAGCTCTCGGAGCCCGCGGAGCTGGGGCCAGCTTGGGCAAGGTGGCTTTCCATTTTCGCAAGGCGCTCCTCAACTTGCTGCATTTGGCGGCCGACAAGGATCTCGCGGATCCTCTCGACTTGCTGCGAGGGATTCAAACTGGGGTCTGGCATGGTGTGAACAGGGAAAAAGGCCCGAAGATCGGGCCCTGTAGAGGGTGTGAAGACTCGCCCAGAAGGCTAGGGAGGGGGGCTAGGCGAGGCAACGCATTTTCACAATGTTGAGATTTCCAGAATATTAAGAAAAATTATCCAAGGTAGCGAAAGACTTGGGTGGCGCTCTGTGTTAATGAACACCTGATGCCGGGAGACGAACAAGAGGGGGAGGTCAAGGCAAAGAAGTCTCGCACGAAGAACGGCTTCGAGCAGGCCTATGAGAAGACGCGCAAGAGTTTGATTGCGCGGTTGGAAAATTGGGAGGACCAGCGGACCTGGGATGAGTTCTACCAAACCTACTGGCGCTTGATCTACTCGGTCGGCTTGAAGGCTGGTCTGCGATCGGATGAGGCCTTCGATACGGTGCAGGAGACGATTCTCTCCATCGCGAAGCAGAGTAAGAAGAATCTCTACGATCCGAATCAGGGATCGTTCAAGACGTGGCTGATGAACATGACCCGGTGGCGGATCAATGATCAGTTCCGAAAGCGGAAGAAAGACACGGCGATGGCCGGCGCGGATTGGGAGGGAGACCGGAAGACGGCGGTGATTGATCGCTTCGAGGACCCCAAGGGGGATTTACTGGAGCGGATGTGGGACGTTGAGTGGAAAAAGAATCTCGCCGATGCGGCATTGGACCGTGTGAAGTCCCAGGTTTCCCCAAAGCAGTACCAAATTTTTGATTACTACGTGATCAAGCAGTGGGAGCCGAAAAAGGTGCAAGAGCATCTGGGCGTGAGCATGGCGCAGGTGTATTTGGCAAAACACCGGGTCGGTTCGGTTCTCAAGCGCGAATTGACCAAGTTGGAGAAGATCGAAAAGGATGCCGAAGAGTAAGATTCGCGACGAGCCGAGGATACCTGATCATGAGGTGCTGAGGAAGATCGGCGGAGGCGCCTACGGGTCAGTGTGGTTGGCGCGGGGGGTGACGGGGGCGATGCGGGCCGCGAAGGTGGTCGATCGCGATGATTTTGAGGATGAGCGGGAGTTTGAGCGGGAGTTCCAGGGAATCCTGAAATACGAGCCGATTTCTCGGGAGCACCCGGGGCTGGTTCACATCCTGCACGTGGGGAGATCGGAAGGAGAGAATGCCTTCTACTACTACGTGATGGAGTTGGGGGATGATGTCGAAACGGGAAACGAGATCAATCCGGTGGAGTATGAGGCGCGGACGCTGCGCAGTGACATGAAGGC
This sequence comes from Akkermansiaceae bacterium, assembly GCA_028822695.1. Classification (GTDB taxonomy): domain Bacteria; phylum Verrucomicrobiota; class Verrucomicrobiia; order Verrucomicrobiales; family Akkermansiaceae; genus JAPKDA01. Next base: position 10,307 of record JAPKDA010000002.1, read on the forward strand.
GGCGGAGGGGGAGCCGCTCGACACGGATTTTTGTATTACGACGGGTCGGATTTTGTCACAGGGCCTGCAGCATTTGCACGGTCACGGGCTGGCGCACCGCGACGTGAAGCCGGCCAACGTCATTTTCATCGATGGAAAAGCGAAGTTGGCGGATATTGGATTGGTCGCTCTTCGTGGTCAGCGGACCTTCGTGGGGACGGAGGGATTCGTGCCGCCGGAGGGTCCCGGTTCTGCGCAGGCGGACGTCTACAGTCTCGGCAAGGTTCTTTACGAAATGGCCACGGGGAAGGACCGGATGGAGTTTCCGGAGCTGCCTGATGAGTTGCCGGGGGGGGATGAGCTGAAACGCTGGCGGTCGCTCAATTCGGTGATTTGTGATATTTGTGAGCCCAGAATTTCGCAGCGGAAGCTCAAGACTGCGGAGGCTCTCGCAGAGGAGCTTGGATTTTTGGAGGCAGGAGAGACCCGGCCGATGCAGGTGCAACCGGTCTGGACGCTTCTTGTGCTTTGCTTGACCCTTGTGTTGGCGGGAGGCTGGAATTTCTTGATGGTGGGGCCGTGGGATGTTCGGTCTGGAGAGGACGTGATTTCGCCCTTCGCGCCGGTGCCGACCGAGTTGGCATTGGTGACGATTCAAAGTGAGCCCTCGGGAGCGGATGTGTTCTCCGAGGAAGGGGAGTTGTTGGGGCAGACTCCCTTGATTCCCCGGAAAATGCCGGTCGATACCTGGGTGAGCTTCGAATTCCGGCTGCGTGGATTTCAAACGACGACAGCTGGTGGCGTGGTGAGTGATGGGGGGCTGGTGATTGAGCCGACCTTGAAGATCGATGCTCCTCCACAGATCGGGGAGAACTGGGAGGATGTCTTGGGGATGTCCTATCGATGGGAAAACGACGCCCATGTGAGTCACTATTACGTTGGTGAGCATGAGTGGCGGCAGTATTTGTCGGAGACAGCCGGAAAGAAGGGGATCTATGCGCAAATCTCGGAGAACGGGCGGCAGCGGAGCGTGGTGTTTGCCAATGAAGAGGAAGCCAAGACCTACGTGAAGTGGCTGACGGAGCGATGCCGGGATGGCTACTTGAACGAAGACCAGATCCTCAAGCCGCGGATGGATCGCCAGCGGGCTCTCGCGGCGGTCTTTCCGAAGGGCGTGCCGAAAGGGAAATTTCCGTTCCGCTGTGTGGCGTTGCAGGGAGCGCGGATTCAGCTGACCAGTGAGCCGGAGGGAGCGGATGTTTATATCAATGGGGTGCTGCGGGGGCCGACGCCTCTACGTGGTAGAGTGCTGGAGGAGGAAGTGGCGCAGTATGAGGGAATCAGGGTGCTATCGGGCAAGGTGGTGATCTCGCTGGAGGCGGATGGGTTCAAGACTTTGGAGAAGGCATTCACGTTGCAGCCGAACGATTACTGGGAGGAGCCGGAGCACTTTGTGTTGGAGAAAAACACGGGGGTGGTCTTTGGGCGGACTTGGGAAAAGAACAGCCTGGGGATGAGGTTTGAACCGGATGGCGAGGATCTGATGGTTGCGGTCTGGGAAACCCGGGTGGCGGACTATGCGGAGTATGTGAAGTTGGCACGTCCGGCGGTGTTTGCGCCTCAGGCTCCTGACTTTGCACAGGACGGGTCACATCCTGTTGTCAACGTCTCCCGAGAGGATGCTAATGCCTTTTGCCAGTGGTTGACCAAGGTTGAGCAGGAGCGGGACTTAATCTCCAAGACCCACGAATACCGACTGCCGACTGATTTGGAGTGGAGTCGGATGGCGGGGTTGGCGGACGAGTTATTTGACTGGCCACAGGAGCGGGACCGGATCGCGACAGGCTTTCCCTGGGGGGGCGCCTGGCCGCCACTTGCGGAGGCGGGAAATTTCGCGGATGAAGCGGCGGATAATCTTGCGATCGGTCTGACCATTCCGGGTTACGTGGATAGGTTTGCGGAAACTGCGCCAGTGGGTTCCTACGTGTCGAATAGTCTCGGGCTCCAGGATTTGAGTGGCAATGTCTATGAGTGGGTGGGTGACGATTACTACAAGCCGCGGGGGATGAGCCTCGCGGACGTCTACGGGGTGTTGCGAGGGGGGTGTTGGAATAGTTTTCGGAAAGAGGATCTGATGACCTCGGCGCGTTTTGCGAAGCGGCCCACCGCGCGGTACGATTGGGTGGGGTTTCGGGTGGTGCTTGCCAAAGTCCCTGTAAAGGCCGAGAACCCTGCGTTGGAGCCTCTGGCACCTGTTGAAGAACCATGATTGAGATTCAAATCGACTACCGGGGCGAATTGCACTGCGAAGCAATGCACGGCCCATCGACAGCTCTCATCTGTACTGATGCTCCTGTGGACAATCATGGAAAAGGTGAGTCCTTCTCCCCGACAGATTTGTTAGCGGCGGCCCTGGGGAGTTGTATGGCCACGGTGATGGGGATTGCCGCCCGGAGGAAGGACGTGGATTTGAAGGGGATGCGGATTCGCGTTGAGAAGTATATGTCCGATGAGCAACCGCGGCGGGTTTCCAAGCTAGCGGTGAAGATTCAGATGCCGATTGAGGAGGACCACCCGGAGCGGAAGTTGCTCCAAGCGACGGGGCATGGTTGTCCGGTTCGTCATAGTATTCACCCCGATATCGAGGTCCCCGTGACCTGGGTCTGGGCGAATCAGGGTTAGGGCGGTCCGGGGGAGGGGCGCCAATTTCGACATGATTTGGGTTGATATTCGGAACAAATCGGCGACTATTTCCCTAATCAATACTTACTTGAGCAAGTAACTCATGATTCAAATTCCAGAGAATGCACCTTTCGCTCCCGGAGAACGGGAGAATGTGGAGAAATTGTTGTCGGGCCTGAGCCCTGAGCAGCGGGTGTGGTTGAGTGGCCATTTGGCTCCTAGCGGCCCTGTTGCCACTCCTGTGGCCTCGTCCCGACCGTTGACGATCCTCTACGGCACTGAGTCGGGCAACTGCGAGGAGTTGGCCGCGAAGAGCGCGTCAGTGGCCAAGAAGCGGGGGTTCAAGGCGAAGATCCGGAACATGGCGGAGGTCTCGGTGGGTGATCTCGCCGGGATTGAGAACCTGTTGGTGATCGTGAGTACTTGGGGAGAGGGCGATCCGCCGGAGACCGCGGAAACGTTCCACAAGGAGTTCATGGCTGCCGACTTCCGTCTGGAGAAGACGAAGTTCTCAGTGTGTGCCCTTGGCGATACGAGCTACGAGGATTTCTGCGAGATCGGCAAGCAGGTCGACCGGAAGCTCGACGAGCTTGGTGCGACGCGTTTGGTGGACCGTCAGGATTGTGACGTCGATTTTGATGATGATCACGGGGCCTGGCTTGAGAAGGTGTTGGTGTCGCTCGGCGAGGCATCCTCGAATGGTGCGGCGGCGCCTGCCCCGGTGGCGCAACCAACGGTGGAGTATGGAAAGAAGAATCCTTTTCCTTCTGAGATCCTCGAGAAAGTCCTCCTGAATGGTGAAGGCACCAAGAAGGAGACCTGGCATCTTGAGATGAATCTAGAGGGGTCGGGCTTGGTTTATGAGGCCGGCGATTCGCTTGGTCTGATTGCTTACAATGCTCCCGACATGGTGGAGAGTGTTCTCGTGGCGACCGGATTTGATGGAGCGACTGAAGTGACTTTGAAGAGCGGGGCGACAGTGTCGCTGGGTGAGGCACTTAAGAGTTCCTTGGACATCACCGCGTTGTCGCGGGCTGTAGCAAAGAAGTATGCGGCCTTGAACGGTTCAGAGAAGCTTGCGGAGTTGCTCGGCGACGACAACAAGGAGGCGTTTCGCGATTATGTTGAGGGTCGGCAAATCGTGGATTTGTTCGAGGATTTTCCAGTCGGGAAGGCGACTGCAGAGGAGGTGGCGAAAATCTTGCGTCCTCTTCCGGCGCGTCTGTATTCGATTGCTTCCAGTCCGAATGCCAATCCGGGTGAGGTTCATCTGACGATTGCGGCGGTGCGTTACGACAGCCAAGGCAAATCCCGGAAGGGGGTAGCCTCGACCTGTGTTGCTGATTTGGTTTCGGAGGGGGATGCCATATCGGTGTTCATTCAGCCCAATAAGCGCTTCCGTTTGCCGGCGAGCGCGGAAACGCCAGTGATCATGGTGGGGCCGGGAACGGGAATTGCGCCGTTCCGCGCCTTTATCGAAGAGCGAGGTGAGCAGGAAAGCGCCGGGAAGAGTTGGTTGTTCTTTGGCGATCAGCACTACATGTATGATTTCCTCTACCAACTCGAGTTGCAGGAGCACATGAAGAGTGGCGCTTTGACCAGATTGGACGTGGCGTTCTCACGGGATCAGCCGGAGAAAGTGTATGTGCAGGACCGCATGCGGGAGAAGGCTGCTGATCTCTACACGTGGTTGGAGTCTGGAGCGCACTTCTACGTGTGTGGCGACGCGAACAGGATGGCGGGAGATGTTCATGAGGCCTTGCTCGACATTGTTTCGGAGCATGGTGGGAAGAGCCGCGAGGATGCAGAAGCATTTGTGGAGCAATTAAAAAAGGACGGACGCTATCAACGCGACGTTTACTAAAGCGATAACGATTCAAGACGATGAGTGACGAAAAAAAGTTGGCTGCCAACGAGGGGATCAAGACCCGGAGTAACTTCTTGCGGGGAACGATCGCGGAAGGCCTGGGGGATTTGTCGACCGGCGGGTTGTGCGCTGACGATCAGCAGTTGATCAAGTTTCACGGGAGCTATCAGCAGGACGACCGGGATATCCGTGCGGCCCGTCGGAAGCACAAGCTGGAGAAGGCGTATTCCTTCATGATTCGGATCCGGGTGCCTGCAGGTGTTTCGACTGCCCAGCAGTGGCTGGAGATGGACCGGATGTGCGAGCAGTTCGGGAACGGCGACTTCAAGTTGACCACTCGTCAGGCCTATCAGTTGCACGGGATCATCAAGACGAATTTGAAGCGGACGATCAAGGAGATCAACGACACCGCGATGGACACGATTGCTGCCTGTGGCGACGTGAACCGGAATGTGATGTGCAACGTGAATCCCGAGAAGTCGGAGCTTCATGCGGATGTCCTGAAGGTGTCCGAGGATCTGAGTGCTCATCTCACGCCGGCGACTGGTGCTTATCACGAGATCTGGCTCGACGGAGAGAAGGTTGAATCGAGTGAAGGAGTGGAGGAGCCGATCTATGGAAAGACCTACTTGCCGCGGAAGTTCAAAATTACGGTGGCGGTGCCGCCTAGTAATGATGTGGATATTTTCGCCCATGATTTGTCGTTCATTGCGATTTCCGGTCCAAAGGGCCTGGAAGGATTCAATGTGGCGGTTGGTGGTGGCATGGGGATGACTCATGGTGACGAGAAGACCTTTCCGCGATTGGCTGATGTGATCGGCTTTGTCCCGACCGACAAGGTGGTGGAACTGGCGGAGAAGGTCGTGACGGTGCAGCGGGACTTCGGTGATCGCGTTGAGCGGAAGCATGCCCGGATGAAGTACACGATCGATGATCGTGGCGTGGAATGGTTCGTGGGCGAATTGGAGTCTCGACTTGGCTACAAGCTCGAGCCGACCCGAGACTTCAAGTTTACCCACAATGGCGACGATTTTGGCTGGCACGAGAATGCGGACGGGACCTGGAACTATGTGATGTATATTCCGGGCGGACGCGTGCAGGACCGACCGGGCGCCAATATCCGGACTGGATTGCGGAAGATTGCGGAGCTGATGGATGGAGAGTTTCGTCTGACTCCGAATCAGAACGTCGCGCTGGCGTTGATCAAACCGGAGCAGAAGGCGGCGATTGAAGAGTTGGTTGAGGAATATGCTCTCAGTGATCCGTTGCGGCTCAGTGGGCTGCGTCTCAATTCGATTTCTTGCGTAGCGTTACCGACCTGCGCCTTGGCCTTGGCAGAGGCTGAGCGCTATTTGCCGGATGTGATCGGGCAGCTGGAGGAGGTTTTGGACGAAGCGGGATTGCGCAGCGATGCGATTACCATCCGGATGACCGGTTGCCCGAACGGGTGTGCCCGGCCGTATATTGCGGAGATCGGTTTCGTGGGACGTGGGCCGGATCGCTATAACGTCTACCTCGGGGCCGGCTTCGTTGGTGACCGGTTGAGCAAGCTTTGGCGCAAGGACGTCAAGGGAACGGAGATCAAGGAACTGCTAACGCCGGTGATTCAGGATTACGCGAAGAGCCGTGAGGACGGCGAGCGCTTTGGAGATTTTGTGATTCGAGCCGGCTACGTGAAGGCGACCAGGGAAGGTCGGGATTTTCATGCGGACATCGAGGATTCCTCGGCGTCTGCCAACGCATAGAACGATGGAAGCAAGTAAACAGGTGAGCCAAGAGATTGATGCCGAGGCATTGTCCGAGGTGTTGAGTCCTCTTCCGGTGGAAGAGCGGATCAGGTATTTGGGTGAGAACTTTACCGGCCGGGTTGTCGCGACGACGAGTTTCGGTCTGCAGGCTTCGGTGATGTTGCATTTGATGAAGACCCACGCTCCGGATGTGCCGGTGGTGTTTGTGGATACCGGCTATCTTTTTCCGGAGACTTATCGATACGCGGAGGCGTTGGAGAATCAGCTTGGGATGAAGGCGACGGTCTATTCAGCGCAAATGACGCCAGCCAGACAGGAGGCGCTACTCGGACGTCTTTGGGAGAAAGGCGCGGAGGGGGCGGAGCAATATGGTCGGATCAACAAGGTTGAGCCCATGAGCCGTGCCTTGCAGGAGTTGGGCAGTGATATCTGGATCAGTGGTTTGCGACGTTCCCATTCCAAGACGAGAGCGCAACGCGGTGTGGTCGAGCAACAGTCGCGCACCACGAAAATTTATCCTATTCTCGAGTGGAGTGACGAGCAGGTGGAGGAATACATGACGCGTCACAATCTGCCGCCGCATCCGCTGGCGGACCAAGGTTACGTGTCCATGGGAGATTGGCATTCCACCAAGCCCTTGGGAGAGGGTGAGACGGCGGAAGAGACGCGATTTAACGGTGAGAAATACGAGTGTGGATTGCACCTCGACTCCGGCGTGCAGGATTTCCAGATTTAATGGATTGCGGCGAGTCAGAGGCCAGCCTAGAACATAGCGAATCACCGATTAGTAACAATGAGTCAAAAAATTGCAGCAAACGTGGCCGATACAGTGGGGAACACCCCCTTGATCCGATTGAACGCGATCGCCGAAGGGTGTGTCGGTGAGGTGGATGTGAAGGCTGAATTTTTCAATCCGCTCTTCAGTGTGAAGGATCGGATTGGCAAGGCCATGATTGAGACTGCTGAGAAGGACGGCAGCCTGAAGCCTGGCGGAACGATTGTGGAGCCGACATCGGGGAATACGGGGATCGCTCTGGCTTTCGTGGCGCGGGCGAAGGGGTATCGTTGCATTTTGGTCATGCCGGAGACGATGTCGGTGGAGCGGAGGGTGCTTTTGCGGATGCTCGGAGCGGAGCTTGTTCTCACACCGGGACCGAAAGGAATGGGTGGGGCGATCGCCAAGGCGAATCAGCTCATCGAAGAGATTGGTGATGAAGCATTTGGACCGAGCCAGTTTGACAATCCTGCAAACCCGGAGATTCACCGTCAGACGACTGCCGAGGAAATTTGGCGGGATACGGGTGGCGAGATTGATGTCTTTGTTGCCGGTGTTGGAACTGGCGGGACGATCACGGGAGTTGCCGAAGTGCTGAAATCGCGGAAGGACGTGCATTGCGTTGCGGTCGAGCCGACCGCCAGCCCGGTGATTTCGGGTGGAAACCCGGGGCCGCACAAGATTCAGGGAATCGGAGCGGGATTCATTCCGGGTAACCTGAACATGGATATCGTCGATGAGGTCGTGCAGATTTCGAACGAAGATGCGTTTGAGACGGCGCAACTGCTGAATAGCGTTGAGGGAATGCCTGCGGGGATTTCCAGCGGAGCGACCATTGCTGCTGCGTTGCAGATCGCGAAGCGGCCGGAGATGGCAGGTAAGCGAATCGTTGTCATCGCGGCGAGCAGCACGGAGCGTTATCTGAGCACGCCGTTGGCGGAGTCAGTACGTGAAGAGTGTGCAAATCTGCCGGTGAGTGAGATTTAAAGCCCAGCGGGTTCAGATGAAATACATCGGTTCGGAGGCCTCGGAGGCGATGGCGTCGATGCTAATGGACTGGAGACGCTCGATGAGGCCGGTGGAAACCCCTTGCCAGACCTTGCTGACTGCAGGCCCTGATGGGCCGGGGGAGTCGGGAGGGATTTCAACGAGGGCCGGTTCGATGGCCTTGACGATATCGAGGACGGTGATAGAGGCTGGGGCTCGAGAGAGGAGGTAGCCGCCTGCTTTGCCGCGTTTACTGGTCACCAGACCGGCGCGCTTCATTTCATTGAGGATCTGAACAAGGAAGCTGGGCGAAATTTCCTCACGTCGGGAAATATCTTCCAATTTCATTACGAATTTTTCATCGTATTGTCTGGTCAGACAGACTGCGGCGCGGCAGGCATAGTCCAATTTTTGAGAAACCCTCACGCAAAGAACAAAGCATATGAGTGAACAAAGTGCGAGCCCTGAGATCAATCGCCTCTGCGTGGATCATAAGATCGATTATCACGGTCTGTGGACCGATCTTCGATCGGAGGCAGAGGAGGTTGCGGCCAAGGAGCCGGAACTGCGTAGTCTGATGCAAGAAGTCATTCTTGATCAGGATTGCCTCGGTGGCGCCTTGGGCATGCGCTTGGCGCGGAAACTGGCGAGGGAGGACATGCCCCGGGGTGAGTTGGCGCCGTTGTTAGCGGGCCTGTTGCGGGAGCATCCTGCGCTGACGATGAGTGCGGCGGCGGATTTAAGTGCGATCGTGGAACGTGATCCAGCGGCGAGTTCTGCTCTGGAGCCGTTGATGTTCTACAAGGGATTTCTGGCGATCACGACTTATCGGATTTCGCATTACCTCTGGAGTCATGAGCGTCGGCTATTGGCGCTCTACTTCCAAAGTCTGGCCAGCGAAGTGTTTGGAGTGGATATTCATCCGGCGGCGCAGATCGGATGTGGGATCTTGTTGGATCACGCGACTAGTTTTGTGGTTGGTGAGACGGCCATCATCGAGGATGACGTTTCGATTTTGCACGAAGTGACGCTCGGAGGAACCGGCAAGGAAGCCGGGGCCCGACATCCGATTGTGCGCTCCGGTGTGTTGATCGGTGCGGGAGCGAAGATTCTCGGGCGCGTTGAGATCGGGCGGGGAGCGAAGATTGGCGCGGGGAGTGTGGTGTTGAAGGATGTTCCGCCGCACAAGACCGTGGCGGGAGTTCCAGCAGAAGTTGTTGGGGACAGTGCGGAGGAGAATCCGGCCCAAGCGATGGATCAGAGCTTACATTGTTCCGGGTTGTAAAGGCGCATGCACCGGAACGAATTCATCCAGCAGCTTGAAGCCTATCGACAGCGTTGGGGTGAAGAGAAGGAGGTTTGCGATCAGTTCATCGAGTTTATCTCTGGGAATGCGGATTGCTTTGAGCGCAGCTTCAAGGAGGGGCATGTCACGGCATCGGCATGGGTGGTGAATGGAGAGGGGAGTCATGTCTTATTGACTCATCACCGGAAGCTGAATCGTTGGTTACAGCTGGGTGGACACGTGGATGGGGAGTCCGATGTTCTCGAGGGAGCGCTACGGGAAGTGGAGGAGGAATCGGGTTTGACCGAAGTCAGGGTGTTGGGTGAGGGGATTTTTGATCTCGATATCCACCCGATTCCGGCGCGGGACGATGAGCCGGAGCATATGCACTACGATGTGCGGTATCTCTGTCAGGCGACTGGTAACGAGGAGTTTGTCGTGAGTGACGAGTCCCATGACCTTGCCTGGGTCAAGATGGGGAAGGTCGTGAAGCTTGCGAACGAGGAGTCGATGTTGCGGATGGTGAGGAAGTGCGCTGGGAATTTCGGGTAGCTTCCAGTTGAAGTGGTCGCACCCTTGGGGTTACGCTTGGGTGAAGACGGCGAGCCAGACGGTGGGCTTTTCCAGGGTGGTCCAGTCGATGCGGTGGCGGCAGTGGGCGGGAAGGAGGACGGAGTCGCCGGGGATGAGGTTGACGGGTTCTACGACATCTTCGATGCGGAGTCGGGCAGCTCCGGAGAGGATGAGGATCCATTCGTCTTCGTCCTGGTCGTACCAGAAGCCTTCGGGAGAGGCTTGTCCATGGGAGACGATGCGCTCGATGCGAACGCTGCCGTCGCCGAGTTGGCAAACTTCGGCGAACTGCTCCTCGGAGAGGTCTTCGGGAAGGTCGTCGAGGAGATTGCCGAGGGCGCGTGGAGCGCTGTCTGGAGAATTTGGAGGCATTTAGCGGCGGCGTTTGGCTCGTTCGAAACGGGATTTCCGTTTTACTTCGGTCTCTCCCGGGTCGGGTGGGGGGAGTTGCTCGGGAGGAGAGGCTGTCGATGGTTTTTCGGGCTCCGCGGTGGAGGATGATTTGGTGATCGATGGTCTCTCGACGGGGATGTCGAATTCGTCCGGGGCGGCGGAGGCAGTTCGCAGTTTCCGCTGAGGCAGGGAGAACTTCGGGAGGCTCCAGCCCATGCGGGAGATGAGGGCATCGAAGAGGATGAGGGAGAGGATGGCGATGAAGAGGGGGAGGCGCAGGTCGGTGGAGTGGATGGCGGGGGGGCGGAGCCAGGCCGTTTCGAGATTTAGGAGTTCGCGCCCGCCGCTGATGCGGGAGACCGAGCGGAGTTCGGCGAGGCGATCGGGATCGAAGGTCCATTCGGCCGAGGCCCCGACGACGATGGGGCCGAAGGGGATGCCGTGGGGGCCGGCTTGGACGGCACCGCGAACGACGACGCCCTCATCGAGTTCGCGGCTCACGGAGAAGTGGCCGGGGGCGACGCGCTTCCAGGCGACCTCATAGGGGCCGGCTCCACTGGATTCTTCGAGGAGTTTGATGCGTGGTGGGTCGTTGGCGAAGCGCTGGGACCACTCGTCGGTGTCGTAGAGGAGGTCGATGGTGAGTCGGGTGCCTTCGATACGGTGGCGGAGGCCCAGGCCCGGAGGTAAGTCCTCTCCCATCAGCCATCTGCCGAGGGTTTGCACGAAATTACCGTAACCGGGCCAAGCGCGGATTTGTTCGGAGTATTCGCCTCCCAGGGGGAAGGAAACCGCTGCGGTACGACCGATGCCGCGGCGGGTGTGGGCGACGAGGGGGGCGAGGTATTCATCTTGGGAGACGAGGGAGGCAGTGGCATCCTCGCGGGTGTAAGAGAGGTTGTATCCGTCGACTGTAGGAAGCCAGTCGAAGGCTTTGGAAGAGATCTCCGACCACTGGCCGGTGGGTTTGGCGGCGATGGGGTCCTTGATGAAGGCGGAGCGGGCGACGGTGACGGTTTCCTGGGCGAAGAGCTTGGGGATGTCGAGGGGCTTGTCGGTGAAGAACATCCGGCCATTGCCGAGCTTGGCGATGTCCTCGAGGAGTTTGGCGTCTGGATCAGCCTTGGTGCCGAGGCCGATGACTGAGACGGTGCCGCCGTTTGCGGTGATGTCGGCGAGGAGTTTTTTATAGGCGCCGGGTTCCTCGGAGTCGGCTGCGTCGGAAAAGAGGATGATGTGGCGGGTGCCGATGTCGGACTTCTTGAGCCCGTCCCAGGCTTCTTTGAGTCCGCGATAGACGTAGATCCCGCCGCCGCCGGAGCGAACCTTGCGGACTTTGGACATGAGTTGCTTCTTCTTGTTTCCGATGGGGGCGAGTTTGATGATGGTGTGTGGTTCGCTGTCGACGGCGTAGACACTGACCTGATCCATGGCGCCGAGAAGTTCGATAGCTTTGGCTGCTCCAGCGTTGGCGAGGTCCATTTTGGTCATCCCTTTTCCTCCCGCGGCACCGGGGACGCCCATGCCCATCGATCCGGAGCGGTCCATGACGATGGACATGGCCACGGAGAGCTTCCGGTGTTCGGATTTGAGTTCCATGGAGATGGGGAGGAGGGCGTCGACGCTGCTTTGGAAGTAGCCGCCCGAGCCGAAGGATTGTTTGCCGCCCGCCATCATAAAGCCGCCGCCTTGTTCACGGACGTAGAAGCTGATCGCGTCGAGGAAGTCTCCGGGCATTTCGAAAGCAGGGACGTTGTTGATGATCACGGCGCGGGTTCCCCCGAGTTGTCCGACGCGGAGGGTGGTGGAGTCGGTGACGGTCTCTACGGTGAAACCTTGATTGGCCAAGGCGGTGGCGACCGGGTCGTCGGTGTATTTGGTGACGAGGAGGATGCGTGGGCCACCGGTGACTTCGATCCATCGTTCGGCGCGATTGTTTCCGGGATGGGCGTCTTCTTCGGGGATGATCTCGGCGGTGTAATGGTAGGAGCCGACGTTGCTGATGCGGTCGGTGAATTCAACTTTGGCGACGCCATCGACGATCTCGACGGTGGTGCCATCGGGAGTGAGTGGTTGACCATCGCGGTAGATGCGCAGGGGGACGGAGGTGTCCTTGAAGCCGCGGACGGCGACCCCGATGACGAAGGGTTCGCTGATCTGGGTGCGGACGGGGAGTTCGAGGCGGGCGAGGTTGAAGTCGTCGGTGGTGTCCTCGCGGATGAGGCGGTAGTCGAGGGGGATTCCGCGGGCTTTGAGTTTGGATGCCGCCTCGGTGAGTGGTTCGGTGGAGAATCCGTCGCTGAAGACGAGAACGCGTGCGGGGCGTTTCGAGTCGGCGAGGGCGAGGATGTTCTGGATGGCGAGGTTGGTGCGGGTGAGTTTGCGGTTTCCGGTGAAGAGGGCGTTCTCCGATTGTTCCTGCTCGAGAACTTCCGCAGCGTAGTCGACGAAGTAGAGGTTGTCCTTCCGGCTTGGTTTGGCGCTTTGGAGCAGGCGTTGCCACTCCGGGAGGCCTCTGTCGACGAGGTCCTCGGTGGATTCAGAACGATCGAGGAGGACCCAGAGGTCGAGGCTGTTCTCGTTGCGCGTGAGGTGGGGGTCGGCGAGGAGGATGGTGATGGTCGCGAGGAGGAGAATGCGGAGTGGACGCCAGAGACGCAGGCGGGGGATGAACCAGCCGAAGAAGAGGAAGACGGCGAGGAGGAAGAACCATTCTGGAGCTTGGAAGGACAAATCAGTGTTCAGAGGTCAGTGTTCAGAGGTCAGTGGGAGGAAGACGGAGAGTGGAGTGTGGCTATCGCCGGGGGTTTTGATGGCGACGGAGACAGTCACCTTACTGGGGTTGGGGTTGCTTGGTCTTCGTCTTTGGGGCGTTCTTTGGTGAAATACCAGGCGAGGACGAGGGCGATGAGGACGAGGAAGACCCAGATGCGCCAGAGGTGGTCTTGGCGGGTGTGGAGGTCGACTGCTTCACCGGTGATGGCGGAGACGTTGTCTTGGGAGGTGCAGGAGCGTAGGTCGGCTTCGCGGGTATCGGCGAAGTGTGCGGCGGAACGGAGGAGGAGTTGTTCGCCTTGGCGGATGGTGAAGAAGCCCGGGGTGGCTGGTGCCCGGAGATCTTTGGCGCGGTCGATGTTGATGACTTTTTGATCACTCTCTTTGCCGTCTGGTCCGAAGGAAGTGAAGACAAGGGGGTCGGCTTCGGGTCCTTGATGGGCGGAGACGGAGATCGCTTGCCCGGTCTCGGTGTTGCGTGACTCCGGCGCAATTTTTTGATCGCGGAGGTTTTCGCAGAAGCGATGAAGAAGGACGACGGTGGCGGGGAGCTTGAAGGCGTTGGAGAGGGTTGGATCGAAGTTGAGGATGAGCTGGGAGATTCGTCGGGCGGCGCTGGAGATGATGGCGCCATCAGGTCCCTTTTCTTCATCGAAGACGGTGGTGTCGCGCAGGGCAATGAGGGGTCGATTGCCTTGCCAGAGGAGGACCTCGTCCGCTTCGGTGAGCCCGAGTTCGATGGACTCGCGGACGAGGAGGGACTGCCAGTTGAGGCCATCCATGAGAGGGTGTTTTTCCGCGACGATTCCTCCGCGGAGGTAGCGGCGGCTCTGGGTGGTTTCGTCGACCACGACGATGCTATCGGCGGAAGGGAGTTCCGGTGAGAGGGGGTCGTAGGAGACGAGAGAGATGTCGGCTTCGGAGGAATCGTTGACGAAGGCGACGTTGGGGAAGCTGTTGGAGAGGCGGGCGTTGAAATTTGCAAATTTCGGTGCGGTGTTGGACCAGATGTTGAGGTCTTTGGGGGCGGGGCGGACGAGGGGGAGTTGGTCGTCGAGGGGGAAGCTGTCTTCGTTGAGGAGGACGCGGAGTCGGTCGGTGCCGTTCGGGAAGCTGGAGGCGATGGTGCTCATGCCTCCCGATGAAATGGTAAGCTGGGTTGGCTTGCTGAGGCTGCCGTCGGCGAATTCGACTTGCCAGGTGCGGGTGAGTTCCTTGTCGGAGTAGTTTCGGATGACGGCCTTCCAGACGAGTTTCTCGTCGCTGGTGTCAAAGGAGACGCCGGTGAAGCCGCAGTTGGGGAGGGTTTCGCCGATGGCGAGGACTTGGGCATCGAAGGGGAGGCTCTCGACGGGGCTGTCGGTGATGTAGACGAGGATGCCCTCGCGATTGACCCGGCTTCGGGCGAGGCGGAGGGCGCTGGTAGGATCGATGGCGCCGGCGGCTGGAGCCCAGTTCTCGACTGCGGCGACGGCTTCCTCGACACTGTCGCCGGCATAGATGGTCGGTTTGTCGGGGTCGCTTTCGAAGATGTAGAGCTGAAGATTTGACGCGGTGCCGCGGAGGTCGGGGAGTTTGTTGTTGAGGCCCTCCTTGAGCGATTCCTTGAAGACGGTCATCGAGGCGGAGCTGTCGAGGATGACGGCGACTTGCTGGGTGGAAGCTGGTTTGACGTAGCGAGGTTCAACCAGCAGCCAGGTGAGGAGGGTGACCATCAGGAGTTGCAGCCAGAGAGGGATGGAATTTGTGATTCGATCGAAGCGACGGCCGCTGACCGATTCGCGTTGAGTTTGCGACAGCAGGAAGAGTGTGCTAAGGGGGATGATACGGGCTTGGCGTTGGAGGAAGTGGATGAGGATCACCGCGGGGATCCCGAAGAGGGCCCAGAATCCGAGGGGGTTGGTGATGACGAGGTTCATCCGTTGGTTATTTCGAGAGCTCCGGCTCTCACGGCTTCGGCGTGCAGGGCGGTCTCCAGATCGAGATCGGCCCCGACACGGGCGAGGGCGGCATTATAGCGTTGGGTGGAGGTTTTCCAGATGGAGAAATGGTTCGAGTAGGCCTTTTTATATCGGGCGAGGACGGCGGGCTCGATCCGGTGCGGGTGGCGGGAGCCAAGTTCGGGATCGATGAATTCGTAGTTGCCGTGCCAATCGGGGTTGGATTCGGCGAGAGTGAATGGCGCAAAGATAACCGGACTGCCTTGGCGCTGTCCGAGAAAGCGGATGATGTGGTTGGGGTCGGCGGTGAAGAGAAGGTCGGAGAGGAGGACGCGAAAGGCGTTGGGGCGGAAGGGGATTTTTTCCAGAGAGGGAGGGGAGGCGGAGTCCTCGCCCTGCAGGCGCTGGGCGTCTTCCCACCAGCGGTGGGTGTGGACTGCTTCGTAGGGGATGGGGCGCATGTTTCCGGCGACGATGAGATAGATGCGGAGTGCGGCGCCAGCGCGGGAGGCGCTCTCGGCGAGGAAGTAGAACAGCTCGCAGGAGCGCTGAGCTTTCTTGCGCTCAAAGAACATGGAGGCCGAGGTATCGAAGACGAGGTCGATGACCGGGCGGACTTCCTCTCGGTAGAGTTTCATCGTGTAGTTACCAGTCCGGG
This sequence comes from Akkermansiaceae bacterium, assembly GCA_028822695.1. Classification (GTDB taxonomy): domain Bacteria; phylum Verrucomicrobiota; class Verrucomicrobiia; order Verrucomicrobiales; family Akkermansiaceae; genus JAPKDA01. The sequence continues at coordinate 25,969 of JAPKDA010000002.1, forward strand.
CGTAGGCCTGCCAGTTGATGTGTCGAGGATCGTCGCCGGGGACGTAGGTCCGTTGGTCCTGGAAATCGAGGGAGGAGCCGACGCCAGCACCGAGGAATTCGCCGGCTTGTCCTTTCCAGACTCGGGAGCGTAGGGGCAGGCGCAGCTTCTCGGCGCAGATCGAGGCCGAGGTGAATGCTTTTTTCAGATTATCAGGCGACATCATCGATTCCATCCTCCCGGTTGAGTTGATTCGTCTCGAGGCGTTGTATGCGCTTCATGAAAGGCAGGGCGCCGGCGAGGACGATGAGGTAGTAGAGCCCCGCGATGGTCCAGGAGACGAAGGTGATGCCGACCTTGTTGTTTTCATTCCAAAGAGCATCGGTGACCGGCAGGAGAACAGCGGGCACCGGAGTGAAGATCCAGAGGAGGGTTTGGTCGGAGATGTAGCCGAAGAATGCGGAGAGAATGACGGCGAGAAGAAAGGCGATGATTTGCAGAGAAATATACAGTGCGAATCGTTGGCGGGTTTTTCGTGCAAAGAGTTGAATCATCGCGGCCGGAAAGACCATGATGCCGACGGCTGTGCCGAATAGGGTCCAGGTGCGGAGATCAGGTCCTTGAAAACGGCTCTGGAGGACGAGGAAGAAGGCGAGAAGGGCGGAGAGGAAGGCGAAGAAGAAGGTGCCCGAGGCGTGTCCGGGGTAGAGGAAGCGACCGATCAGGCGACCCATCACGCCGAAGCGCAGGAAGGGGCGGCAGACGATGCGCGGGAAGTCGGAACTTTCGGTGAAGATGTCGAGGGAGATGAGGCCCATGACGACAAGTGCGGCGAGGAGGGCGATTTCGGGATCCATGGCTTGGAGGATCCAGTAGGAGAGCATCAGCACGGCAAGACCGATGAGGCGTTTGCGGGTGGCACGGTTCTCTGCGGCGGGAGCGATCATGCTGGCTCCCATATCGAGGAAGTAATATCCCATGTAGAGGGTGAGAGCGAGAAAGCCGATGGCTCCGAGGAATTCGTGAGAGGATGGGGAGAGGTAAGCGACGAATCTGTAGAGTTCGGGGGTGAGTCCCCAGAGGACGAACCCGGCCATGATGATGGATCCGAGAATGGGGAGCATGCCTCGAATGATGACGCTGGGGACGGCGGAGAGGCCGACTGTGAATGCGGTGAGCGCTCCGGAGATGAAGAAGATATAGAGCATCAGGAAAAGCTCCGAGAAGAGCTGCATGCCGCCGAAGAAGTACCGCAGGATGAGGTAGGGAAGGATGGCGAGGAGGATGAGGATCGATTGGCTGACGATGGCGAGCCATTTGCCCCAGACGATGCGCCAGGCGCTGAGGCGGGTGAGGACCATGAGGTCGATGGTGTTCTGTTTGATCTCCATGGAGATCGCCGAAATGCCCCGGAGCGGTTGGATGACGAGCAAGGCGAGAGAGAAGAAGCAGAAGACGATTTGAGAGACCATGTCGCCGGCACCATCGGAGGATGAGGAGCTTGTGGCGGCCCCTGCGGTCATCAGGACGAGGGCGAGGAGCCCCTGCAGGACCAGGAAGAGGATGACGAAGGTGTAGGTGCGGAGTCCCTGGCGGAGCTCCTTGACGAGCATGGGGCTGATGCCGTCGGGAAAATCGTTGATGCGCTCCATCGGCGGAGGCGGGAGCTCGGGAGGGAGGGCCGGGTCCGGCATGAGAGCTGGGCTGGCGTCATCCATGTTGGCTGGCGGATGCGGCGGTCTCCGCAGTTTGGCCTTCTTCGATCTTGCCGAGGATGTCGATGAAGGCGTCTTCGAGGTTACGTTCTTCGCGATGGAATTCGATGACGGGCAATCCGTCGCGGACCATGCGTCTCAGGATCTCGGCGGATTTTTCAGGGTCGTTGACGGTGATGCGGATTCGGGCGCCTTTCTTTCGGGCTTCGGCGACCTCGACCTCGGGATTGAGGACGATCCAGTCGGAAACTGCCTGGGGGTCTCCGAGAACTTTCACGTCGTAGAAGGCTCCGCCCCCGGCATCGGAGCCATGCTTGAGGGAATCAGCATCGCCGTGGTGGACGATTCGTCCGGCGTTGATGAAGAGGAGTGAATCACACATTTCGCCGAGTTCGGAGAGGATGTGGGAGGAGATGAAAATTGTTTTTCCTTCTTCGGCGAGGATGCGGATGAGGTGTTTGAGTTCGACGCGGGCGCGTGGGTCGAGGCCCGCAGCGGGTTCGTCCATGATGAGGATCTGAGGATCATGGATGAGGGCGCGGCCGAGGCAGAGCCGTTGGGTCATGCCCTTGGAAAGCTTGTTGGAGAGGCGGTCGGCGAGCGGGACAAGGTCGGCGAACTCCATGACCTCCTCGATTCGGGCGCGGCGTTCTGCTCCGCGGTAGCCGAGAGCCCGGGCGTAGAAGTCCAGATACTCGAGCACGGTCATGTGCTCGTAGTTTCCAAAGTGGTCGGGCATCCAGCCGATCAGGGAGCGGACTTTGTCGGGGTGGTTGACGACGTTGATTCCGCAGATCTCCGCGCCGCCCATGGTGGGGTAGTCGAGGGTGGCGAGGATGCGCATGGCGGTGGTCTTGCCAGCGCCATTCGCTCCGACAAATCCGCAGACGGAACCGTGGGGCACGTCGAAGGACACTCCGTCGACGGCCTTGAGGGTGCCGAAATAGCGGAAGAGGTTGCGGACAGAAATGGCGTTGTCACTCATGCGTTCAGGGGGCGAAGACAGGGCCGGTGATGACGGCGTGGGTTTCCTTCCATGAAATGGAGTCGAGGGTGCCGATGCCATCGACTTCATCGCTGGTGGCAACGAAGTGGCCGGTGCGATTAGTGGTCATGGTGAGGCGGCGTTGATTGCGCGGGCTGAAGAGGTCGAGCTCTTCGGTGGCCCACGCGTTGAATTGTGTCTCCGGGACCGGGCTGAGTTCGGTCTTGCGACCCTGGGCGACGTCTGTGGCCATCCAGTGGTCGCCGTCGGGGTCGATGAAGTAGAGTTTCTCCAAGGGGAACTCGAAGGTTGAAATGATCACGGGATTGGGAGGGGTGGAGACAATTTCGATCCGTCCCCGGGTGGGTCGAATCGTTTCGAGGAGGTGGCCGTGTTCGCTGCGGCTCTGGAACCAGTCGCCGGCGACCTTCAGGCCGTTCTCGAGAACATCCGCTTGGTAGCGACTGTTGCCTCCGTCGTTGGATTGGGTGACGCGGGCCCAACGGGATTCGGAAATGAGGACGGGGGAAATGTATGCGGGATCGCTGGTGGTGAAGCCGGTGGAGAAGAGGACTCCGGTCCGCGCGATTTGCTCCTGGCTGAGAAAGGCGGAGTTTTCGGAGTTGTCCGAGCGCACCTCCATGAGGATGAGTCGTTGTCCGCGACCGCCGAATCCGTCCTGGAAGACGATGAGGAGAATCAGAAGGAGGCTTGCGCCGATGGAAATGATTGGAGTGGTGATGAAGAGACGGTGACGTTGTCCGGCCTTGGCGAAGACGAAGAGGTTGATGGGGCCGACGAGGACGCCGAAAGCGATGAGGACGAGGATGAAGAAGATGATGTGGGCGGTTTTGGATCCGAAAGAGAGGTGCAGGGGCCAGTTGGAGGAATAGTCGGAGCGGAGGGAGTTGAGGCGGTTCTGGCCTTTGACTTTGGGGATGTCGGTGGTGATGAGCTGGACGGCTTTCTTTGGCTCCAGATTGCCGGAGGAGGGGATCGAGAGGAGCTTGATAGTTCCCCAACTGCGGTTTGACTCACGAACTCCGGCTGGGGGACCAGGAACGCCGAGGGCTTTCAGGTCAAGTGATGCATCGCTGCCGCAGATGAGAAGGGATCCGCCCATTCGGTTCCATTGCAGGAGGGCGCCGCGGGCTCCCGGGCTGAGAGTGCGCCATTCGTCATCGGTGATGAAGCAGTAGTCATAGCCGCTGTAAGCGAGCCATTGATCGGACATTTGCTTGGGGTCGAAATCCCCAGCGAATCGAAGTGATCCGCCGCTGCTGGAACCGCCGGTGGTGCTGGAGACGTGGGCTTGAGCCTCTGCGTCGAGCGGGCCGGCGTTCTTTTTGTAAAGTGAAGAGCTCATCATCACCGACGGCCAACTGGCCTCATAGTCGGTGCTCATGTTTTGGTTGATCGAGGGGTAGGCGGTCGCGGAGACCTGGATGTCGAGTTCCGTGGTCGGTGAGTAGTCCTGTTGGAAGGTCGAAACGAGAGGGACGAGAAACTCGTAGGAGGCCGCTTGGCCTTTGGCGCAGCGCCCGGTGAAATCGGAGCGCATTTCGTTGGGTTCCGCGGCGTATCCCGAGTCGTAGGACGTGAAGCGGAAAGACCAGGTGCGATCGATTTTTCCGCCATTGCGCAGGGAGACGCGAATGGGGAGGTAGCCGGAGGTAGGGAGCTCCGAGATCAGGGCGGTGACAACGGCCTTGGTGCCGGTCTTGGGGTTGTAAGTGTTGTTAATGATCGTCTCCTGCGCCGTCACGGGAGCTGCTCCGAGGAGGAGGAGAAGGAACGCAGAAAGCAGCCGGCTCATGAATCGCACGATGATGATCAGGTCGTTGCCGGGGTCTGGGTTTGGAGGGTGCGGGGGGTGGCATTGGCCTGGAAGGGGATTTCCTCGAGAAGGTCATGCACGACGTTGTTGGTGGTGAGGCCTTCCACGCGGGCGTTGTAATCGAGAACCAGTCGATGGCGCATGACGGCGGGAGCGACAAACTTCACATCTTCGAAGCTGGCGTGGGTGCGTTCGTTCATCAGAGCCCGGGCCTTGGCGGCGGAGGCGAGGGAGAGGGCCGCTCGGGGGCTGGCACCATATTTGATACTCTTCGCGGCATTGGATTGGCCGGAATGGCTGCCATCGACGAGGCGGGCGATGTAGTTGGCGACGACCCCGGGGAGGAAGATCCGCCGGACGAGGGCGAGGACCTCTCCGAGGGTTTCACCGTCCATGATCGTCTGCACATCGGGCTCGGTTCCCAGTTCGCGCATGTTGACGATGCGCTCGAGGGTCTCGACGTCGTTCTTGGTGACTTCGAGTTTGAAGAGGAAGCGGTCGAGTTGTGCTTCGGGGAGTGGATAGGTGCCTTCCAGTTCGATGGGGTTTTGGGTGGCGAGAACGAAGAAGGGATTTGGGAGTTCGTGGGTGTGGCCGAGAACGGTGACGCGGCGCTCCTGCATCGCCTCGAGGAGTGCGGACTGGGTTTTGGGTGATGCGCGGTTGATTTCGTCGGCGAGGACGAGGTTGGTGAAGATCGGTCCGGGTTGGAACACGAACTGGCGGCGGCCATCGACTTCCTGCAGGACGGGGTTTCCGGTGATGTCTCCGGGAAGAAGGTCGGGAGTGAACTGAACGCGCTTCGTGTCGAGTTGGAGGGACTTGGAGAGGCCCTTCACCAGTTCGGTCTTCCCCAAGCCGGGGAGGCCTTCGAGGAGGATGTGGCCACGAGCGAGGATGCCGGTGAGGACCAGATCGATGAGTTCTTCCTGGCCGAAGAGGACCTGGTTGAGCGCTGTGTTGAGAGAGCGGACGTGCTTACCCGCGTTGTTGACTTCCGATTCCGAGGCGTGCTCCATGTGATTGCTCCTAGTTATCAACGATTGGTAAGGACATGCCAGTGTAAAGAGCGCCCTGGATTCCACGAAGTGCCGGTTCGGCAGGCAGGGAAACCGCGGATTATTTGAAGAATTTCTTCAAGGCCTTCTTTTCCTCGGGCAGGAGTGAATCGCGCCAGATGCGATCGCCTCCTTTGCCGGCGTCGTCGATGTTGCCGCCTTCGCGGATGCCAACCTTTTCGCGTTCCACATCATGCTCACCGTCGATGATCTCGAGGAGGTCTCCGGGGAGCGTGTTGCTGAGATCCTTGGACTCCAGTCCTTCCATTTTGCCGGTTTCCAGGTCGCTGCCTTCGCGTCCGAGGACGCCGGGGGCGGTGCCTGGTCCGCGATTGATTCCACCATTTCCGGCGCCTTCACCCTCTTGCCCGTTGCCGGGTTGGCCCTGACCTTCACCAGGGTTGGGGTTTTCTTCAAGCATTTCGTCGAGCCAGTCCTTTTCTCCGGCTCCACCGCCCTGGCCTTGTCCGTCGCCTTGGCAGTCTTCGCATTTTCCGGCTGCCTTGCGCATGTTCTCACGGAGTTGATCGAGCTGTTCCTTATTGAGATTTCCGAGGTTCCCGGGGTCGATGTCGCCGAGTTGGTCGAGCAGTTCCTTGTTCGGCTTCATGGCGCCGTTGCCCATTTGGTTGAGGGCGTTCTGGAATTCGTCGAGCAGTTGCTTCTTCTTACCTTCGGAGAGTTTTCCGGCGCCTTTTTGGAGTGAGTTCAGGGAACGCTCGGCTTGACGGAGGTTACGCTCGAGGTTTTCCACTTCCGAGCGGTGGGCTTTCTTGAGTGCGTCAGTGGCTTCCAGACTGGAGTGGCTGAACCAATCATCCTCGTCCTGCTTCTTGAGTTCCTCGATGCGCTTTTCGAGTTCCTCCAAGTATTCTTCCTGCACGGTGTCGTCCTCGGCGAGCGCTTCGATGTCGGCTTGAAGATCTTTCCATGCCTGGGGTTCGTCGGTGCCTTGCTGGTCTGCGGCGGTGCGGGCTGAAACTGGGAGGAGAACACTGCCGGCGATGAAGATGGTGGAAGCGATGAGTGGAGTGAGGAGGCGGGGCCAATGCCAGTTGGTGCCGTCGTCGACCTTCTTCGGGGCGTCGGGCCATGGGGTGACGCCGGCACTTGCGGCAGTGAGGGAGTTGCGGAGCTTCATGGAGGCCTCGATGCGGACCATGGCTTGCTCGGGCGTTTCAAAATGACGTTTGGCGAGCCACCAGGCGATCAGGCCGACCACGATGAGGATGGTCGCGGCGGCGATAGAGACGTTGAGCCAAGGGATGGCGGGGAGTTCGCGACGGGCGATGAGGATGCTGATGGAAATGGTGAGCGCCGCGACGACGAGGGGAATGCCGAGCTTCTCCAGCCACCAAGCGGTGTTGATCTTGCTGGCGACGCCTTGGGCCAGTTGGCGCCAAGCGGGTTTCTGAGATTCCTTCTCACTCATTGAACATTCCTTTACTACTCCAGAGAGTGTCGCGGCGCGAGGAAGCTTTTTAAGGGAATTGGACTAATCGTTCTCGCTGCGGGGTTCCCGGGTGAGGAGATCGTCGAGAACTTCCGAGGCGGGCTTATCCTCGTAGAGAATTGCGTATACCGCGTCGATGAGGGGAGAGCGGACGCCGATTTTGTGGGCGGCTTGGTGGATGGAAAGGGTGTTGGGGACGCCTTCTGCGACCATGCCGAGGGCATCCTGGGCTTCCCGGAGGGTTTTTCCCCGACCGAGGGCCAGTCCGACGCGGTGGTTGCGGGAGTGCTCGGAGTAGCAGGTGGTGACGAGGTCGCCGATGCCGGAGAGTCCCATGAAGGTTTCGGGGCGACCGCCGAGTTGACTGCCGAGCCGGGTCATTTCGGCGAGGCCACGGGTGACGAGCGCGGAGATGGCGTTGTCGCCGAGTCCGAGTCCTTTTGCGCATCCGGCGGCGATGGCGAAGACATTTTTCAATGCTCCGCCGAGTTCGATGCCGGCGACATCGTCGCTGCGGTAGCTGCGGAAGTGTGGCGTGGTGAAGAGGTTTTGCAGAGCAGTGGCCAATTCGTCGTCGGTGGATCCGACCACGGCGCAGGTGGCGAGGTTGCGGGAGACTTCCTCGGCGTGGGTGGGGCCGGAGAATACCGCAACGCGAAGATCGGGGTGATGTGCGGCGATGATTTCAGACATGCGTCGGCCGGTGTCTTTTTCGATGCCTTTTGCGCAGGAGAGGAGAACGACGTCGTCTTTCAACGGGAGTGCGGCGAGTTGTTCTGCCACGATCGCGGTGGCGGCGCTGGGGACGACAAACAGGATGAGGTCGGCATCGGTAGCCTCGTTGATATCCTTGGTTGCCCGAAGCTCGGGTGGAAGGGTCACGCCGGGGAGGTAGTGCGGATTGGTGTGGCTCGTATTGATCGCGTCCAGCGATTTGTCATCCTTGCCATAGACGGAAACCTTGCCGGCATTGTTGGTGAGGAGGGCGCCGAGGGCGGTGCCCCAGGAGCCGGAGCCGAGAACGAGAACGTTAGGTTTGTCGGGGAAGGTGGACATGTCAGGTTGATTTTTCACCGGTGAGGACACGGTCTTCGGTGCCGTTCTTAATGCGGATGATGTTTGAACGGTGTCGCCAGACTGCCATGACGCTGGCGAAGATGGCGAACGCGAGGAGGGGTTTGTTCCAGGTGCCGTCGGCAAACTTACCGTGATGGTAAGAGCCCCATGCTGTGAGGAGGGGAAGGGCGATGGCTGCGACAATGCTGGCTCCGGAAACATAGTGGATCAGGCGTAGCGTGATGATCCAGATGAGGATTAGAATCGGGATGGCTATGGGCATCAGGGGGATGAGGACTCCGGCGCTGGTGGCGATTCCCTTCCCGCCTTTGAAGCCGATCCAAGGAGAGTAGTTGTGTCCCAGGATGGACGCGATGCCGGTGAGGATATGAATGGTCTGCACGAAGAGTTGCTTCTCCGCGGGAAGGGCCTCGGTGAGTCCGCTGATTACGGCGAGGGGGATGCCGGCTTCATCGGTTCCAAATCGAAGGAGGTTTGTCGCGATGAAGACCGGGATGAAGCCCTTCAGCAGATCCAGGATGAGGCAGAAGATCCCGGGACCCTTTCCGATGACCCGGAGCACGTTGGTGGCGCCGATGTTACCCGATCCGTGTTGGCGGATGTCGACTCCCTTGGCCTTCGCAATGAGAAGTCCGAATGGGATGGATCCGATGAGGAATCCAAGAATGGGAAGGAGCCAGGGCAGCATGCGGACAGATTACTTCTCTTCTTCTGCTTCCTACTTCTTCTGTGGGTAGGTCTTGTCGAGTGTGGCGTTCCACTTCTTCAAGTTCTCGGCCTGCGCGGCGAAGAGAGCATCGGTGGAGCCGAGGATCTCGATCTTCGTGATGGTGTCACCACCCGCGATCTTGTTGACGACATCCTGTCCTTTGGTCACCTCGCCGAAGACGGTGTGTTTTCCGTTGAGGTGGGGAGTGGGAACGTGGGTGATGAAGAACTGCGAGCCGTTGGTTCCGGGGCCGCGGTTGGCCATGGAGAAGATGCCCGGCTTGGAGTGCTTGAGGCTGTCGTCGAACTCGTCACCGAACTTGTAGCCAGGGCCGCCGGAGCCCCGACCATCGGGATCTCCACCCTGGATCATGAAGTTGGGGATGACGCGGTGGAATTTGAGGCCGTTGTAGTAGCCGCGTTTGGCGAGGTTGAGGTAGTTCGCGGCAGTCATCGGCGCCTTGCTGGCGAAGATGGTGCCTTCGATGACTCCTTTGCTGGTGGTGAGCTTGATCTTGATGTCGGTGACCTTGGCTGCGACAGCGGTTTGCTGGCAGGGGCTGAATCCGGCGAGGGAGAGACTGAGGAGGCAAATGGAGAGGAATGAAGTTCTCATAGCAAGGTTGCTCTAGCGCCGATCAGTGCTTCTGGCAAGGGGAAGGAGAGGGGATCCACGCCAGAAACGATGGAGAGTGGTGGGATGAGTTTGTGTGGGCTCGAGAGTTGGTGGACTCTGCTCCTCCCCGTGGGTCAAGCCCCACCTCTCCCGGGCGGAGTCGAGCCTCCGCTGTCCGGGGGCTACCTCTGAAGGAGTTCTACGCGTCGGATTGCGAAATCCCCGAGCTTTCCTGAATGACGTTCAAGGCGTGGTTTGCGATCGCCTCGAGGTGGTTGTTGATGTCGGTGTAGAGCATCTCCACGCGGATATCTCCGGTGGCCATGCGTTTGATGGCTTCCTTGTTGAAGTTCTTCCGCATCGTGTCGGATTGTTCCTCAAGTTGGTGGACGGATCCCATCACCTCGGCGGGGACGGGACGGAGGAGGTAGTTGTCGAAGACGCTGATCGACTGGCCGACCACATCGGTCATCTCCTTGACCCGGCCGATTTGTTCCTCGGAGAAAGCGCGGTTCTTCTTATATTTCCGCTCCACGAGTTTCACCAATCGATAGATCCGGTCGGTGCACTCCTCGAGTTCCGCGACGATGCGGATCATGCGGGCGATGTTGCCGGCTTGCTTGACTCCGATATCGTGGGTGGCGCACTGGACGAGGTACTCGGTGATGTCCTGCATCATCATGTCGGCTTCCTCTTCCATGGCCTTGAGGGCCACGACCTGCTCGGACATGTCATCGGTGGGGTGCTCGAAGACATCCACGAAGCCCTTGAACATCCTGTCCGTATTGTTGGACATGAGGCGGATGGCATTTTCCGCTTCGACGAGATTGAGTTCGCCGAGGTCGACGAGATTCTGGGAGATGTAGCGCAGGCGAGGATGATCCTCTTCGTCTTCCTGATCAGGCAGCCATTTCTGAACAACTCTGGCGATCTGGGGGACGAACCAGATCAGGAAGAAGACGTTGAGCAGGTTGAAGGAGGTGTGGAAGATGGCGGTCGCAAAGGCGACCTCGCTGGATTTGAAAGCGTCCTTGGCGCTCTTCAGTCCGTCAGGGAGTAGCCCGGTGACATACCATACGGCTTTGGTGAAGAGAAGGAAGGTCGCTAACATCCAGAGGACGCCGATGATATTGAACAGGAAGTGTGCCCGGGCAGCTTGTTTCGCATGTCGATTGGCTCCAAGGGCAGCAAGCCATGCTGTAATAGTGGTTCCGATGTTCTCGCCGAGGACGACTGCGGCGGAAATTTTGAAGACCTCGAAAGGATCTTCGCCGAACCAGCCGTTGACGGCGCAGGTGATGGTGATGGCCATGGCGGCCGATGAAGACTGCACCGCGAGGGTGAGGATGATGCCCCCGATGAGGAAGAGGACATAGGAGAGGTATCCTTTGCCGCTGAAGAAATCGATCCACGCCCGGATGCTTTCGACGGTGCTGGGGTCGGTTTTGACGAGTTCTTTCAGATCGGGGACAGCGTCTTTGAGGAGGCTGAGGCCGAGGAAGAGGAGGCCGAAGCCGATGAGGAATTCACCGATGGCCTTCCAATGGTTCTTGCAGACAAAGAAGAGAGGGAACCCTACGCCGACGATGGGAATGGCGATTGCGGAGAGGCTGAATTTGCCAACAGTCGCGACGATCCAGGCGGTGAGGGTGGTGCCGAGGTTGGCACCCATGATGACGCCGATGGATTCTACCAAGGTGAGAAGTCCGGCGTTGACGAGGGAGACGACAAGAACAGTTGTGGCAGAGGAGGACTGCACGAGACTGGTTGTGAACAGTCCGGTGAGGACACCGAAGACTCGGTTCCTGGTCACCGAGGCGAGTGCTTTTCGCATTTTTGCGCCGGCGAGCCGTTGCATGGCCTCCGACATGACTTTCATTCCAAAAAGGAAGACTCCGAGAGAACCGAGGATTTCAAGTGCGGTGATCATGTAGTGCGGAGAAAGAGGAGCTGTTGCTCGGAGACGATTTCGTCATAGTGAAGCGATCTGGCCAGCGAAAACTACGAACGAATGAAGAATAAAATCAGTCCGGCAGATGCACCTACGCGACCTGCAAAGATTGTTCGAAGAGGTGCTATCGTGCTTAGACGAATAGGGTGACTACATGTTCATGGCAAGGGGTATCGTTGGGAGGCAGCAGCAGGATTACCTCAAGTAAAAAACGAGACCTCATGGAAGAGGTCTCGTTTCAGGTGGCCAGAAGCCAAAAGAGAGTTGTTGCGATCGAAGAAGTGCAGCGACGCGGGAAGCGGATGCTTCAGGCGGCGTTGCGGGCCTTCTTGATGATGCTGGCGACGGTCTCCGAAGGGCGGGCACCGTTTTTGATCCAGCGATCGGTCGCCTCGAGGTCAACCTTGTAGTTCACGCCCTCTTGCATGGGGTCGTAACTGCCAAGTAGTTCAATGTAGCGGCCATCCCGGCGTTTGCGGCTATCGATAGCGACAATCTTGTAGAAGGGGCGGTCTTTGGTGCCTTTGCGTGTAAGTCGTAGTGAAACCATGTAAATTTTCCGGTACGGGGCCGGGAAACTGGGGGAATTATCTCACTTTGCCAAGATTTATTTACCGGAACGACGCATGAAGATCGCCTGGGTCAAAATCCAGCCTTCGGGAGAGCGCTCAAAATGGAGCTCGGCCTTGAATCTATCGACGTTGTGGCGGCGCCCTCCGTCCCAAGAGATGTCGGACTCAATGAGGGCCTCGACCCAGGCTTTATCGGGACCTGGAAAGGTGACTGTGGTCTCCAATCGGCGGATTTTGCTGCCTCCGACGGACTCCCGGAAGTTTTTGAGGAGGGTTACGGCCTCATCCTCGGAGAGGGTTTTGTTGGGAATGGGGTCCGCGCCGGCGAACGTGATGGAGTCCCCGACTACCGAACGGAAGAGTTCGAGAGCTTTGTCGGCATCGGCGAAGGAGATCCGCTGGACAGTGGCCGACTCGAAGAGGGCATCTGTCTGGCGGAGGACGGATTGCGAATCCGAGAATCGCCACCAGAGATAGATCGCTGCGCCGAGTCCGAGAAGGAGGAAGGCGGAGAGCTTGACCCAGGGGAGTTTCATCGAGGCGGAAGGAGCTGGAAGGTGAAGCCCTTCAAGTATTCGGTTTCGGGAATGCTGAGGAGGATGGGGTGGTCACAGCGTTGGCTGTGTGACTTGACGAGTCGCAGGGAACGTTTTGCGTCAACGGAGGCGTCGTTGATGCTGTTGAAGAAGTGACTCCGGGTGACGTGGTGGGAACAAGAGTAGGTGGAGAGGTAGCCGTCGCGGTCGAGAAGCTTCAAGGCGCGGAGGTTGATCTCCTTGTATCCACGCATGGCGTCGGTGAGGGCTTTTTTGCTGCGGGTGAAGGACGGGGGGTCGAGAATGATGAGGTCGTATTGGTTTTCGCAGGCCTTGAGGAAATCAAAGACGTTGGCTTCCACTGCTTCGACTTCGAGATTGTTGAGGGTGGCATTCTTACGGACGGCAGAGATGGCTTCGCCGGAGATGTCGACGCAGGTGACCGAGGCAGCGCCGGCTTTGGCGCAGGCAAGACCAAAGCCACCGTGGTTGGAGAAGCAGTCGAGGACGCGTTTACCTTCCGCGAGGGCGGCGACTTCGGCGTAGGCGTCGAGTTGGTCGAGGTAGAGGCCGGTCTTCTGGCCGCTGAGGAGTTCGACGTGGAATTCGAGATTGCCGTTCTCAACAAGGAAGGCGCCGGGGTCTTTGCCGTAAAGAATGCCGACCTCGGGCTCAAGGCCTTCGGCTTTCCGCATCGGTGAATCGTTGCGAAGGATGATGGATTCGGGTTTCAGGAGCTCGACGAGGGCCTCGGCGATGAGATCTTTGCGCTTGTCCATGGCCAGGGTGAGGGTCTGGACGACGAGATTGGGACCATATCGGTCGACGATCAGGCCGGGGAGACCGTCGGATTCGCTCCAAACGAGGCGAGCGAGGCAGGGATCGACGGGGAGGGCGTCGCGGAGTTTGAGGGCATGGGAGATTCGGCGCTCGAAGAATTCTTTGTCGAGGACCTGCTTTCGGCGTGAAAATCGTCGGGCAACGATTTGGCTCTCCGGGTTGTAGATGGCGGAGCCCAGGGGGCGGTCCTTGTAGTCTTTGAGGGAGATCACCTCTCCAGCTTGGGGGTCTCCAAAGACCTTTTTGATCTCACTGGCATAGATCCAATCGTGGCCGTGAAAAATGCGAGAGCGGGGACTGACGATGATACCGGGCATGTTGTTTGGGAGTCCGAAAAGAATTCGGTTAATGATTTCGCTTGATTGCTTGGGTCGGGAAGCCTAAAGCCTCGCCCACCCTATGGGAAAGCAGCTCAACAAGGTTATTAAGCGGCGCCGCCGGAAGCAGTATTTGAAACGCAAGAAGGAGCAATCGAAATCGCAAGCAGCGCATGCGAAATCGTCTCCGAAAGCGTCAAAGCCTGCTGCCAAGAAGGTAGCGAAAAAAGCAGCCAAGAAGGCGGCGAAAAAGGCGCCCGCCAAGAAGGCTGCCAAGAAAGTAGCAGCCAAAAAGGCGGCTCCTGCGGCTAAAAAGCCCGCTAAGGAGACGAAGCCTGCGGTAGTTGCTGCTGAGGAAAGCGCTCCAGCTAAGGCTGAAGAGGCTCCCCCAGCGGAGGCTCCGAAGGAAGAGGCTCCAGCTAAGGAATCCTCTGAGGAGAAAGCCTAAGGCATCGTTTCGGCAGTTTTTTCCTCGCGAGGGGCAATTGTGTACAGGGTTTCACGCCCGGGTTTGACCTCTGTGGAAGCTGGGACAACACTTTCCTCAAGATATGGGAAGGAAAGGAGCATCTTGGACGTCGGTCATCTTTGGCCTCTCGCGGTCGATCCTGCGGGAGCGGACAGCACGGCGTAGTTTCATCAACTACGTCATTGTGGCGCTTTTGGTGATATTTGCGCTGGGGGCTTGGCCGCTCGCGTCGTGGCTGGATGAGTCGGTGATCCGATCGGGCTTTTGGTGGGGAGGATGTGCGTTTCTCGCGATTTTTTTGTTTCTGCTGGGAGTTTATGACTTTTTGCGGGTCCTCCGAGAGAACGACCCGAATGAGTAAACAGGCTAGTTCGTTCTTGCCGCTGGGCGCTGCTCCCGGCATCCATGCGCCGTGAATCGTTGGCAGGAACAGCTTTATTCTCTTCTCCGTTTTCCGAGTATTTCCACTGACTCGTCCCACGCTGGTGACGTCGCGGCCTGCGCGGAGTGGTTGAAGAGCATGATTCAGGAGTCTGGATTGAGTGCGGAGATCCGTCCCACGCCGGGCCATCCGGTGGTGATTGGAAAGAACGAACACAAGGAGGGGCGGCTGAATGTGCTGCTCTACGGTCACTACGACGTGCAGCCGGTGGATCCGCTGGAGCTTTGGGAGAGCCCTCCCTTCGAGCCTGAGGAGCGGGGTGGAAAGATTTGGGGGCGTGGTTCGACTGACAACAAAGGACAGCATTTCGCGCATTTATGTGGCGTGGCGGAGACGATGGAGGAGAAGGGGGAGTTGCCGGTGAATCTGACGATCCTGCTGGAAGGGGAGGAAGAGATCGGATCTCCCAACTTACGGCCGTTTCTTGAAGCCAACCGCGAGGAGTTTGCCTGCGATGTCATCGTGGTCTCGGACACCGGGATGGTGGCTGCGGGAGTGCCGACATTGGGCTATGGACTGCGAGGGATCGCGTGTTGCGAGTTTGTGGTAAAGGGGCCGGCGCGGGATTTGCACTCTGGATGTTACGGCGGAGTGGTGTGCAACCCGGCGACGGTAGCGGCACAGTTGGTGGCCAGCCTGCACGATGAGGGCGGACGGGTGGCGATCGAGGGGTTTTACGATGATGTGGCGGATCTTGAGGATTGGGAGCGGGAGATGTGGGCGAAAGTGCCCGGGGTCAGTGGGGAAGGTATACTGGCGGTGACCGGTTCGCCGGCGCTGTTCGGTGAGGAGGGATTCAGTTCGGCCGAGCGTCTGTGGGCACGGCCGACTGCTGAGGTGAACGGGATTGGCGGGGGGTATCAGGGAGAAGGTTCGAAAACGGTGATCGCGGCGGAGACGATGGTGAAGCTGTCGTTCCGCTTGGTGCCGAATCAGAAACCCGCCGACATTCTCGCGAAGGTGCGGAAGCATCTGGAGTCGCATTGCCCGAGCGGAGTGATTCTGGAAATCGAGGATGGGCACTACGGGAGCGCCTATCACACCGATCCACACTCCAAGTATGGGAAGGCGGCACAGGAGGCGCTGAAGAAGAGTTTTGGAGCGGAGCCGGTCTTGATTCGCGAGGGCGGGAGCATTCCGATCGTGCAGGACTTCAAGGAAGTGCTCGGCGCGGACACGCTGCTACTCGGTCTCGCCTTGCCGGATTGCCAGATTCATTCGCCGAATGAGAATTTTCCGGTGGCTAATTTTGAGGCGGGGATTCGGATGAATAAAGTTCTCCTCGAAGAACTTGGAGCGACGGTTTGATCAGGTCATGAGCAAGGAACAGCAGAAGCGGGACTTTATCCGGGAGATCATTGCGGAGGATCTGGGGAGTGGTAAGCATGAAACGACGGTGACCCGGTTCCCTCCGGAGCCAAATGGCTACCTGCACATCGGGCACGCCAAGGCGATTTACTTGAGCTTTAGTATCGCCTTGGAGAATGCGGGGACCGGTGCGCGGTGTCATCTGCGGTTTGATGACACCAACCCTGCGAAGGAGGATCAGGAGTATGTTGACAGCATCATCGAGGACATTCGTTGGTTGGGATTTGATTGGGGAGAGAACCTGTTTTTCGCCAGCAACTACTTCGATTACTTCTACGATTGTGCGGTGAAGTTGATCGAGGACGGGAAGGCCTATGTGGATGAGCAGACGCCAGAGGAAATCAAAAAGGGGCGGGGGAATTTGACCGAGCCGGGAACGGATTCACCCTATCGGGATAGGGCTCCGGCAGAGAACTTGGAGTTGTTTTCGAAGATGAAGGCCGGGGGGGCGGCGGGCGGAAGTGCTGTCCTTCGTGCGAAAATCGACATGGCCTCGGCGAACCTGAACATGCGCGACCCGGTGATTTACCGCATCGTGCATGAGAGTCATCACAACACCGGTGATGCCTGGTGCATTTACCCGATGTACGATTTTGCGCATCCCTTGGAGGATGCGAAGGAGTGCATCACACACTCGCTATGTACGCTTGAGTTTGAAGACCACCGGCCGCTCTACGACTGGGTGGTGGAGAACTGCCCCGTGCCGGCGGCGCCACGACAAATTGAGTTTTCGCGTCTGACTGTTGGCTACACGATCACCAGCAAGCGGAAGCTGCTGCAACTCGTCGAGGACAAGCATGTGAGTAGCTGGGATGATCCACGAATGCCGACGCTTTCCGGGATGCGCCGCCGGGGGTTTCCGCCGGTCGCGATTCGATCCTTCGTATCCAAGGTGGGGATCACGAAATTCAAGGGCATCACCGATGTCGCCAATCTGGAGTTCGAAGTGCGCGACGTGCTCAACAAGACTGCGCAGCGAAGAATGGCGGTGTTGGATCCGTTAAAGGTGATTCTGACGAACTATCCAGCAGGGGAGAGCGAGGAGGTTGAGGTGCAGAACCATCCTGGAGATGAAGCGGCCGGGACCAGAAAGCTTTCCTTAGGACGAGAGCTTTGGATTGAGAGGGGGGACTTCGAACTCGATCCGCCGAAGAAATATTTTCGATTGAAACCGGATGGTGCGGTGCGTCTGAAAGGTGGCTACATCATCCGTTACGTCGGGCATGAGGTGGAGCCACAGAGCGGTGAAGTCACGGAGGTGCATTGCGAATTTCTCCCTGGGACGATTGGCCAATCCGCGCCGGAAGGTGTGATATGCAAGGCTGCGATTCATTGGGTCAATGCCGACTCTGCTCAGGACGCGGAGGTTCGGGTCTATGATCGTCTTTTCACCGAGGAGATTCCTGAAAATGCGGAGGGAGGTTTCTTGGGCTGCTTGAATTCCGAGTCTCTGGAATTGATCCAGGGCGTCAAGTTGGAGCCGGGCTTGGAGATGGTGGAGCCCGGATTCGTGTGTCAGTTCGAGCGGATCGGCTATTTTTGCGCGGACTCTGGAGACCATCATCCCGGTGAGACTCCCGTTTTCAACCGGATCATCGGCCTGCGGGATTCCTGGGCGAAGAAGAAGGGCTAAGGGCGATTTAACATCCCGAACGCTTAAGGTCTGGCCAAGAGAGCTGGCTGAGGGTAGGCTGTTGGGAATGGATGAGCTTTTGAAGCATGGCGGCCCGGTTCTCTGGTTGCAGGCGGCGCTGGCCTTTTTTGCGGTCGTCTTTGTGGTTGAGCGGCTCCTCTATTTTCACGGAGTTCGCATCAATGCGGCGGACTTTCTGCGCGGAATCGCCAATCATGTTCGGCGGAAGGCGTTTGCGGAGGCAATGCACGAGGCCTCGAGATCGCCTGGGCCGGTCGCGCGGGTCGCGCACAGTGTGTTGATTCGGCATCAGATGGATCGTTCCGATTTGCGTGATGTGGCGGAGGAAGCAGTTTGTCTGGAGGTTCCTCGCATTGAGAAAAATCTCCGCGCTTTGTTGGGAATCGCTCTCCTCGCACCACTCGCGGGAATGCTGGGAACCGTTTTGGGATTGATTGATGTCTTCATGGAGGTTCAGGAACACGGTGGTTTGATGACCCAGGCCGGGATGGCTGGTGGAATCTTTGAGAGTCTGGTGACGACCGCGGCCGGTCTGACGATCGCGACGGGTGCCTATGTCTTTTATCTCTCGATGATCGGAAAAGGGAAACGCCTGTTGTATCGCTTGGAGCGGACCGGAATTGAAGTCGTGAATCTGATTGCCGATGCCCGGTCTCAAACCGAGATCGTCTCGTTTCGTGATGAGGTGGAGGCTCGGGAGAAAGCGACCATTCTTGAGAAGCGGGCTGATTCGAACAAGTCATGAAGGCGGAACTGACCTTGCCCGAGCGGCCGGCGATCGTCCATCTGTTGGCGGTTCTCGATGTGCTCGTGCTTTTGTTGGTCTTCTTTGTGTTGATCACAAACGTTGCGCGGGAATCGGGCGTGTCGGCAGTGAGACCTGCGCCCAGCGAGTTCCGCTTGCAACAGTACGGTCCCAAAATCGTGGTGACGGCACAAGGCGGTGCGATTCCAATTCTCCACGTTGGGCTTGAGCGGGTGCAGATGAAGGATTTGGAAGCGGTCTTGACGCGGTCAACGGAACAGGCGGGAGTGGAGACAGTTCTTCTCGTTTCCGACCAGATGCTTTCCGTCGGAGTGGAGAGGGAAATCAGCGAAGTGGCCCTGAAATTAGGCCTCAATGTGATGTTGGTCGGAAGCCGAAGCAATGGAGATGTGGTCGAGGAGCCCCCCCCGGATCCACTGGCTCCGCCACCCATTCCGGATGAAAAAGGAGAGTCGTAAATTTCGTCGTCGTCAGGATGACATTGAATCGGGGCTCCTGTTTGCATGGAGGACTCCGGGTGGTTCGTTTGGACGAACGCTGGTCGGAGTGTTTGTGGCAACCGTCCTGTTTGCTGGGGCGGCCTCGGTGCTGCGTGTGCGAATTCCGATGGCTGTGTTGCCCTCGCCGGAAGCGGTTCAGCTCATTGTGTTGGATCCGGACGATGAACTTTCGCGGGAGTTGATAGATTGGGCGCGTTTCCACTCTCCGTATCCGGACCGATGGGATCCTTCGGGAACAGGAATCCTTGAGGGTGAGATGGACGCAATTGAGGCCGCCTTGGCAGCGAGTTGTATCTACGAGTCCAAATTGCTTCCTCGGATCGAGTCGGTGCTCACTGATGCGTTGCCGGGGCTTGTGGACCTGGAGCCGTATCCGCTCCCTGCGAGCACAGCGCAGGTCACAGTTCCGCTGAAGGCGAACATTGTGAAGAGTTTGCAGGCGGTTTTCCGTGCCAATGGTGTGTTGAAGGATCGCTGGGGGGTGATGCGGCTGCCGTGGGGAGGGAAGGACAGTTCCGGGATGGTGGGGCTTGAGTCGAGTTTTCTGCTTGGTGTGAAACCTGACGGGAGAATTGATTTTTGCCTTCCGCTGGAAGGAGCCGGCGGCGACGTGGATGAGAAGCTCCAAGGGTGGCTGCGAGGTCAACGGCTTGAAGAGGATGCCGAGGCCACCGAAGTGATTTTTGATGTGGTTGTCGTTCGTTTCGAGGAAACGCCTCCTGAGCCCAATCTTGGAGAGGAGGCACCCTGATGGAGATCAGTCTGGCTGAATTTTTTGTGATGATCCTGGTATTTGCGTTCGCAGGAGCAGGGGTCAGCGCATTCTTGGACCGTCGCCGGGACCGGGTGAGTGCCCGGGCCATCAAGCGCTCGACCATCTGTTGCCGGGTTTGTGGATGTGTGTATTCGGAACCTCTCGAGAACCGCTCCGGAGTCTGCCCGGAATGTGGGCGGGAGAACCTCCGTGGGCGGGACCGCCGCTTGGGTTGAGGCTTGCTTCCGACGGGGGCGCAGCTTATTCAAACAGGGCGCCACGGAGGCGTGTCTAATTCTCATGTACGACCGTAAAGTTGTGATCACTGGAATCGGGACGATCAGTCCTCTCGGAAACGATTTGGCATCCACTTGGGACGGGCTGAAGAATGGGAAAAGTGGAATCGGGCGGATTACCTTGTTGGATCCGGAGCCGTATCCCTGCCAGATCGCTGGTGAGGTGAAGGGCTTCGATCCAAAGGCGTATTTTTCCAATGCGAAGGATGCCCGCCGAGCAGATCGCTACACACAGTTTGGGATCGCGGCGGCGAAGATGGCTCTTGAGGACAGTGGTTTGGATCCAGAGACGGTGAACGGCGATCGGGTCGGGGTGATGGTGGGTAGTGGAATCGGCGGCTTGTCCACCCTAGAGCAGCAGCACACCGTGCTCATGAATCGTGGGCCAGCCAAAGTGAGTCCCTTTGTGATCCCGATGATGATTTCCAACATCGCGAGTGGGATGATTTCCATGGAGTACGGATTCGGTGGGCCGAACATGGCGATCGTGACTGCCTGCGCGACGTCCAACCACAGCATTGGGGAGGCCTGGCGGATGATTAAATTTGGCGATGCCGACGCATTTCTTTGTGGTGGTGCGGAGGCGACGATTCTGCCGATGGGATTGGCAGGCTTCAGTAACATGCGAGCCCTGAGCACACGCAACGACGAGCCGGAGCGGGCTTCACGTCCATTCGACAAGGGGCGGGACGGATTCGTGATGGGGGAAGGGGCTGGCGTGCTGGTGATCGAGGAGCTAGAGCATGCGAAGGCGCGGGGCGCAGAGATTTACGCGGAGTTGGTTGGATATGGGTCGAGCGGTGATGCCTATCACTTGACCTCACCGCATCCGGACGGCTCTGGAGCGCGACGCTGCATGGAGATGGCGCTCCGGCATGCTGGGATGAATCCTGAAGACGTCGAGTATGTGAACGCGCATGGCACATCGACCCCGGTGGGCGATGTGGCCGAGACGAAGGCGATCAAGAAGACTTTCGGAGCCCATGCAAACAAGGGGCTTTTGGTGAGCTCCACGAAATCGATGACTGGCCACCTCCTTGGTGCTGCTGGTGGGATTGAGATTGCGGCGTGTCTGATGGCGATGAAGGAAGGTGTTGTGCCGCCCACCATCAATCTGGAGGACCCTGAGGACGGCTGTGACCTCGACTACGTGGCGAATGAGGCGCGGGAGGTTAAGATTAGCAGCGCCTTGAGCAATTCGTTCGGCTTCGGTGGGCACAATGCCTCCTTGTTGGTCCGGGCGTTTGAGTAGGGGGATTTGGAGTGCCAGGGCAGACCATAAAAAGGGCGACCCAATCGGATCGCCCTCTTTGAAAGTTGATGTGTCGCGGACCTTAGGAGGCCTCGGCTTCCCGGGCGGCTTTGCGCTCGGCGTTCTTGGCGTCGGTTCCTTCGGAAACGTAGCGCCAGCGGATGCGGTGCCGTTTGATGGAGGTGCGGGCCTTGCGGATTTTGCGCTCAGTGGGGGTCTCGAAAGCGCGACGGCGGCGCATTTCCTCGAGGATGCCCTCGGTATCTAGTTTCGTCTTGAGACGCTTGAGGGCGCGGTCGACAGACTCGCCCTTCTTTACGGTAATGCCGCGGATGGTGTTTTTCGCCATGTTAAATAACCCCAATGGAGGTAAGGGCGCGGAGACTAGGAGCGGGCTCCGGCTTCGTCAAGCCAAGTTTTGGCCCGAAACGGGTCAAAATCCCCTATATTTCCGGGGCTCGGGGCCTGACTTAGGCTTGGCGGCCGCAGCAGGACTTGAACTTCTTTCCTGAGCCGCAGGGGCAAGGCTCGTTTCGGCCTGTTTTTAGGGTCGGGCGGCGTCTGGGGAGGTTGACCTTCAGGCCCCCGTCGTTCGTGCCGGCGGCTGCGGTATTTCCTGAGATGGCAACGTTGTCCCGATTGAGGGCGGCGGGCGGTTCATTTCCACTGAGCTGGAAGGGAAGGTTGTGCATGAACTGCTCGAACTTCTCCAGATTGGTGGTGGAGCGGAAAAGATTGTTGAGGACCTCGCTGTCGATGCTGTCCATGAGCGCGACGAAGAGGGTGTATGCCTCGTTCTTGTATTCGACGAGTGGGTCCTTCTGTCCTTGGCCGCGAAGGTGGATGCCGTCGCGGAGGGAGTCCATGTTGTAAAGGTGCTCCTGCCAGAGGCGATCGATGGCGACGAGCATGATGTGGCGTTCCAGCTTGTCGAGGAGGAGGGGCTCCTCATGAGTGACCTTCAGTTCGTAGGCTTTCTTGACTTGCTCGATGAGGAACGTGGAGATCTCCTCGGGTGATTTTCCGGCGAAGGTCTCTGCATCGCGGTCGAGGCGAAGAGGGAAGGTGGTGTTCACCCAGCCGATGAGCTCGTTGTAGTCGGGCGATCCTTCGTCGCGGTCGAGGAGATACCCCTCGACTTTTTCGGGGATGGCCTTGTCGATGAGTTCGAAGATCAGTTCACGGGGGTCTTCGGAGGTCAGGACTTCGTTGCGGAAACCATAGACGACCTCCCGCTGTTTGTTCATGACGTCATCGAAATCGAGAACGTACTTACGCTGGCGGTAGCGGTTCTGCTCGACGCGCTTTTGAGCGGTCTCCACCGAGCGGTTGAGCCAGCGATGTTCGAGGGCTTCGCCGTCCTCCATACCGAAGCGCTCCATCATGGAGGTCATGCGGTCTGCTGCTGCGAAGTTGCGCATGAGGTCATCCTCGAAGGAGATGAAAAACTGAGACATGCCGGGATCACCCTGACGGGCACAACGTCCGCGGAGCTGGCGGTCGATTCGGCGTGATTCGTGGCGTTCGGTGCCGACGACGAAGAGTCCACCAAGGTCGGCGACGCCTTCGGAGAGTTTGATGTCCGTGCCCCGTCCGGCCATGTTGGTGGCGACGGTGACCGAACCTTTGTGCCCGGCGCGGGTGATGATCTCGGCTTCCTGCCGGTGAAGTTTGGCGTTGAGGACCGCGTGGGGGATCTTGGCCCGCTTGAGCATTCTGGCGAGTGTCTCGGAGGAATCCACTGAAGCGGTTCCCACGAGGACCGGCTGGCCCTTGGTGTGGGCTTCCTGGATAACATTGATCACCGCGTTGTACTTCTCGCGGCGGGTCTTGAAGACCTGGTCGTTGCGATCGGTCCGCTCGTTCGGTTGGTTGGTCGGAACCGGCAGGACGTCGAGGCCGTAAATGTCGGAAAATTCCGCGGCTTCGGTTTCTGCAGTTCCGGTCATCCCGGCGAGTTTTTCGTAAAGGCGGAAGTAGTTCTGAATCGTAATCGTGGCGTAGGTTTGCGTTTCCGCTTCCACCGCGACGCCTTCCTTTGCTTCGACGGCCTGGTGGAGTCCATCGGACCAACGGCGACCGGGCATTTCGCGGCCGGTGTTGCTGTCAACGATGATGACTTTGCCGCCCTGCACGACGTACTCGACGTCTTTCTCGTAGAGGCAATAGCCCTTGAGAAGCTGGGAGATGGCATGCATCCGGTCGCCCTGGGCATCTAGTCGGATCTGGACTTCGTCCTTCTGCTTGTTGCGGTCCTCATCGGACACTTCCAAGTCGGCATCGATTTCCGCGAAGGCGGAGGTCAGGTCGGGGAGGACGAAGGCATCCGGATCGTCCGGAGAGAGGAAGTTGCGCCCCATCTCCATGAGGTCGGCGTCGTGACTTTTCTCATCGATGGTGAAGTAGATTTCCTCCTTGGCGGCAAAGAGAGCGCGCTTCTGTGCATCCTGATACATCGACAGCTCCGTCTTCTGCATCTGACGGCGAAGGTCGGGCTCTTCCATCAAGCGGAGCAACTGGCGGTTGCGGGGTTGGCCAAGCTTGATCTTGAACATGCAGTGGCCGGCGTGGTCTACGTCGCCTTCCTTGAGAGCCTTCTTGGCCTCTTCCGCCAGTTCGTTGCAGAGGTGGTTCTGCTTCTTGACGAGCTGCTCGATGAGTGGCTTGTGGCGGTCGTAGATTTCGGTGGAACTCGCTACGGATGAAGGACCGGAGATGATGAGAGGGGTCCGGGCTTCATCGATCAGAATGGAGTCAACCTCATCAATGATCGCAAAATAGTGGCCGCGCTGGACCTGTTCGTCGCGGGTGGAGGCCATCCCATTGTCGCGGAGGTAGTCGAAGCCGAACTCGGCGTTGGTGCCGTAGGTGATGTCGCATTCGTATTGTGCGCGACGTTCGTGGGGAGGCTGTTGGTTCTGGATGACGCCGATGGTCAGTCCGAGGAATTTGAAGACAGCACCCATCCACTCGGAGTCACGTCGGGCGAGGTAGTCGTTCACCGTAACGACGTGCACGCCGAGGCCGGTGAGGGCATTGAGAAAGACGGGGAGGGTGGCGACGAGGGTCTTACCTTCTCCGGTTTGCATCTCTGCAATCATGTTGCGGTGCAAGGTTGCTCCGCCAACGAGCTGCACATCGAAGTGGACCATGTCCCAACCAAGTGGCTGGTCGCAAACGGTGATCGTTGAACCGACGAGGCGACGGGCGGCGTTCTTCACGACCGCGTAGGCTTCGGGGAGAATCTCGTCGAGATACTTGGCGCGAAGTTTGTGGAACTCGTCTTCGATTTCGCGGAAGGCGTTCTTTCCTGCTTCGATTGACTCGGGGGACGCATCGACCTTGGCCAGAAGACTTGGGAACTCTTCTCGTAGGGGAGCGATGCGTCCTTCGATGATGGCGGCCGTTTCGACTCGACGATCGGCATCCATCGTTTCGACTTCCCGTTTGGTGGGAAGGATCTCCAGAGGGAGGTAGCGATGGAGGTGGGTTTGCCATCCGGCGACCTTCTCCAAGAGGGTGTCTACAGAGCCCTGCTGGAGGGCCTCTTCAAATTCATTAATTTTGGTGACGACCGGTCGCAAGCGCTTGATTTCGCGCTGATTCTTAGATCCGACGATTTTTTGGAGAGTCCACTTGAGCATAAACGCGTTGGGGAAAGTCTGCTGGGCCCGCTGCGGGCGGGCGATCCATACACCCGCCAAGCCTGCCGGGCAAGACACTCCGGGTCAGAATCCCGTTATTTCAAGGGATTGGAACTATCTGGCCTCGGAGGTGGCTGGAGCGGGGGTCAGATGCTCATCGCATTGAACCCACCATCGACGACCATCTCGGTGCCGGTGATAAATGCGCCGGCGGAATTGGAGGCCAAAAGGAGGGTTGCGCCGATCAATTCCTCGGAATTTCCGAAGCGGGAAGCCGGGGTGTGCCGGAGGATTTCGGCCACGCGGCTCTCGTCGAGGACGGCCCGGTTCTGCTCGGCGGGGAAGAAGCCCGGGACGAGAGTATTGACCCGGATATCCCGATCCGCCCATTCGCGGGCCATGTTGCGGGTGAGGTTGTGGACCGCAGCCTTGGAGCAGGAGTAGGAAAAGACGCGGGAGAGGGGGTTGAGGCCTGAAATCGAACCCACGTTGATGATGGAGCCCTGCACGTCGCGGCTCAGGAAGTAGTTTCCAAAAATCTGGCAGGCACGGAAGACGCCGATGAGGTTCGTGTCGATGATCCGGGAGATTTCATCGTCGGTGATTTCGAGGAAAGGAGTGGGGGAGTTGATCCCGGCGCCGTTGACGAGGATGTCGGCACGGCCGGACTGGGCGATGACGCTGTCGAGGAGGTCGTTGAGGGATTCCCGGTCGGAAACTTCGCCTCGTGCAAAATAGGCCCGCCCGCCTGCGGCCTTGATCGTTTCAAGGCGTGCATTGGCCTTTTCCTCGTTGCGACCCACCAAAACGACCTGGGCTCCTGCTTTGGCGAGACCTTCGGCCATCGTTCCGCAGAGTTCGCCAGTGCCGCCGATGACGACAGCAACTTTGCCTTCGAGGCCGAATAGATTGTGGAGATAGTCTTGGGCGGGCATGTGGGGTCTTGGTGTGTGGCTTTAGTGGAGTTTGATCCCCTTCGGGTGGGGGGAATCTGGCAGATTGGGCACGACGTAACAAGTGGTCATTGGCGCTCCGAGCCGTTTATTTTCGGGGTTTGTCGGTAGTCTGAGTCCGAGAATTGTGCTGCTGTTGTGCTTGCTCATCCCCAAAGTTCCTGATAGTTGCCATACAGATTTTCAGCGAAGAAATCACCATGATCGAACTCAAGCAGAACTGCAAATATGCCCTCGTGATCCCCACGAGTATGGGAACCCGTCTCACGCCGGTGAATGGACAGCCTTTCCATTGTTCGGATACCTTTAAGATGACGGCGAGCAGCGCGGAATCGAACGTGGGGAGCGTTTCTTCCTATTTGGGACTGCCAGTGAAGATTTTGACCTCGTTCGTGAAAGGGAGCCCGGTGTCGCGGTTCATTAAAGACAATCTCGCGAGTCGCCATATGGACTATGAGGGGCCGGAGATCGAGCAAGGCGGGCCTTGGGGCTATCGGCACCAGATCAACATGGCGGAGAGTGGGATCGGATCACGTGCGCCGCGGGTTTGGAATGACCGGGCCGGTGAGGTTGGGCGGGAATTGAAGGTGAAGGACTTTGATTTGGAGAGGATCTTTGGAGAAGAGGGCGCGCAGATTGTGCACTTGTCCGGTTTGATTGCGGCGCTTTCGCCGGAGTCGACGAAGTTTTGTTTGGATGTGGCACGTGCCGCGAAGAAGCACGGGACGAAGATCTCCTTCGACCTGAACCACCGCGCTACGTTCTGGGAAGGTCGGGAGGAGGAATTGAGTGCGGTGTTTCACGAGATTGGGACACTGGCTGACATTCTCGTCGGCAATGAAGAGGACTTCCAACTTTGTCTCGGGGTGGAAGGTCCGGAGGCTGGCGGCGCGGATATTGCCGGCAAGATCGACGGCTTCAAGGAGATGATCAACCGGGTGAAGGAGCAGTTTCCAAACGGTTCAGTCTATGGAACGACGCTTCGGGAGGTGATCAGCGTGAATCTTCACGAATGGGGTGGCATCGTTGCTGATGGCGACGATTGGCACGTCATCGAGCCGCGGGAGATCGGGGTGTTGGACCGTATTGGTGGTGGAGACGGATTCGTGGGTGGATTGCTCTACGGAATTCTTCGCGGTTGGGAAGGCGAGAAGTGTGCGCAGTTTGGTTGGGCAAGCGGTGCGCTTGCAGCAACGCTGTTGACTGACTACGGCCAGCCTGCGGATGAGTCGCAGATCTGGAGTATCTGGGAAGGGAATGCCCGGGTGCAGCGGTAGGGTAGCGAC
The DNA here is from genome assembly GCA_028822695.1 of Akkermansiaceae bacterium. GTDB lineage: Bacteria > Verrucomicrobiota > Verrucomicrobiia > Verrucomicrobiales > Akkermansiaceae > JAPKDA01. The sequence goes on from JAPKDA010000002.1 coordinate 52,997, forward strand.
GGTGCGGGGGCGGGGGGAGCAAGGAGGGGCGGGAGGTTTGTGGGAGGGGCTTTGTGTAGCGGAACTACTGCGTTGTTTCGGTTCAGGCTTGAATCCGGCTTGCGGGCTTCGTCGGAATCATCGCTCACTCTTCACTCTCTACGCCCACCCCAACTGACGGGGACTAACTGTATCATTCCAAATCTTGGTCATGTGTTGGATCCGGTCGCCGTCAAATGGCATTCCGTAGACGTAGTCGGCCGCCACGGTATTTCCAGTCGGTTCTCTGGACCGCCTGGACCGGTCTGAGATCCATGAAACACTGCGAAGGCGGATACGCAGTTTCGCTCCGTATCCGCCGCAAAAAACTTCAGCTCGTCATGTCCATCCGGAACCGGAGTGAGAAAGGTTTTCACCCACTCAGTGTACCCTTCGAGCGTCTTGATGTCGGCGAGGGCATCGGCCTGTAGCGAAGGTCCGGTGGGAGTAATAACGGGGTTTCGTGGCCGATAGAGACGAACTTCGCGGCCATGACTACAAACTAGCAGATCACGATCGGCCAAACAGAGGGGCTGGTCCGTAGAGAGGCCCAAAATTCATGGGGGTAGATTTTTTTCTTCTGAGGGCGCCCCCGCCGCCTGATTTTCACTCAGTCGGAGCCAAGGTCTTGCTCCTTTGATTTTGGTGGGCTATTCTGCAGGTCGTATCGACCTGATTCTCATGACTCTTGAGTTAAGACCCGTTCAGGTGTGTGAAGTGAAATCGAGAGCTGAAAAGGCACTTTGCTAACTGTGATAAAAACGGGGTGAGTTCCATCGTTTAAGAGAGAAAATAGGTGATCAGAAATGAGTAAAAAGTTAGAATTATTAGCGCCTGGTGGTGATGTTGAAGCCATTAAGGCTGCCGTTGTCGCTGGAGCCAACGCGGTCTATTGCGGGCTGGATGTATTCAATGCTCGAAACCGTGCGTCCAACCTCTCCATGGATGAGCTCTATGGCGTCATTAGGCTTGCGCATGAATATGACTGCGAGGTCTTCCTGACTCTCAATGTTGTGATTTTAGAACACGAAGTTCCAGTTCTCGCAAAGTTGTTAAACCAACTTGTGAATAGTGGGATTGACGGGATTATCGTCCAAGACATGGGTGTTTTTAATATCGTGAAGAAGTATTTCCCGACTCTTGACATACATGCATCGACTCAGATGACGACGCACAATGAAGGGCAGATACTCTTTCTCAATGAACTCGGAGCAAGTCGGGTCAACCTTTCTAGAGAGTTGAACCTTCCGGAAATCACTCAATTGACTGCTCTGGCCCATGAACATAATATTCTGACAGAGGTCTTTGTCCATGGGGCCCTTTGTATCGCGTTTTCTGGACAATGCTATTCTAGCTCAGTGAGCGTCGGGAACTCTGGCAATCGGGGGCGCTGCAGCCAGGCTTGCCGTGATAAATACGAACCGACTGCTGCCGGAAATGAGTATCCACTCAATCTAAAAGATAATTCAGCCTATTTTGAGCTGCCGCAGTTGATCGAGGCCAAGGTCGATTCTCTCAAGATTGAGGGTCGGATCAAAGGGGCTCACTACGTTTATACCGTCACTGATACTTGGCGAAAGAAGATCAATCGCTTGACCGAGTCGGGAGACCATGCCGGTGATGATTCAAACCTTCACAAAGTATTCAATCGAAGTTTCACCAGTTCATTCCTCACGGGAAAACTCTCTAAGGACATGTTCATTGATAGTCCAAAAGACTACAGTGCCAAATATGCCCAAGAGAAAAGTGGGGCGGTTACGGAGCAAGAGAGTCGAGGTGTTCAACAAAAGCTCCATGATGATAAGCAGGCTCTCGGCCTCACTCTTGCTGATAAAATAAAGGGCCTCAATATCGATAAGGCCGACTTAGTGGTCTCGGTAACAGCCACGCTCGGTGAGAAGCTTGCCTTCGTTGCCCAGACCGGGGGGAGAGAGTTTGTTGTTACTTCAACGTCTCTACTGCGCGTATCCAAAGATTCCGCGATTACGGCGGATCTACTGACGAAGCGCTTGAAGAGTTTTAATAACGAAAGTTATCACCTGACGGCTCTCGAGTTCTCCGAGCTCAATGAAGGCTTAAGTGTTCCTTTTAAAGAGCTCACCACGATGAGGAATGAGCTGGCTTTCGTTCTTAACGGATCGATCAAACTTGTGCCCCATGCCGAAGTTCCCAAGCTGCCACAAAACCCCAAAGTGGAAGTGTCTCCAACACTCTCCCTTCTCATTAGTGATGAAAAAGATGCCCATCTGTGTGATGTGACTGATGCTGACATCTATTTTAAGATTCCAGAAAGCTTGAAAAAGGGATGTGATAAACACAGCGATATTCTGCTCAGGAATCCAAGGTTCATTCCATGGTTTCCCGCCGTGCTGATCGGGAAGGATTATATTGAGGCCGTCAGAATTTTGGAATCGACCAAGCCGAAAAGAATCGTCACGAATAATTCAGGCGTGGCATACAAGGCCCATGAGATGGGGATCGAGTGGGTTGCTGGTCCATTTCTAAATACGACAAATTCTCATGCTCTGATGGAGATGCAGGAGGTCTTTGATTGCAAAGGCGCATTCATTTCAAATGAAATTAATCGTCTTCAAATAAAAAACATTCGGCGTCCAAAGAACTTCAAGCTTCTCTATAGTATCTATCATCCAATCTTGATGATGACCTCTCGCCAATGTTTCTTCCAAAGAACGGTGGGCTGTAAAAAGGCGGCAATTGAAGATAATTGCATGCTGAGTTGTACAAAGGCCACCACGATTACGAATGTGAAAGGAATCTCTTTTGCGGTAGACAAGCAAAAGGGTGGCTACCCGAGTATCTATAATCACGAACAATTCTTAAACCTTGAAGCGGTGAGAGACTTCTCTGATCTCTTTGATGAATTCTTTATTGATCTGACTGATATTGGCTCGGGATCAAAAGAGAAGCTGGATAAAGTGAGCCTTGTCCGAGAATTTGAGAAGTTCCTTGTTGATGAGAATCAAACAAAAGAAGCCCTCCATGACATGGTAGAGGTGAAAACAAATGCTCAATACGTACAGGGGCTTTAATTCAAAACGATCAAACAGGGGGGGGAGGTCAGTCGAGAGGCATCACCCTTTCCCGCCGGCAATTCTTTCCACTGGCGCCGAACGGGTTAAAGGAAGTGATGAGTGAGTCCCGTTGGTCGGTCTATATCATCCGCTGTGGCGACGGTTCGCTCTACACGGGGATCGCAACCGATGTGGAGAGGCGCTTCAGGGAGCACGGGTCGCAAGGGCCGAAGGCTGCGAAATATCTGCGCGGGCGGCTGCCGCTGGAGATTGTCTATCGGAGGGAAATCGGCAACCGCTCCGAGGCGAGCAAGGAAGAGTTGAGGATCAAGCGGATGGGGGTGAAGGGGAAGATGGGCCTTGTGGGTGGCGATTGATTGCGGCGAGCCCGCTGACCCACTTTTCCGGGATGCCGCACCAGATGGGCAGGGCAGAATGGCGCGTAGTTAAGCGCCACTTCGTTGTTTCTTGGATGATTGAAGGCAGGGAATGGTCAGGGCTGCAATTGTGGTAAGCCAATATATATGGTGGCACTTGGGGGTTCCGTTGAGGCCGCTACTTCATAGGTGCTCGCCATGAAACTCCGCATTACATATATTGGGGGAAGTTATTAAGGGGTGGTTTTGAGGGGTCTTTTTGGCGGAAATAGTCCTGTTTTTAGGGGTTTTGAGGGAGATTTGTTGTGTGTGTTGTGCTGCGCACAACACTGGTAAAGTGTGTGGTATGCAGTGTTTTTGCCCAGATCCCCAGGAACGCGACTAAGGCCCGTGACCGGGCCCTCGTCCTTGGCTCAAAGCTTCGGAGGGCTGGCTGGTCCACGGCCAGGGCAATGGATCTCTTTTGAATATTCCTGAGTCAGCCTGCAGCGCCTGCAATCGACTCACGCTCATGCCGCTCTCACTGGTTCAAGGCAGATCCTCAGGACCTTTCCATTTTCTGCTTTCTCAGACCCCGTATTTTATCCACGCTGCGCATGCTACCGGATTTCGCCAATGAACGGCCGCCGGAAGCACTGGGATCTGATGAAAATAATCGCGATTGCGAATCAAAAAGGCGGTGTCGGCAAGACGACCACGGCAGTAAATCTGTCGGCTGCGCTAGCCATGCGGGGTCAGCGGACCCTGTTGATTGATCTGGACCCTCAGGCCAACGCCAGCAGCGGAATTGGGCTGGAGCCTGAGGAGGATTGCAGCCTTTACGGGCCCTTGCTGGGGCAAAGTCAGCTTGTAGATAAGATTCAGACCACCCGTATCGAAAACCTCTCAGCGGTGCCTGCAGAGATGGATTTGGCCGGTGTGGAGATCGAATTGGCCCGCATGGATAACCATTTGTCCCGTTTGCAGGGCGTTTTGGCCCAAGTAAGGAGCAAGGATGTCTATGATTTCTGCATCTTGGACACGCCGCCGTCTCTCGGAGTCCTGATGACCTCAGCCTTGGCGGCTGCGGACGAGATTCTGATCCCGCTGCAGTGCGAATGGTTCGGTTTGGAGGGTTTGGCGAAGATTGCGCACGTCATCGAGCAGATCAAGGACTCTGGCGTGAATGCTGGCGTCACTCTGGAAGGCATCCTCATGACCATGTATGATGGCCGGACAAATCTGTCGCGTAGCGTGGTCGAGGAGGTTGGAAGCTTCTTCCCAGAGCAACTCTACAAGACGGTGATCCCACGCACGGTGCGTTTGGGTGAAGCGCCCAGTCACGGACGCACCATTTTCGAGCACGATCCGAACGGTGTCGGCGCTTCGTCCTACTCAAAGGCCGCTGACGAATTCCTTTCGCGGCACGGGGTCAATCAAGGTGAAGCCGCTGGCTGTGCAAGTGATTGTGAATAAAGTTACGGCGAAATCGTAATAAACCCCCTTCTCTCCCGGCTTTACGTCTTGCCCTTATCACGGGCAGGTTGAATAGTTCGCCCGCACCCGATGGGATCTCCGGGATGCTCATTTCGGTCGGGAAAACGCAGTTGCGTTGGGAGACTGGGAAAGGGACGCGGAGGACCTTCGACGGGGGCAAAATTCAGCACAATTCCCCATAACTTTCAGGAAACGCATGTTTGCAAAACTCTTTGGATTTCGTTCTCAGGACATCGGTATCGACCTAGGCACCGCCAACACTCTTGTCTACGTCAAGGACCACGGAATCGTCTTGCGGGAGCCCTCTGTGGTTGCCGTCAAAGCCGGAACGAATGAGGTTCTGGCGGTTGGTGATGATGCCAAGCGGATGCTCGGACGGACTCCCGGAAATATCGTGGCGATCCGGCCTCTCCGGGACGGTGTGATTGCCGATTTCGAGGTCACCGAGGCGATGCTTCGGCACTTCATCCGTAAGGTGAACAACAACCGCCGCGGAACGAACCCCCGTGTAGTGATCGCCGTTCCCTCCGGAATCACGGAGGTCGAACGTCGTGCGGTGCGTGAGTCGGCCGAGGCGGCTGGTGCGCGTGAGGTTTACTTGATCGAAGAACCGATGGCCGCGGCGATCGGAGTCGGACTACCCGTGCAGGATGCGGCCGGCAACATGATCGTGGACATCGGCGGTGGCACGACCGAGGTCGCCCTGATCTCGCTGTCAGGAATTGTTTACTCCCGGAGCGTGCGCACGGCCGGTGACGAATTGGATGAGGCCAACATCCAATATATGAAGCGTGCTTACAATTTACTGATCGGCGAACGCACAGCGGAAGACATCAAAATTCGTATCGGTTCCGCGGCATCATTGCCGAAGGAGACGAGCATGGAAGTGAAAGGTCGCGACTTGGTTTCCGGATTGCCGAAGACGATCACGATCACCTCGCAGGAAGTGCGTGAAGCAATGGCTGATCCGCTGACAACGATTGTCGATGCGGTCCGCACAACCCTGGAACGTTGCCCTCCGGAACTGGCGGCGGACCTTGTCGATCGCGGTCTGGTTCTTGCCGGTGGCGGCGCGCTGCTCCGCGGACTCGACAAGCGGCTTCGCGAAGAGACCGGGCTACCGGTGCACGTGGCGGAAGATCCGTTGAGTGCGGTTGGCGAAGGCACGGGAAAGGTGCTCAGCGAATTGGCTTTCCTGAAACGAGTAACAAGCTCCGAACTGTAAGAGCAGGACGGCGGGACCATCATGAAGCCGCTCAATTTACTGATCCTCCTCGGATTTCTGGTCGGCGTGGTTTGGGCGGTTACGCTCAGCGAGTCGTCGGTGCGCTCCATTCAGTCGACATATTACGAGACGGTTTCTCCTTTTGTCCGGGCTGGTTCCAAGCTTGAAGCCAAGGCTGGCGCCTTTCTCAAGGAGGTGGAGTATTCCAAGGACCTCGAAGCGCGCCTGCACCAAACTGAACTGCAGTTCGGGCGCCTTGCGGCGATTGAGGGGCAGTTGCGTGAGCTTGAGCGCGAAAACAACGAATTGAATGCGGCGTTGGATTTCAAGCGCCGCACGAACTTTGAGGTGACCGCGGCAAGGGTGATCAAGCGCCAGCCATCCACCTGGTGGAAATCGGTCATCATTGATCGCGGTGCAAAGTCCGGCATTGCCGCCCAGGTGCCGGTGCTGGCCAGCGGTGGTTTGGCCGGCAAGGTTGATCGGGTCACCGCAGGTGAAGATGAAGCGTCCGTCATTCTGCTTACCGACGAATCGTGCCAGGTATCAGTGCAGGTGGAAGGCACTCCGGAGGCGGGAATCGTGAGCGGACAACGTGGTCAGATTGGTGGATCTCCCCTGCTCCGCCTTCGCTATCTCAGCAAGGATGCTCCGATTCGTCCGGGCATGCGGGTGGTCACGACCGGACGTGGCGGCTTGTTCCATGCGAAGATTCTCGTCGGCACGATCGAGTCGTTTGAGCCTGGCGCATTTGACGGCGAGGCCTGGGTGAAGCCATCGGTGGATTTTCAAAACTTGAACATCGTGTTTGTCACATCCCAGCCGGACAGCATGGGAAAAACCGAGGAAGAGGGAGAATGATTGGATACCTGTTCAGCGTGGTGTCCTTGCTCTGCACGGTCTTCATCATGCAGCAGTTCATGCCGGCATTTACAGGACTCTACGATGCGCGGATTCTAATTGTGCCTTTGGTCTTCTGCTGCAGCTCGGTAACCGTGAGCATGGGAGCGATGCTCATCATGGCTTTTCTCTGTGGCTTCCTGTGGGATGCACAGCACCTTCCGGGTGTGGCGGAAGGCTTGGAGAGCGTTTACACGCATCCGGTTGAGCAGCTGAAGTTCGGCTACTCAATATTGCTCTACGCGAGCATGGGGTTTCTGATGCAGGGAATCCGACCTTTATTCCGCGAGGGAAAGTGGCATGTCTCCGCGCTTTTGACCGGGGTGGTCATCTTTCTCTATCTCTTCGCGGAGTTCATGCTGATTACCTTTGTGCGGGGAGAATTCATTCTGACCCGGGGAGTCATGCTAAAAATCACCTTTTGTTCCCTTCTGACCATGCTCCTCTCCCCTCTCGTCTTTTGGATCCTGTTTAAACTGGCATCCATGTTTCGTCATACGATTCGCTATGACAGCTTAAAAACTCAGCGTCGTGCCTGACGTTACAAGAATTGTGCAACCGCGCTTCCGATTCCGGCTCTATTTGCTGACTGCCTTGGTCCTCCTGGGCAGCGGGACTTTGTTGTCACAGCTTTACAAATTTCAGATCGAGCAGCGGGACTACCACCGCCGGCGCGTTCCCGGCACACGCGAAGTGACCGTTCGGGAACCAGGCGTGCGTGGCGAAATCACCGACCGCAACGGGATCGTGCTCGCCAAGAACATCCGGAACTACGAACTCGTCTTCAATCTCGCTGAAATTGAGCGCGCTTGGAATCAGGAGCGAAAGGAGGAGTTCGATGAAGCCAAGATCGCCCATCGCCGTGGGGATGGGCCCAAGCCTGACCCGCGTGAGAAGCTCCGAATTTCAGAGATCGTCGATCTGACCATCATCCCCCGCCTTCTGGAGCACGGTATTGAGTGTCGCTACAGCCGCTCGGCTCTGGAAACCCACCACATCACGCACGGTGGATTGATTCCCTTCACGTTTCCGATTGATTTGGATTTCGACAAGTTCTCGCGTCTCGCGGAGTACAACGTCGAGATGCCCGGCGTCTACGTGACGGTGCGCCCACGGCGGGAGTATCCTTATGGTTCAGTGGCCGGCCATGTCCTCGGGTATTTGAAGCAGTGGGAAAAAGGCGACATCCCCGAGGGCGACGAGGAGAGATACAATCACTACCTCGGCGAGGACGAAGGCATCATGGGTATCGAGGCCTCCATGGATAAGGATCTGAAGGGGCCACCAGGAAAACGCACCTTACTCAAGGATGAGAAAGGACACATTCTCGGTTTAGTGGACTACATTCGCCCCGGCGAAGGTGCGCGGGTTGAGTTGACGATCGATGCCCGGGCACAGTATTTGGTGGAGAATGTTCTGCGCCGCGCGGGACGTGCTGCGGCTGTGGTCATGAATCCACGAAATGGCGAGATTATCGCCATGGCCTCGGTGCCCAACTACGACCCGAACCATTTCATTCCAAGCATCAGTCAGGCCGACTACGCGAATTACCGGGCGAATCTCGCCGCTCCATTTACGAACCGGGCGATCTCGAGTTTCACACCGGGCTCGACGTTCAAGCTGCCCACCGCGATCACTGGCTGTTTGCACGGATACCACAACCACCGGCACAACTGCACGGGGTCGATTTCTTATGGTCGGCGTGGCGACGTGCGGATCCGTTGTTGGTTGAGGACTGGTCATGGTACCCTGAGCATGCCCCCGGCTATCCAACGCTCCTGCAATCCCTATTTCATGGATCTCGCGACGACCTTGGGAACAAAAGCGATGGTTGATGGGTTCGAGCTCTTGGGATTTGGTCATCGCACGGGCGTGAAGCTCCCTGCTGAGTCACCGGGGATCGTTCCCGGAAGCATGTGGTGGAAGACCGATTACCGGGAGGGGCTCTCGATGACCCCCTCTCTCGTGGCCCAACTTGCGATTGGACAGGGAGACTCAGCAGCGACCCCGCTCCAGATGTGCGGTGCGGTTTCCTGCATTGCGAATGGTGGGCAGTATTACCAGCCCCGGATCGTGCGGCGGGTCATCCATCCGGATCCGAAGATCGGCCTTGTTCTCGACGAGATACCGATCTTGAAGCGAAACATGCTTCGGGAAGGCTTGAGCTCCGAACATTTGGATCAAATTCGCCATGGAATGTGGATGGCCGCCAACGTTCCTGGTGGCACGGCGAAGCGGGCCGGGATGAGGGAAGTTGCCGTGGCGGCCAAAACCGGGACCGCTCAGACCGTCGATCACGGAAAAAAATCGCACAATGCTTGGACGGTGGCATTTGCCCCGTTTGAGGAGCCCCGCTACGCGGTGGTGGTCGTTGTTCAGAGCGGAAAATCCGGAGGCGCAGTGGCTGGGCCGCTGGTAAACATGATCTTAAGGGGGTTATTTGCGCAAGATGCGGGACTGAAGCTTCCTCTTGATAAAATGGGGCTCTTTGCCGGACATTTCGATCCGATCCAGCGAATCGACGCCCTGGAAGGCGATCTTATTCCCCTCGCTATTGACGAAGAGGGCGAAACAGGCGAGGAAGCGTCAGGTGCAGAAGTGTCCAGGCCGGCCGTCAGGGTCCGTCCACGGGCAATTCCGTTGCCAAGTATCACGCCGGAAGCAGATTCAGATCCCGCTCCTCCCCGGAGCAGTTCTGAGGAAAGAAGGCGCCCTGCACCGCGAAGGCGGCGCTAGGGGGCGACGCTTCCATAGACAATCATTTCCAATGTTTTTTTTCAGACCATGCTCAAAAAGATCAAGCGCGCCCTGCGCATCGGCGGTATTGAACCGCTTCAGGGTAATACGATAGTCATTAACGCCGAGAAACTCGAACGGCGTGTTGCCCTACTGGAAGACGGAATCCTCGAAGAATACGATGTTGAGCGCGAAGGCGACAACAACATCGTGGGGTGTGTTTTCAAGGGGCGGGTGAAGAACATCGAACAGGGCCTTAAGGCAATGTTCGTGAATATCGGGATGGAGAAGAATGCCTTCCTCCACTTCTGGGATGCTATTCCCGCCGCTCTCGACAGCAGTGTTGAGGAGATCAATCGCGGTGGTAAGCCGAAGAAGCGGCAGAAGCAGATCAACTCGAAGGACATTCCCAGCATCTATCCGGTTGGCTCGGAAATCGTCATTCAGGTCTCCAAGGGGCCGATCGGCAATAAAGGGCCCCGGGTCACCACCAACATTTCTCTCCCTGGTCGTTATCTCGTCCTGACTCCTTATTCGGAGCAGTTCGGTATTTCCCGGAAGATCGATGATCCCAAGGAGCGACAACGCCTCCGCAAGATCATGCAGAAGCTCAGCATTCCGGAAGGCATGGGCATCATCATGCGGACTGTCGCGCAGGGTCAGCGGGCCCGTCACTTTGTGCGTGATCTGGCCATGTTGCTGGACGAGTGGAATGAAGTGGAGCATGTCCGCGACAACAACCCTGCCCCGCTTTGCATCTTCCGTGAGCCAGGTCTCATCGAGCAAACCGCACGGGATTTCCTCACTGAGGAGATCGATCAGGTGATTTGTGATGACCTGGAGACCGTGGAATTCATGCGCTCGATCGCCGAGCGGATCTCTCGTCGGGCGAAACGTCGCATCGTCCACATGCCCACACAGCTGCCGATTTTTGAGAACATCGGGATCCAAAAGCAAATCGATGAAGCCTTCATGCGTCAAGTCTGGTTGCCTTGCGGCGGATATATCGTGATCGATGAGACGGAAGCCTTGATTTCCGTCGACGTGAACACCGGTCGAAACCGTGGAGCGAAGGATGTTGAGAAGATGATCTTGGAGACGAACCTCGAGTCAGCTCAGGAAGTAGCTCGTCAGTTGCGCCTTCGGAATATCGGTGGCTTGGTGGTGGTCGACTTCATCGACATGCGCCATCGCCGCGATCAACAAGCAGTCTACCGCGTGATGACGGACCGTTTGCGCCACGATAAGGCAAAGACGCAGGTTCTGCAGATTTCATCCATCGGCCTGATGGAGATGACCCGCCAGCGACTCAATGAGAGTTTGCGAGACTCACTTTACGAGCCCTGCACATACTGTCAGGGTCAAGGCAAGGTGAAGACCACGATGACCATGAGCATCGAGATCCAGCGGGCCTTGAACAGCATCATTCAGAAGTATCGCGATGAAGTCGGAGATCTTGTCGTGGTGGTCAACCCGGACATCTTGAATCGCTTCAAAACAGAGGACTCCGCGCTCCTGATGGAATTGGAGCGTTCCCACACCGGGCGACTCATCTTCCGCAGTGACGCCAACTTGCACCGTGAACGCTACGGCATTCTCGACGCGCAGACCGAGAGGTCTCTGGCCCAAGGTTAAGCCTTGGAAGCTTCTTGGAGCGCAGTGAGGCGCTTTAAGGCTTTGCCGGACGCGATCAGGGCTCGGGCCTGCTCGATCCCATCCCCCATGTTGTCGGCCAACCCGGCGCAGGCAAGTCCGGCGCCGGCGTTCAGCAGGATCATGTCATGCTTTGGGCCGGTGTCGCTTCCGTCAAGGATGGCAGTAAGGAGCACGGCGTTCTCCTGAGCGTTGCCTCCTTGAAGGTCGGAGAGTGCGGCGGTTTTCAGGCCAAAGTCCTCGGGTTTGATTTCTTCGTCCACCGCCCTTTGTATGGAGCCGGATTTGTAGATGCAGGTCGGGCCAAGGAGGCTGACCTCGTCGACCGATTGACCATCTGCAGTGGAACCTGACACCGACCAGACCAACTCCCGGCCGAGGCGTTGGAGGATATCGGCAAAGGTAGGAGCCAAGCTCGGCTCCATCACGCCCACTAATTGGCATTGGGGGCTGGCTGGATTCAATAGCGGTCCGATCAGATTGAAAATCGTGCGCTTCCCCCGCTCCGCGAGAATTTTTCGAACCGGAACGACTGCTTTAAAGGCGGGGTGGTATTGGGGCGCAAAGAGGAATCCGACGCCCGCCTCGGTCAGGCAGTGACGGAAGCCTTCGGGAGGAAGATCAATGCGGATACCAAGCGCCTCGAGAACATCGGCGCCGCCGCTCTTCGATGTGATCCCACGATTGCCGTGCTTGGTGACCACTGCTCCACCCGCGGCGATGACAAACATGCTGGTGGTGGAGACGTTGAAGAGGTCGAGTTTGTCTCCGCCGGTCCCACAAACGTCGATGGTAGGACCTTCAAGCTTCATCCCGGCCACCCCGGGATCCACAGCGCTTCTCAGGAGCGCGATCACAAAGGCTGCAATCTCCCTGGCCGTCTCACCCTTGTTGGCGAGTGCTTCCAAAAACGAGACCTTCTTCGCCACATCGGCCGACTCGTCCAAGAGGAGTTCTACGGCTGCGTCTACGTGTTGCTCGTCAAGTTCCAGGCCGTTAGTAATATGTTTGATGAGGGTATCCATGGTGGAAGATCAGGCCTGCGGCCCGAGACCTATTGATTTAAGCGTCCGAGGCTTAACATTCAATCGTGGATTGTCTTAGCCCCGCACTTGCCTGTTGGGCAGGGTGTGGTGACAGTAGCCCCACAAGATGAGCTTCTCCGAATCCGAGCGCAGTCGTTACAGCCGCCATTTCATCCTTCCCCAGGTGGGTGAGGAGGGGCAGGCCCAGCTCAAGAAGGCCTCGGTGTTGTGTGTCGGCGCGGGAGGACTCGGGTCCCCCACCCTTCTCTATCTCGCTGCCGCCGGCGTGGGCCGGATCGGGGTCATTGATGCTGACCGTGTCGATCTCACTAATCTCCAACGACAGATTGTTCACACCACCTCACGGGTGAACGAGTTGAAAGCCGACAGCGCGAAGGCGGCGTTGCAGGACCTTAACCCCGAGATCGAAGTCATCACTCACCCCTTCCGATTGGTTGCTGAGAACGTCCTGAAGATCATGGCGGATTACGATGTCATTGTGGATGGCTCGGACAACTTTCCGACAAGGTTTCTCGTCAATGATGGAGCCTACTTAGCGAAGAAGCCGTTGGTTGCCGGCGCGATTTTTCAATTCGATGGGCAGCTGAGCGTGTTTGACCGTGAATCCGGAAGCCCGTGCTATCGCTGCCTTCTTCCCGAGCCACCCGCGGCAGGTGCGGTGCCAAGCTGCGACGAGGCGGGTGTGATGGGAGCCCTTCCCGGCGTCGTTGGTGGATTGCAGGCAATGGAGGTTCTGAAGCTGATCCTCAAGATTGGAGAGCCACTCACCGGGAGGATGCTTCACTACGATGCACTCTCGGCAAGGTTCCGGGAGTTGGCCCTTCGGAAGGATCCATCCTGTAAGTTGTGTGGCGATCAACCAACCATCACCGAGCCTGTCGATCACCAGCAAACCTGCGTCGCGGAGCCGGGATCGGACCTTACGGTGCAAGGGCTTCGGAAGATCTTGGAGAGTGGATTCAACGGAGTCCTGCTCGACGTCCGCCAGCCGGAGGAACATGCCTCCGCTCATCTCTCAGGCTGCACACTTGTGCCACTTGGTGAATTGGAAGCAGCCCTCCCCTCCCTTGATCCCAACCAGGAATACTTGGTCTACTGTAAAGTTGGTCAACGCAGCGCCTACGCCGTTGGAATGATGCAGCAAGCGGGCATCAGCAAAGCGCGAAACATCGAAGGCGGAATCCTCGCCTGGCGCAGGGAGTTTGGGACCGACCTGCTGGAGTAATCATCCCCTAGCGGGTCATCCCACCCGATGCGACGTTTGGTTCGGTAGGTGAGTCCCGCTCAAGCTTGCGGTGGACCCAGACGCTTTGCACGAGTCCCAGGAGGAACATGCAAATGACCACGAATGTTCCCGAGTAACTGATTAGCGGTAGCGGAATTCCGGTGATCGGCATGAGGAGTATACACATCCCGATGTTTTCAAACAGGTGCGCGAAAAACAGCGCGACCACCCCCGAAGCAATCAGCTGCCCGGAGAAATCGCAGCTGTAGAAAGCGATGAAGAGGCATTGGATCAGCAACAGTGAAAATGCGGTGATGAGCAAAAGGCTCCCCCTGAAGCCCTGCTCCTCCGCGATCACCGCGAAGATGTAGTCGTTGTGTGCGGTGTTGTAGGGAATGTAGCGCTTGGCGTGAATGGAGCCGCGTTCCTCCTTGGCGTTCCAACCAGCTCCCTTCCATCCTGCTTTCCCGACGGCCATCGAGACGTAGTAAGGCGCGTAGTTGTCGTGTTGTGTGCTGTGAAGGTCTACCTCGCCAGTCTTCAGTATTTCGAGATACTGCTCGACCCGCGCTGTTCCCCGTTCGGACACGAGTGGCAGGGCGAGGAAGTACATGATCGGGACGATTCCCAGCCCGATGAGGCCAAGAAAGAGCAAGTGTCGAAAAGGAATTCCACCCACCAAGATCGCCACGAAGGAAATTGGTAACCAAACGATGGCCGAACCCATATCGTTGTTCTTCACCACCAGGAGGAAGGGCACACCACAAAGCACTCCGATGATCGCGAGCTTAACGAAGGGCTGGGCAAAGAACCGATGCCATTTGGGGAGAATCTCCAAACAGAGCCCGATCATCATGATGCCGGCGGCAATGACGATCTGGGTCGGCTGGAAGCTGATCGGTCCCAAGGAAATTTGGTGAACGGGATCCGGCTGTTGAGTGAGATAAGTAAGAAGCGCCACTCCGACGCCGTATATGGGGATCCCCAGCCACTTCAACCACCGGTAGTCGATGAGCGCCGTGACGAAGTAGATCAGGCTGCCGATGATGATCCAGGTCTTCTGCTTTGCCGCCCACGCCGCGCCCCAATCATCGGGTGACATACCAAGGATGGCGACATGTCTCGCCGCGCTCTCGATCGCAAGAACGCCGAAGACGAGGAGCCCGTACATTACCAGTACGAGCACCCAGTTCATCCCGAGAAATTTGCGGAGGAGTGGCGTCATTCGGAGTCCTTCGCGGAGAGAATAGGATCGGGAGGAGGCAACACAAGGAACGAGATCGTCTGATGGCGACAATTCCAGACAGGCCCGTTCTTTGGATTCAAGATCCCTGCAAAAATCCGGTCAGCGGACTGGTGGGCTCTGCGCGATCGAGTGCGGTCGGCAGTCCCGCATCGAAAGCCTGACGTCCAGCTTGCACCGCGGCGCGGAAGGCATTTGCCATGGTCACTGGATCTCCGGCCACGGCGATGGCGGTATTCACCAGAACGGCATCGGCTCCCATCTCCATCGCCTCAGCGGCGTGACTCGGTGCTCCGATCCCTGCATCGATGATGACGGGGATGTTGGCCTGTTCGATAATGATGCGGAGTTGATCCTTTGTCGCGAGGCCCTGATTCGAGCCAATCGGAGCGCCCAGGGGCATCACTGTGGCCGTTCCGACCTCCTCCAAGCGCTTGGCGAGGACGGGATCTGCATTGATATAGGGCAGCACCGTGAACCCCTCTTTCACGAGGATCTCGGCCGCGGCCAGAGTCTCGATGGGATCCGGAAGGAGGTAGTTGGGGTCCGGATGAATCTCGAGCTTGATCCACTTGGGTAGCCCGGACGCGGCGGCTAGGCGGGCCAAGCGCACCGCCTCCTCCGCATTCATCGCCCCGCTCGTGTTGGCGAGGAGCAGGTAACGCTCCGGGTCGACAAACTCGAGGATGTTGGCGTATGGATCGTTCTTTCCGCTCAAATCGGCCCGGCGGAGGGCGACGGTGACTATTTCGGTGCCCGAGGAAGCCAGCGCATCCTTCATCAATTCCAAAGAACCGAACTTCCCGGTCCCCAGGAGGAGACGGGAGTCGAATTGCCGGTCGGCAATCTCTAAAGGGAGCGAGGACAACTGGGCGATTAGCTCGGGATGAGGTTTTTTACGGCCTCGCGTTCTTCGAGGAGTTCTTTGGTGGAGGCGTCGATGCGCTCCCGCGAGAACGGATCGATGCCCACACCCTCGACGACGGACCACGAGCCATCGGCATTCGTTCGAATGGGCATCGAGGCGATCAGACCTGCATCGATGCCATACTGACCGCTCGAGCAAATCCCAACGCTGTGCCAGTCGCCTTCCGGAGTAGGAGTCACGAGACTGCGCACCGTGTCGATCGCGGCATTGGCAGCCGAAGCTGCGGAAGATGCGCCGCGGGCTTTGATGATCGCTGCTCCGCGTTGCTGCACGACGGGAATGAATTCCTCTTCAAGCCACTTAGAGTCCGTGATGACTTCGGGAACGGGTTTGCCATCGATCTTGGCATGTACGAAATCCGGATACTGGGTAGAAGAGTGATTCCCCCAGATGCAAAGATTGGTGACCGAGTTGGAATGCACGCCTGCCATCGCGGCAAGTTGGCTCTTGGCTCGGTTTTCGTCGAGGCGGGTCATCGCGAAAAAGCGATCGTTTGGGACACCGTCCGCGTTGTTCATTGCGATGAGTGCGTTTGTGTTGCAGGGGTTGCCAACAACGAGAACCCGCACATCGGATGCGGCGTTCCGGGCGATTGCCTGGCCTTGACCGGTGAAAATCTTGCCGTTGATACCGAGGAGGTCGGCGCGTTCCATTCCTGCCTTCCGCGGAACGGAACCGACGAGGAGCGACCAGTTGGTTCCCTTGAACCCCTCGTCCAGATCGGCGGTCGGGGTGATGTTTTGCAGGAGCGGAAAGGCGCAGTCATCGAGTTCCATGACCGTCCCTTCCAGGGCACCCATGGCGGGTTCGATTTCGATCAACCGGAGATTAACCGGTTGGTCGGGGCCGAAGACGGCACCAGATGCGATACGAAAGAGGAGGGCGTAGCCGATTTGTCCGGCCGCTCCTGTGACAGATACAGTAATGGGGTCCTTCATGAGCTTGCGGGGAGGCTTTAGCGCGGTAGCCCCTAGAGGTCAATGGCGGGTCGACGCTCCTTTTGCCCTCCTTCCCCGACCCAGCAGACATCGGCATCCGGGGCCTCAGAAAAAGATTGCCAAACCTGAACCATCCAGCATCATTCGCATGTCTGGAAGTTGCGGTGATTGTGAATGTTTCAATCCGCCGTCAGGTTCGCCAAACGCCTCACTGAGTAAGGATTATTCAGGTAACGAGGCCACTCCCAACCGGGAAAAGCGCGTCCCTGCCGACCGAGGTGGCCCCTGCACCCCCAATTTCCCGTCCCGAGTATATCCCGAGAACTGATGGTCCCGAGACCTCTGGCCAGACCACTTGCCTGGTAAGACCAAAGAGTATCACCGCGCTGGACCCTGTCCAATTTCGTTCATTGCGAAACGGCAAACCCGCCCATCAGTCCCAAGAATTTTATTACCGAATACATGCCACCATCAGATCCAAAATCCGGCGCTACGAATGCCGCTAAAAAGAAGGCCGTCAAAAAGAAGGTAGCGCCCAAGAAAGTGGCCACCAAGAAAGTGGCCACCAAGAAAG
>JAPKDA010000115.1 GCA_028822695.1 Akkermansiaceae bacterium
TCGTGATCCTCGTGATCCTCGTGATCCTCGTGATCCTCGTGATCACCGTGGTGGTCGCAGGTGCAGGCGTATTCGAGGAGTTTGCAACCGGAGCAGAGGGAGAGGTCGAGGTTGAGGCGGATGACCGTGGTTTTGGCCTCAGGGGTGACTTTGATCTGGAGGATGGTCGGGATCATTGTTCCATTGGGGAGCGATTTCTCGGAGAGGAAGGAGTCGCCGTCCTTTTTGAAGGTCAGTTTGGTAGGGTTGCTACGCTTTCCGCACACGACGGTGACCTTCTGATCTTTCGCTGCAACGACTTTGCCGTGGTCGTTGAGGAAGGTGACTTTGATTTTGCGGTCCTTGGTGACGAAGAGTTCGGCGTGAGGTTCGACGTCGTGAAGGATGCGTCCTTTGTTGGGGCCGACGAGTTCGGCGTGGTCGTGGCCTTTGTGTTCGTCTTTCTGGTGCTTGTGGTCGTCGTGGTCACCTTTTTCGTGGTGATCGGCCCGGACGGCGCCGAGGCTGAGGAAGGTGCTGGCTGCGCAAACGGCGGAGAGGGACATGATGGAGTTCTGATTCAGCTTCATTGTGTTGTTTCTTGTTAGGGTTCTTGGTCGGTGAGTCTATTCGCTGGCGGGAGCTTTCTGGGCAACGGCTTTTTCGGCGGATTTTCGGCAGAAAACGTAGAAGAGGGAGGGGGTGATGGCGAGGCCGAGTATCGTGGAGCTGATGAGGCCGCCGACGATGACGATGGCCACGGGGTTCAGGATTTCCTTACCGGGCTCGTTGGCTGCGAGGAGGAGGGGGATGAGGGCGATGCCTGCGGAGAGGGCCGTCATGACGACGGGGACGAGGCGTTCGAGGGTGCCGCGCTCGAGCATTTGGCGGGTGAAGCCTTCGCCCTCGTGGCGCATGAGATGGAGGTAGTGGGAGATCATCATGATGTTGTTGCGGGCTGCGATGCCGGTGATGGCGATGAAGCCAACGAGGGTGGCGACGCTGATATTGTTGAGAGTTTGGCTGGTGTAGAGGATGGCGCCGATGAGGGAGACCGGGATGATGGTCAGGACGAGGGCCACGAAGCTGAAGTTTTGAAAGTAGCTGTAGAGGAGGAAGATGACAACGAGGAGAATGATGGCGGAGGTGGTGAAAATGGTGTGACGCGCTTCTTGTTGGGCTTGATACTCGCCTTCAAATGAGACCGAATATCCCTCTGGGAAATTCACTCCGGCGGTGACTTCCTCTTGGAGTTGCTCGACCACGGCATTGAGGTCGGTGGTGGTGGGGTTGATGGAAACGACGAAGCGGCGTTGACCATTTTCGCGTAGAATGGTGTTGGGTCCGGTGGCTTGCCTGATTTCGGCGACGTAGCTGAGGGGGATGCGTTGACCGCTCTTTGTGTCGATATAGAGATTGCTGAGTCGGTCGGGGTTCTCCCTCCATTCGGCGGGAAGGCGGACGACGATGTCGAAGACGCGTTGGTCTTCGTAGGCTTCGGCGACCGTTTCTCCGCCCATGAGCGCAGCAAGTTCGGTGTTGAGTTCGCCGGGGGTGATTCCGTAGGCCATGGCGCGTTTCCGATCGACCTCGATACGGAGTTGCGGAATGGGAGCTTGTTGCTCCATGCGGGCTTCTTCGAGTCCGGGGATGGCGCGGGCGATGTCGGTGATCTCTCCACCGAGGCGGCGGAGTTCATCGAGGTCGGGACCGTAGATCTTGATCGCAACCTTGGCGGAGACACCGCTGAGCATGTGGCCAACGCGGTCGGCGAGGGGGCTGCTAATAGCGCTGAAGGTGCCGGGGATGGCCAGCATGGTCTCTCGGATTTGTGCAAAGACCTCTTCGCGGTTCTTCTCGCCTTCCTCGTTGAAGTCGACTTCGAACTCGACGGTGGAGACAGGGACGACGTGGTCGCCTCGCTCGGCGCGACCGACCCGGTAGCCCACAGTTTCGACGCCGGGGATTTCGAGGAGGAGGTCCTGTGCGGTGCGGGAAAGATCGGCGGTGGTTTTGAGTGAAGTGCCCGGGGCAGTGGTCGTGGCGATGACCGCGGTCGGTTCCTGGAAGGGTGGGAGGAAGGCCCCGCCCATTTTGGTCACGGTGAGGTAGCTGATGACCAACAAGCCACCGGTGAGGGCCAGAAGCAGGATGGGTTGGCTGAGGGCGAAGCGCAGCCAGGTGACGCGAAAGGCTTCCTTGAGCCAGCGGACGAAGATGACGTCCTGATGGGATTGGTCGGATTTGGGACTGAGGAGGTAGTAGCAAAGGACCGGGATGACGGTGAGCGAAACGACGAACGAGGCGGCCATGCTGACGATGGTGGCGATGGCGATGGGGGTGAAGAGCCTTCCTTCCACTCCGGAGAGGGCGAGGAGGGGAATGAAGACGAGGATGATCAGGATGGTGGCGTAGAAAATCGAGGAGCGGACCTCGCCTGAGGCGGTGGCGATGATTTCCAGTTTGGGCTTGGGGTGGGTCGCGGCGGCGTTTTCGCGGAGGCGGCGGAAGACGTTCTCGACATCGACGATGGCGTCATCGACGACCATACCGATGGCGACGGCGAGGCCACCGAGAGTCATGGAATTCACGCTGAGGTCGAGAAGGTCAAAGACGAGGACGGTGATGGCGAGCGAGAGAGGGATTGCGGTGAGGGTGATGATCGTGACGCGGAAGTTGAAGAGGAAGATGAAGAGGATGACGGCGACCATGATGACGCCGTCGCGGAGGGCTTCTTTGAGGTTGCCGATGGCAAGATCGATGTAGTCTTGTTGTCGGTAGATGGTGAGGAGCTCGCTGCCCTCGGGGAGGGTGGATTGGAGATCGGCGATGGCGGCCTCGACCTTCTTGGTGAGCTCGATGGTGTCAAATCCCGGTGACTTGCGGACGGTGAGGATAATGCCGGCGTCGCCTTTGGCGCTCTCGACTTGGCCGTTCTTGGTAAGCTTCGTGCCCATGCCGGCGTCGCCGCGCATCGGTTCAAGATCCCAGACGACGTTGGCAACGTCCTTGAGGCGGACGGTGCGATCGTTCTCATAGGTGACGACGGTGTCGCCGATCTCGTCGAGGTTGGTGGTCATGGCGAGGTTGCGGACCATGATTTCCTGAGCTTGTTCGGTGAGGAATCCGCCGGTGCTGTTCTTTACCGAGTTGGCTGCAGCGTCGCGGATTTGCTCGAAGGACACGCCGAGCGAGAGCATGGCTTCGGGTTTTGGTTGGACGTGGATTTGTTTGACACCGCCGCCCATGGCGAGGACTTCAGCGACGCCGGGGATGGCTTGGATGCGGCGGCCGATGGACCAGTCGGCGAGGACACGGAGGTCGCGAGGGCTGGTTTTTCCGGTTGGGTCGCGGAGGCCGATGAGCATGATGTCGCCCATGAGTGAGCTGGCGGGAGCCATGTAGGGGGTGATGCCATCGGGAAGGATTTCGCTGCTGCCGGTGAGGCGTTCCTGAACGAATTGGCGGGCCTGATAGATGTCTGTGTCCCAGTCGAACTCGACGAAAATGAGGGAGAGGGAGATGTCGCTGGTCGTACGGAGCCGAGTGACGCCGGTGACTCCGGCGAGGTTGTTTTCCAGAGGAACCGTGATGAGGGTCTCTACTTCCTCGGGAGCATAGCCGGGGGCTTCGGTGAGGATCGTTACCGTTGGTTTGGTGAGGTCGGGAAGGACTTCGACGGGAAGTTCAAAGGTCTTTTTTGCGCCCAAGGCTAACAGCACGAAGGAGGTGGCCAGTACGAGGGCGCGCTGGGAGAGGCTGAATCTGATGAGGAAGTTCAGCATTAGTTCTGTGAGGTGGTGCGGTTCTTCCAGAGCATCTGGAGGCAGATGAGGAGAGCGATGGTGACGAGGAGGGAATAGATCATGAAGACCTTGGTGGAGCCGTGAGCTTCGTGGTCGTGATCGCCGGTGGCTTCGTCTTTCTTCGCGGCAAGTTGCTCCGGGGTGAGTTCGGAACCATCTTCGGCGTGTTGGTGGCCGTGGGCGGCGTCGAGGGCTTCCTTGAGTGAGGGGCCCTTGCTGGCGTCGGCGAAGCTGAGGGGGTAGGAGCCGTGAGTGACGACTTCATCGCCGGGGAAGAGGCCGCCGATGACCTCCACGTATTCTTCGTTCCGAGTACCGAGGACGACGGGGGCTTTGATGAAGGCGTTGGGGAGATCGAAATCCTTGACGTAAACGACGCGGTTGGTGGCGTTGCCCTGGATGGCGGTGCGGGGGACGGAGAGGACGTTGGGGCGGGTTTCGGTGATGATGGAGAACTCGACCCGCATGCCAGGTTGGAGTTTTCCGGCCTCGTTGTTGAGTTGGAAGATCGCCTTGATCGTTCCGGACTCGCTGTCGGCGTTGATGCCGTAACGGGTGAGGGTGGCGTCGATTATCTCGGGGCCGAGGGCTGGGATGTGGATGCGGGCCTTGGTGCCGACGGAGATTTTGGATGCTTCGTTCTCGGGAACTTTGGCGATTGCCCAGATGGTGGAGCGGTTGGAAATGTCGAGGAGCTCGTTGGCGGGTTCGACCGGTTGGCCGAGGCGGACGTGGGAGGTAATGATGAGGCCGTCTCCGGGTGCGGTGAGATCGATGGTTGGAGGCGGGTTGCCTGGTTGACGGCTTTCGACACGGGCGAGGATCTGCCCTTTTTTGACCATGTCGCCTTCGTGGGCGTTGATCTCAACGATTCGTCCGCTGATTCGAGAGGACAAAACGGAGCGGTTGGCGGGAATTTCTTCGATACGACCGATGGCGAAGACGGTGGATTCGAAGTCCTGTTCCTCAGCGACTGCCAATTCGATGCGGAGGTTTTTCACTCCGGTTTCGTCGAGGATGATGGTGTTGGCGATGCGCTCGGCATCAATGGCTTCTTCCTGGGCGAGGGCCGAGGAAATGAGGAGAGAGGTGAGAAGGGAAATGGTTTTCATGGAGATCAGTGGTTATGGTTTGGCGACGGCGGCGTCGAAACGGACGCGGGCGAGGTGGAAGTTTTTGAGGGCCTCGATTCGGGAGGAATTGAGTTGGAGTTGTTGTTCCCGGGCGCGGAGGACGGATTGCAGTTCGCCGAGTCCGTCGCGGTAGGCCTTGTCGGCGTCGGTGGCTTGTTGGGCGGCGAGGGGGAGGAGTTCATCGGTGATTTCGCGGAGCATCTTCAGCCACTCCCGCATTTCCTTGTGAGTGCCGTCGGCTTCGTGGCGGATGTTGTGGGAAAGGGCGTCGATCTCCTTTTGCTTTCGCTGGGCGCGTGCTTCGGCGGCTTCGATGTTGCCTTCGTTCTTGTCCCAGAATGGAAGGGCGACCTTGATGCGGAATCCGATGATGCCTTCGTTCTCGAAGCCGTCAGGAGCGTCTTCGGATCGTTCGAGTCCGGCGACGAGGCCAGCCTCGATGTCTTCGTAGCGTTTGGTGCGTTCGAGATCGACGTTGCGCTTGGCTGCTTCGGCTTCGTGTTGGGTTGCTTGGTAGTCGGGGCGTTGGCGTGGATCGACTCCGCTGGAGGGGAGTGAGGCGGCGGGGAGGGAACCGCTGACGTGCAGAGTGTCGGTGATGCTCATGCCGAGGAGAGGTTTGAGCTTGCTGATGGCGGCGACTTCGGAGGCGTTGAGAAGGCGGATCTCGCTGGAGAGGCGGGCGGCTTCGAGGTTGGTTTGTCCGGCGTCGATGGGGGAAAGTTCTCCCTTGTCTGCCGCGGCGCGGGTGAAATTGGCGAGTTTCCTGGCAATTTTGACCTGTTGGGAGCGGAGGGCGCGTTGTTGGCGGAGGGCGAGGACCTCGACAAGGGCGGTGCGGGCCTCGGCGACGATGCTACGTTGGGCTTCGGCGACTTCGGCCTCGGCGGCCTTAAGGGCGGCGACGGAGATTTGTTTTTCGAGGTGGAGTCGGTTGGTGACCGGGAAGCGTTGGGAGATACCGATTTCAATCGTTCCTTCGCGGAAGTTGGCATTGTTTTTCCAGCCGGCTTCGAGTTCGGGGTTTGAGGGGCGCCCGGCCTGATGCATGAGTCCGGTGGCTTCCTTGATGCGGAATCGGGCTGCGGAGAGGTCGGGGTTGTCGCGTGCGATGCGGCCGGGGATGTTGTCGAAGGTGACAATGAGGCCCGACGATCCGGCCAAGGCCGATGGGAGGCATAGGTTGATAATGGCGAGAGTTGTTAGAGTATGACGAAACATGAGAATTGAGAAATGAGAGTTCACCGAAAGGTTGCCCAAATCGTGGGGCTGGGTGTGCCGCGGAGCGCGGAACGGGTTTAGGCCTCAATGTGTCCGTCTGATCTGGGGTGACCAGAGGAGTGCGTTTCAAGGCGATCGATAAACGTCGGGGGGACGCGGCACGAGGATCGCCTGAGTGGACACGAGGTCCCTACGCGTTGGGTGGGCGTTCCAGAACGGATGCCGTGGACTCGGGGGCGAAGAGGAAGCCGAGGGCTGGTCCGAGGTCGCCGGGGAGTGGGGGGTGGAGCGAGAAAGGTTCGCTGTCGGTGATCATCGAGGTGGAGGCTGCGGTGCAGGCGCACTGATGATGGTGGTGATGCTTGTGATCAGGAGAGGGGCAGTCGCGGTCGTCGTGATGGTGCGTGGAATCTTCCGAGTCGGAATGGCCGTCGGGACAGCAAGGGGTGGGTGGGCAGTCGTCGCAGGGATGGGAATCGGAGTGATCCAGGACGAGTTCGGTGCAGGAGTCGGGAGAGTCGCAGGGCACTTCGAGAGGACGTGCCAGTGCGTTGGACAGCGTCAGGCCGAGCACCACGGACAGGAGGAGAAGTGATTTAGCGAGAAATTGCACCGGCGGTAGTGTAGATTACTTTAATAGAAGAGGCAATGGGTTTTTCCTGGGGCCATGGGAGTCGCTGGGCGGCGGGGAATTCCGCAGAATATTGGGGCTGTGGGAGATGGTG
>JAPKDA010000116.1 GCA_028822695.1 Akkermansiaceae bacterium
GCCATTCTGGACTGAACGGCCGGACGGCCCGGAGGTCCGTCCCTGCCTTGGAGAGGGAGCCCCCTTAGGTTGGTTGCTCTCCCCGGGCCATGACGACCTTGCCGGTGCGGACGGTTTCGATGATGTCGAACTGGCCGAGCATGCTGATTGCGGCGTCGACTTTGGGGGTGTCACCGGTGACCATGGCGACCATGGAGTTGGGGGTCAGGTCGACGGTTTTACCTCCGAAGTGCTCGACGATTTGAAGTGCGTCGGTGCGCTGGGACGCGGTCTCGGCCATGAACTTGATGAGGAGCATTTCCTTCACCACAGAATTTTCTGCGGAGTGCTCGAAGCAGTGAATGACGTCGATGAGTTTGTTGACCTGCTTGATGATCTGCACGAAGCCGATGGGGTTGCCAACGATGCCGATGGTCATCCGGGAAAATCGGGAATCGCGTCCTTGCGACACGACGAGTGACTCGATGTTGAAGGCGCGTCGGGCGAAGACCTGACAGATTCGCATGAGGACGCCGGCGGTGTTGTTGACGTAGACGGAAAGAGTGTGAAGGACCTCGTTGCGAGTTGGTTCTTCTGGAGTATCGGTAGTGACGAGTTTCTTCTTAGTCATGGGAGTGAAATTTGAGAGTTCGGAATTTGGAGAGTGGGTTTTAGCCCGCTGGTCTGGATTGTATCTTGTTGAGCGGTTGCTCACGGGAGCCATTGGAAGCGGGTTGCAAACCCGCGCTCCATATTGGGACCTAGGTTGAGCCAATTGGCTTGGCCATTTTGTGTTTCGGTGGCTCGGTGAGCATGCCCTCGAGGGCGGCGCCAGCGGGGATCATCGGGAAGACGTTGTCAGTCTTCACGCATTCGGCGTGGATGAGGCAGGGTCCATCGTTGTAGGCGAGCGCCTTTTTCAAGACGCGGGTGACGTCGGCAGGGCGCTTGATGTTGAAGCTTTCGATGCCGTAGGCACCGGCGAGTTTACAGAAGTCGGGGTTACCCTCGAGGTCCACGCCGGACTCACGGTTTTCGTAGAAGAGTTCCTGCCACTGGCGCACCATGCCGAGGTAGTGGTTGTTGAGAACCACGATCTTGATGGGGAGCTTGTGAAGAGCTGCGGTAGCGAGTTCGAAGAGGGTCATTTGGAAGCCGCCGTCGCCGGAGATGGAGATTACCATTTTTTCGGGGCAGGCGAACTGGGCGCCAATCGCAGCAGGGAAGCCGAAACCCATGGTTCCGGCACCGCCTGAGGAGAGCCAGTGGTAAGGGGCGCTATTCTTATAGAACTGTGCGGCCCACATCTGGTGCTGGCCCACGTCGGTGGCCACGATGGCGTCGCCATTACTGAGCTTATAAAGCTCGTCGATGACCTGCTGCATGCGGAGGCCTCCTTGCTTGCGGTAGGTGAGAGGATACTTCTTCTTGTAGGTGGCGAGATGGGCAAGCCAGTCGTCACTTTCGAGGCGGGAGATCCGCTTGTTGAGTTCCTGCAAGGATGCTTTCGCGTCACCGACGATCTGTACGTCGGGCACGATCATCTTGTTCATCTCGGCTGGATCGATGTCGATGTGGATGATGTTTGCGTTGGCGCCGAATTTGTCGGGCTGGCCGATGATGCGGTCGTCGAAGCGTGAGCCGACGTTGAGGATGAGGTCGGCCTCGACGATGGCCTTGTTTGCATAGGCGGTGCCGTGCATGCCGAGCATGCCGAGGGAGAGGTCGTGGGTTTCGGGAAAGATGCCTTTACCGAGAAGGGTGGTGGTGACCGGGCAGTGGAGGGTCTCCGCCAGATGGATGAGTTCTTCACCTGCGCGGGCGATCATGCAGCCCTGACCGGCGAGGATCACGGGGCGGCGGGATTGCTTGATGAGTTGAACGGCTTTGTCGACGGAGGTGGCATCGATGTTGAAGGATTCCTCGGGATGGTAGCCGGGAAGGTCGATCTCAGGATTCATGTCGCCGTCGAAGGGGCCTTGCGTGATATCCTTGGGCAAGTCGATGAGCACCGGGCCGGGGCGGCCGGTGGTGGCGATGTGGTAGGCCTCCCGAGCGGTCTTGGGGATGTTGTTGGTCTCCTTGACGAGGAAGTTGTGTTTCACCACCGGCATGGTGATGCCGAAGATGTCTGCTTCCTGGAAGGCGTCCTTGCCGAGCATCCAGGTCACTTGCTGACCACAGAGGACGATCATGGGCACGGAGTCCATCTGCGCGGTCATGAGGCCGGTGACGGTGTTTCCTGCGCCGGGGCCGGAGGTCACGAGCACCACGGCGGGTTTGCCAGTGGCCCGGGCGTAGCCGTCGGCCATGTGCACGGCGCCTTGCTCGTGGCGGACCAGGATGAACTTCATCTTGGTCTTTACTGTCTCGAGAGCATCGAAGATGGGGATGGCCGCTCCGCCGGAGTAGCCGAAGATGTATTCGATCCCGAGATCGTCGAGAGTCTTGATGAGGGCTTGTGCGCCGTCGAGCTGTTGTTTTACCATGAAGATTGCCTTTCTGGGCGTTACTTGGGGTATGGGAGGCGGTTAAGCAAGTTGAAAGTTGCCGTTTTCGGCGGAACCTTCCAATTTCAGGGTCTCATTCAGAGCGAAAATTGGCTAAAATCGTAAATGTTGGCAATATTTCCGAGTTACTCACGTTAAAGTTCTACCTTTGAGGCCGGGGTGTCGCCTCAGAGTTCCAGAATCGCCGCAATCGCCCCCAAGGCATTTCCTTCGAGGCGGTTGTTGACGTAGACGTGGGTGGGGCGCTTTTGCGGGCCGGTTTGTCGGGAGCGGATCAGTTCTGCGACGGCGGCACGGACGGCGGGCTGGGGTTCCTGAATCTTCTCGTAGGGGCTGAAGTTGTCCACGGCTTCCTGGTAGGGGCGACCTTCCTTGAGAAGCAGGCGGGCACCGACGGGGGAAGAGGGATCGGCACAGGGGTGCTGGGCGAGTTGTTGGGAGAGGGCGGGCATGTGGAACTTGGGGCCGGATCGGGTCGTGGAGGTCGCCGAGCCAGCCTTCGTATTTCCACGAAGAGGTCCCGAGGAAGATGTTGTCGTGGCGCAGGGCGTCAAGTGCGAGAGCGCGGATCGAGGACATGGCTCATGCCGGGGTGGAAGGGGCGTCGATCGTTTCCGGGAACATCTTCTTCCAGATGAGGAGGGCGTCGCGGATCTGCTCGGATTCGCGGGTTGGGGAGAGTTCCCAGACGTGGGGCATCTCCGGGCGGAGGTGCTTGAAGAGTTTCTTGTAGTCCAGAGTGCCGGTGAAGGGGACGCGGTGGTCGCGGTGGGGCCAGTGGACATCGTGAACGTGAGCGCCAAGGAGGTAGGGCTCCATTTGGCTGAGCCAGTGGTCGTGCTCGAGGAGGCCAAGGTTGTGTTTGAGTTGGACGTGACCGAAGTCGTGCCAGTAGCCAACCCAGGGGTTGTCCTTGAAGTGCTCTTGGAGGGCGATCATTTCGCGCTCGGTGGGGATATCTTCGTATTTGGAGCGGGATTCGACGGCGAGTTTTACGCCGTGTTCGGCGGCCTTCTCCGCGATGTTCTCCAAGGCGGCGATGGCGCGGTTCATGTAGAGGGGGCCATCCTTCTCACGCTTCTTGACGCACTTGACCTTCCAGGCGGCATACTCGGGGCTCGCGCTCTCGCCGTTCTTGGCCATGTCGGTGAGTTTGCCGGTCCACTTCTTGTGCGGCATGAGCGGCACGGAGCCCATGTGAAGGACGAGGTATTCGGCCTTGAACTCTTCCGCAATCGCCAAGGTGCGGAGGGTCATTTCCATGGCCCGGTTCCGTTGGTGGGGGCGGTGGGAGGTAAACTCGTAAGCGTCGGGGGCGTCGATCATCACCTCTGTCGGAGAGGGGAAATAATTGTGGACGCCGGAGCACCGAAAGCTGCCAGCCTCGAAGGCTTTTCGGATGCCGGGGAGCTTGGCCACGGTCATGCCGTGGCTGAGTTCGATGGTATCAAACCCCAGGTCGAGGATCTCCTCGATCATGGCCTCGCCATCGGAGTGGCGAGAGTTGTTCCAGCAAGTGGAAAATGACAGCATTCGTAGGAGAAGGCTCAGGACCGAACCATGACCGGAACGTGGGCCGGAGTCGGTGTGCTGCGGAGGCGGAAGAGGAAGTAGCAATTCAAGATGAAGAAGAGGGCCATAACGACGGTGGCGATCTGCATGAGGTCCATCATGGTGACGACGCTTTGAAATTCGGATGCGCGGGCGGTCTCGGTGTAATTGAGGGCGTCCCAGGCTGCTTCCGTTTCTCCGGAAGCGATGACATTATTGACGTACTGCTTATCAACGGAGCTGTGTGGAAGGTGTCTGGATTGGCCGGAGTGAATGACGAAGCCGGCGGCGACCATGAATACCAGAAAGGCGCAATTGCAGAGGAAGCAGAGAGAGAGGCGTTCCTGGGAGGTGGGGTTGCTTTGGCTCATTTGGGGTAGTCGCTGGGGGCTATTAACATGACTAGTTCGCCGCGTGGCACCCGATCACTAAGGAGAACTAACAGTTCTGGAGGGCTTCCGCTATAGATGGTTTCAAATTTTTTAGTTAACTCTTTAGTGATGCAAACCATGACTTTAGTATTAAGATCTCTTAATAATTCAAGGGTAGAGATGATTCGGTGAGGTGACTCAAAATAGATAGATGTGTGGTCCCGATCGAGGGCTCGCTGGAGCTCTTTAGTGCGCTTGCCTTTCTTGACGGAGAGGAAGCCGCCGAAGAAAAATGGGTGAGGAGGAAACCCGGAAGACACCAAGGCTGTCGTGATTGAGCAAGCGCCGGGAAGAACTTGGTAGGGGACGTCGTTTTCGATGCAGGCTTGCATGAGTCGATATCCAGGATCGGAAAGGCAGGGAGTGCCGGCGTCGGAAATGACCGCGATTTTTGTCCCCTGGGCGGCGCGAGAGGCGAGTTCGGGGCCGCGATGCTTTTCGTTATGGTCATGTAAAGATATCGTAGGCTTTGATATCTCATAAAACTTAAGTAATTTGCCCGAGTGCCGGGTGTCCTCGCAGGCGATGAGATCGGCCTCCTTGAGGATTTCGAGGGCGCGGAGGGTGATGTCTCCGAGGTTGCCGATGGGGGTGGGGACGAAGGAGACCATGGGTTGCTGTGGGCTTGGCTCTAGGAGCGGAGAGAGGGCCTAGAAACTGTCTGCAATTCTGGCGACCATGGAGTCGGCGGCTCGCTTCAAGGCGTCGGGGAGAGCGGCTTGTCGGGCGGTCTGTAGGTTGGCATCGACGAAGAAGCTTGTGGTGCCGCTGGAGCGGCCCCTTTGGAGGACGTTGAGGGGATTTCGCGCTTCGACCACGGACCAATCATAGACGACCTTCATCTCCAGTTCCTCGGAGCTTTGTGAGTCTCCTCGTCTGGAGCGAACCTGGCGGTAATCGATCATCCGCAGGGTTGCGTGAAGGAGAGCGTCGGCATGATCGGCTTTCTCGAGGCGATAGGTCCCGTCTTGGAGGACGGCGTCTGAGATGGCGTTGGTGGCTTGAGCTGCGCCGCGGGGGATTTGAGTGTCGTTGGTGACGATGGCGACATGCAGCGACAAAACGCCGGAGAGGGCGGCGGGTTTGTTGCCGCCGAGCTGGTAGCCTACACAGGAGCTCAGGAGGAAAGGTAGGACGGCAAGAAGGAGGACGCGCATGGTGGGATCAGTTTGATTGGATGGAGGCAAGTCGGGCTTGGGCTTTCTCTCTCAAAGGGCCGCCCTTTGTGGTGCGGAGAACCTCGTTGTAGTAGAAGGCGGCAGAGGAGAACTGGCTTTTTTTGTAGTAAAATTCGCCAATGTCGAAGCTTCGCTGGATATCCTGTGATCCGATGGATTTGAGTTGGGCGCGGGTTTCTGGGGCACGTTTTGAGTTCGGGTAGGACTGGATCAGGTCTTCAAAGGCATGCCTGGACCGGTCGAGGTTGGCGGGGTTGTGGTTTCCGTCCTTGGACTGGCCGAGAAGAATGGAGCCAATGCGGAAGAGGGATTCGGGTGCGTAGGAGGTCGTGGAATAGTCTGCGGCGGCCTTGCGGTAGGCGGCGATGGCCTCGGGGACTTTTTTCCGTTCTTCGAACACCTGGCCGATGGCGAACTGAGCTTTCGGGGCGGAGGCGGCGTGGGGCGCGTTGTCCCGAACTTTGCCGAGCATCTCTGCAGATTCCTTGGTCGAGATACGGGATTTGATGCCGAGGAAATTCGTTTTGATGTGGCCATCGGCAGCGGCGTGGGCGACGGAAGCTTGACGCTCGAGAGCCTGACTGTAGAGGGAGCTTCCCTGGTAGCGGGTGATGAAGATCTGATAGGAATCGAAGGCCTCCATTTGATCGCCCCGGTGGTCGAGGAGAGTAGATTGTCGGAAGCGGGCCTGTGGCGCGACATCGGAGAAGGGATGCTTTTTGGTGAGACTGGAGTAGAGCTTGAGCGCTTTCTTGGTGTTCCCAGCGGTGTCTACTGCTTGCGCCGAGGCGAAGAGCGCGGTTGCGGCCGGGTTAGCGGCTGCGACGGAGCCAGCTGGGGGCGGGGCGTCTTTTGTGGACGATCCGCCACAACTGGCGAGGAGAGGGAGGACTGCGATTGCGAGAGGGAGCACGCGGAGAATTTGGCTCATGCGTGAAATGCTAGTCAGCGAGCGGAGATTGCCAATGGAGTTCTCAGAGAAAGTGGGGCTGTGCTACGGTTGGGGGGTGGGGGGACTTCGAAGATGGGCTTTTGGGATGCTGAATGTGTCCGGAGCGCTTATTTGGGGGTTGGGAATGCTCACATTGGTCACCCCCTTGGTCGCGGTTCCAGCGGTCGTCGCGGAGGAGGCGTATTTGCGGTTCCTCGCAGAGGGTGGGGC
>JAPKDA010000117.1 GCA_028822695.1 Akkermansiaceae bacterium
CCCAACATCGTCGTCTTCCTCAGTGACGATCAGGGCTGGGGCGATCTCCGCAGCTCCGGCAACGGCGATCTCGCCACCCCAAACATCGATTCCCTCGCCAAAAGCGGAGCCAGCTTTGATCGTTTCTACGTCTGCCCGGTCTGCTCCCCCACCCGCGCCGAGTTCCTCACCGGCCGCCACCATGCCAGATCCGGAGTCTTCTCCACCTCCGCCGGCGGCGAACGCATGGACCTTGACGAGACCACTCTCGCGGACCTGTTCAAGGCCGCCGGCTACCGCACCGGCGCCTTCGGGAAATGGCACAACGGCATGCAGTATCCCTACCACCCCAACGGCCGGGGCTTTGATGAGTTCTACGGATTCTGTAGCGGTCACTGGGGCAACTACCACGACCCCCTCCTCGAACACAACGGCCGCATCGTGAAGGGCGAGGGCTTCTGCACCGACGACTTCACCGACAAAGCCATCACCTTCATGGAAGACGCCGTCTCCAAGAAAAAACCCTTCTTCGCCTACATCCCCTACAACACCCCACACTCCCCCATGCAGGTCCCCGAGCAGTTCTGGAAAAAATTCTCCGACAAACCCCTCGAATTCAGCAACCAACAAAAGAAGGAAAACCCCAAGGACGACACCCACAAACGCTGCGCCCTCGCCATGTGCGAAAACCTCGACTGGAACGTCGGCCGCGTGTTGGCGAAACTCGAAACCCTGAACATCACCGACAACACCATCGTCGTCTGGTTTCACGACAACGGCCCCAACGGCAACCGCTGGAACGGCGACCTGAAAGGCCGCAAAGGCTCGACCGATGAAGGCGGCGTTCGCAGCCCGCTCTACATCAAGTGGCCCCAAGGAATCAAACCCGGCTCCAAGATCCCCCAAATCGCCAGCGCCCGGGACCTCCTCCCCACCCTCTGCGACCTCGCTGGAGTCAAGTCCGCGACCAAAGAAGCCCACGACGGCATCAGCCTCAAACCTCTCATCGTTGGCTCGAGTGACGCCTGGCCGGATCGCGCCCTCATCAATCACTGGAAGGGCAACATCAGCGTCCGCAACCAAGGCTACCGCCTCGACACCAAAGGCCAACTCTTCGACATGGCCCGCGATCCAGGACAACGAAAGCCCGTCACGAAGGAGCAGCCCGAGCTCGTGAAGGAACTCTCCGCCATCGTCCAGAAGCACAAGGACACCTTCATGACCAACTACTTCAAAGACGAGCGCCCCTTCGTCATCGCCCACCCCGACTCCCCTCTCACCCAACTCCCCGCACGAGATGCCGTGGCACACGGACAAATCAAGCGTTCCAACAAGTTCCCCAACTGCTCCTACTTCCGAAACTGGACCCGCACCGAGGACACCATCACCTTCGCCGCCGAAGTCGCCACCACCGGGACTTACAAAGCCGTCCTCTACTACGCTACAAAAAGCGCCGGGGCCAAAATGGAACTCTCCTTCAACGACTCTACCCTCCCCTTCCAAATCTCCCAGGTCCACGACGTCCCCGAAACCGGCGCCGAGCATGACCACCATCCTCGGGGTGAATCCTACGTGAAGGATTTTAAAGCCCTCCCCATCGGCACCATCGATCTCAAAAAAGGCTCCGGAGACCTTACCCTCCGCGCCACGGAAATCCCCGGCGTCGAAGCCATCGAATTCCGCCTCCTCACCCTCGAGCGGGTCGAGTGACCTCCCTTTCTCAGGCCAAAACCTCTTTCACCACGTGCCCGTGCACATTCGTCAACCGACGCTCCAACCCGTTGTGGTAGTAGCTGAGACGCTCGTGATCGAGCCCCATCAGATGGAGGATCGTCGCGTTGAAATCATACACCGAGGTCGGATTCACCGCCGCCTTGGCCCCAAATGAATCACTCTCACCATAGCTGAACCCCTTCTTCACTCCCGCCCCCGCAAGGAAACAGGTGAACGCATCCGGATTGTGATCGCGCCCGGTTCCGTTGCCCTGGAGGAACGGCATCCGCCCGAACTCCGTGCACCAAACCACCAAGGTGTCCTCGAGCAAACCGCGCCGCTTCAAATCATTGATCAATGCTCCCGTCGGTTGATCCATGATCTCCGCCTGCATCGCGTGGGTGTCCTTGATGTTGGAATGCGAATCCCAGTTCGTGATCCCGTTCCCACCGGATGGATCACTGCCGTTGAACAACTGCACCACCCTCACCCCCTTCTCCAAAAGTCGACGGGCCAGAATACAGTTCTTGGCATACTCACGCTTCAGATCGGTCCCGGCGTCCGTCCCATACTCCTTGTGAATGGAACTCGGTTCGTTCGACAAGTCCATCACCTCGGGCACCGACATCTGCATCTGTCCGGCCAATTCGTAGCTGGAGATCCGCGCCGCCAAATTCGAATCACCCGGATACCGCTTCAAATGATTTCCGTTCAGCTGCTTCAGAATTTCCGTCGTCAAATGATCATCCTTCCGCGAATACCTCGCGGGCCGCGCCAGATTGGACGGAGGATTCTTCGCATTGAAGTCCGTCCCCTGAAAGGTCGCCGGCAAAAACCCATTGCCAAAGTTGTTCTTCCCGGACCGCGCCATGCCCCGCGGGTCATTGATCGCCACAAAGGCCGGCAACTCCTCGCTCTCCGACCCCAGCGCATAGGTCACCCAAGCCCCAAAGGACGGAAACCCCTCCTGCGTGAACCCGGTATTGAAAAAGTTCTCCCCCTGCGGGTGAGTGCTGGTCGGGGTATGGAGCGAGTGGAAGAAACAAAATTCATCCACATGCTTCCCAAGATGCGGCAGCAGATCGGAAACCATCTTCCCGCTCTCCCCACGCGGTTTGAAATCCCAAAACGGCTTCGCAATATTTCCCGTCGGCCCCTCGAAGGTCACCGCCGGAATCCCCGGTGGCTTCTTCCCGTGATACTTCGTCAGGTCCGGTTTGTAGTCGAAGGTATCGACGTGACTCACCGCTCCGGGACAGAAAATCACCAGAACCTGCTTCGCCGCCGGCCCGTGATGCGCAACTCGTGAGACATCGGGATGGTCCGGTTCGATATCGGGACGAATCGGAGCCTTCCCGCTGAAGTTTGTCGGATCTTCAGTCTCCGCCAATCCGTCGTTGCTCAACAAATGTGCCAAGCCAAGCCCACCCAGCGTCCCGCCGGTGCTCTTCATGAAGTTGCGACGGTCCAACAGACCGCGTCCGTGTGGAGAGAGATTCTCGGGATTACTCATGGCAAAAAGGAAAATTCGTTCGAGTTGATCAGGCCGCGACACACAATGTGCAATCCATTCGAGTTCGCAATTCTCGTGCAAGCCTCCAACTCCGCCCCGCTCGGTTGACGCGTCAGCAACAACTCAAAGCAACGCCGCACCGCATCTTCCGTGCCGGCCCCAAACACTTCCTCAACGGCCCGCGCGGCGACGAGGTCGGACTGCTCGACCACAAATTCGCTGTTCAGCAGGTTCAACGCCTGCAACGGCGTGGTCGACACCGGGCGCTTCGCCCGCACCTGCCCACAATCCGGAAAATCAAAGGCGGTGAAAATTTGATCATCCACCCGGCGCATCCTCTCCTGATAAATCATCCGCCGCCAGGTCTCCTCGCCGTGGTTATCAACCACCTGCCATTGCGCATAGGTCTTCTTCACGTTGTGAATCCGGTAGCTCCGCCCTCCAATGCTCCGATCAAGTTTGCCGGAGGCCTGCAACACTCCGTCCCGAATTGCCTCCGCCTCGATCCGCTGCGGCGGAAAGCGCCAGAGCAATCGCGAGCCAGCATCTGCATTGATCCCCGCACTGTTCGGCTCACTGGAACGCCGGAAGGCATCCGACATCACCAACAAACGAATCATCCCCTTCATCGACCAAGGCTTCGCATCACTCGCCGTCGGCTCCACGAACTCCGCCGCCAGCCAGTCCAACAACTCCGGATGAGTCGGCATGGCCCCCGCCCGGCCAAAATCAGCGGCGGTTGGAACTATCCCCTCCCCAAACACATGGTGCCAGATCCGGTTCACCATCACCCGCGCCGTCAGCGGATGCTCGGGTCGGACGACCCACTCCGCAAACTTCTTCCGCCGCACCGCCTCCGGTGTCGAGGAATCAAGACCGAGATCCCCGCCGATCACCGCAAATCCAGCAGGCGCCACTTCATCCCGCGGGTTCTCGGGACTTCCTCGGTGCAACACATGCGTCGTCTCTGGTTTCCCAAATTTCCCGACAAAGCTGTGTCGCGGACCTTCCTCCCCGTACTTCGCGATGTGCCCCTGCAATCGCTTCGAGGCCGCTTGCAGGTCAGCGCTCTGACTCATCAGCTTTTCCGCCTTCTTCGTTCCTCCCAACTCCACCCAAGAACCATCCTCCTGCAACGCGGAAATCCGATAGTCCGGAAACTCCTTCTTCTTTTGCTCCAGATAGTCGGTCTCGAAAAAGTAATCCCGATTGAGACTGAGCCGGAAACTACTCACCTCCTGCGGCCGCGAAAAGTGAATCTCCACCCACGGCTTCTGCTGACTCCCTTTCGGCGCCTTCGACTTCCAAATCATCGTCCCAAACTCCCCATCGTTGGCATTACTGACCGGATTTCCCTTGTCCCCCATCTCCGGATCGACCTCCAACCTCGTTCCCGCCGAGGCCAGCGCCAAATTTTTTCCGGGCTTCTTCGGACCGTAAACCTGCAACTCATCAAGCCGAATCAACGGCCAGTCAAAATCCACCTTCAACACCTTGGTCGTCGTCGCCGGGAATTGAAACTGATCAAAGCCACCCCAGTCCTCCCCCCATTGCCCCGCCCCATCACGCAGCAAGGACCTCTCCTTGAACATCTCCGCCTGCAACTCCTTCGCCCTCAGCCTCCGCGGATGATCCTCCGCAAACTCCGGATGCCGCCCTCCAAATTCCACCCCCTGGAACACCGCCGTCAACGCATAGTAGTCGGTAATCGTGATCGGATCAAACTTGTGGTTGTGACAACGCGCACAACCCACCGTCACCCCCAACATCGATGCTGCCACCGTCTGCATGATCTCATCCATCCGATCCGCCCGGGCCTGCCGAATCGCGGTCGGCTCCCGACCAACAGTTGCCGCCGGAACGTGCGACCCTGCCACCAGGAATCCGGTCGCCTCACCCACCCCCATTTGATCTCCCGCCAACTGCTCCTGGACAAACTGATCATAGGGCAAATCCTCATTGAACGCCCGAATCACATAGTCACGGTAGATCCACGATCCCTTGCGATACAAATTAGCCTCCGAACCATTCGTCTCCGCCCAGCGAATCACATCGAGCCAATGCTGCGCCCAGCGCTCCCCGAAATGATCAGAAGCGAGCAACTCGTCAACCAACTCCGTGTAGGCGCCATCCACATCCTCCAGAGAGTCCGACTCAAACTTCTCCACCCGCTCCGGCGTCGGCGGTAAACCTGTCAGAATGATCGAAACCCGCCGGATCAACGACTTCGCATCGGCCGACCCACTCGCCGTGAGATCCACCCCCGCCAACGCCTTCATCAAAAAACTGTCGATTGGATTCCCCCCCTTCCCCGGCACCTCCGGCCGGATGACCTCCTGAAACGACCAATGATCCGTCCCCTCGTCGACCACCACATCCATCTGCCCGGGCCACTCCGCCCCCTCCTTGATCCACTCCTCCAAGATCGCGATGTCCTCGCGGTCCAAGGGATCACCTTTCTGCGGCATGATCATCTCCGGATCGATCCCCTTGATGACCTCGATCAAATAACTTCTCTCCGGCTTCCCCGGAACCAAGGCCGCAATGCCCGAGCCTCCCCCCTTCAACAACGACACCCGCTGATCCACCCGAAACTCCGACTTCTGCTTCTCCGGTCCATGACAATCCAGACAGGTCTCTTCAAGAATCGGCCATACATCCTTCTCAAAGTCCACCGCTTGCACCCGAGACGCAAAGACCATCACCGTCGCCAAGCTTATTCCCCAAATTGCCGTCTTCGTCATACTGGTCTGCACTTCACTTTAATACGTCCCCGGGACACCTGAAGTTAATGCGCTTTCTCGAACTTGCCCAATATAATAAGGATTCAGAACTGCGCGAGCCCACCCAACGCACTGACCCGTCCCGACCCACCACCAATTAGCTCAATCTGACTGATCTTCCCCCCTCATTCCCCGCTTTTGCCCCGGCCACAAAACCCCAGCGCACCGACCACACCCAGCGCGATCAATCCCCCGAGGAACTCCCGGGAAAGCTCTACTCTCGGATCACTGGAAGACATACTCGACTGCGTCAGCGTAAAGGGAGCATCCCCCGTCAAATTCGCCCACATCCCCGGCGTCGTTCGCCCCAGCTGAACCACACAGCAGACAATCGCCACCACCAGCAGCCACTTCGGAACCGCGCGAAAAAGAGCCACCGCAAATAGGGCTGCAATGAAGGCATAGAAGATTAGCCAGGTGGCCGCATCAATCACCGACGGACGGTCGTAAATCTCCGGATCGATGTCATTATACTGCACCCACCCAAAGGTGCCGAAGAGCAGAATGGCGATGAGGTAGAGGGCCTTGCGGAGCAGAGAGCGTTTCATGGTGCTGATGCGGATTCCTGGCACTAAAAACGGACCCTGACCAGCGAATCTATCCGACCGGGTCGAATCTCTGAAATATGTAATGGAACCCTCCCGCACAGCCAGCCACACTCCCAACAACCATGACGCTCAAACATCTCTCCACTGCCATCGCCTGTGTGGCCCTCTCAACCCTAACCTCCACCGCTGCCGACACCCTCGTCCTCAAGGGCAAGGAAGGCCCGGGC
>JAPKDA010000118.1 GCA_028822695.1 Akkermansiaceae bacterium
CGGCTTCCATGATGTGACGGGCGGTGTGTACAAGACCCGGGAACGTATTCACGGCTCCGTTGCTGATGAGCCATTACTAGCGATTCCGACTTCATGGAGGCGAGTTGCAGCCTCCAATCCGAACTGGGCCCAGTTTTGTAGATTTCCTCCACCTCGCGGTCTCGGTTCTCATTATACTGGGCATTGTAGTACGTGTGCAGCCCCAGACGTAAGGGCCATACTGACT
Source organism: Akkermansiaceae bacterium (assembly GCA_028822695.1). Lineage (GTDB taxonomy): Bacteria > Verrucomicrobiota > Verrucomicrobiia > Verrucomicrobiales > Akkermansiaceae > JAPKDA01. The sequence goes on from JAPKDA010000118.1 coordinate 227, forward strand.
TGACGTCGTCCCCACCTTCCTCCCAGTTGATCTGGGCAGTCTCACTAGAGTCCCCACCATTACGTGCTGGCAACTAGTGACAGGGGTTGCGCTCGTTGCTGGACTTAACCAAACATCTCACGACACGAGCTGACGACAGCCATGCAGCACCTGTGCATCATCCGGCCGAACCGACCCCTCCTTTTCGGGAGGGTATGATGAGCATGTCAAGTCTGGGTAAGGTTCTTCGCGTTGCATCGAATTAAGCCACATACTCCACCGCTTGTGCGGGTCCCCGTCAATTTCTTTGAGTTTTAGCCTTGCGGCCGTACTCCCCAGGCGGCACGCTTAACGCGTTAGCTCCGGCACGGAAGGGGTCGAATCCTCCCACACCAAGCGTGCACCGTTTACTGCCAGGACTACAGGGGTATCTAATCCCTTTCGCTACCCTGGCCTTCGTATCTCAGCGTCAGTAAATGTCCAGTAACTCGCCTTCGCCACGAGTGTTCCTCTCGATATCTACGCATTTCACTGCTACACCGAGAATTCCAGCTACCCCTCCATTACTCTAGCACGGGAGTATCGGATGCAGTTTCCGAGTTGAGCCTGGAGATTTCACATCTGACTTTCCGCGCCGCCTACGCACGCTTTACGCCCAGTGATTCCGAACAACGCTTGGGACCTTCGTATTACCGCGGCTGCTGGCACGAAGTTAGCCGTCCCTTCCTCTTCGGATACTATCAACCTTGGAAGCTATTAACGACCAAGGCTTACTCTCCGATGACAGGAGTTTACGACCCTAGGGCCTTCATCCTCCACGCGGCGTTGCACCATCAGGGTTTCCCCCATTGTGAATGATTCTCGACTGCTGCCACCCGTAGGTGTCTGGACCGTGTCTCAGTTCCAGTGAGGCTGATCGTCCTCTCAGACCAGCTACCCGTCGTCGCCTTGGTGAGCCGTTACCTCACCAACAAGCTGATAGGCCGCGAGCCCATCCTAAAGCGATAGCCGAAGCCACCTTTGGTCCGAAGACCACATGCGGTATTAATCTCCCTTTCGAAAGGCTATCCCCCACTTTAGGGTAGGTTGCTCACGTGTTACGCACCCGTCCGCCACTGTCACTCCAATTAGCAAGCTATTCAGAGATCTCGTTCGACTTGCATGTCTTATCCACGCCGCCAGCGTTCGTTCTGAGCCAGAATCAAACTCTCCGTAGAAATTTTGATTGGCTTATCGCTGTGTATTTAAATTCAAAGCAAATTGCCAAAATTGACCTGTCACGACTTCACCTAAGTGAATCCGTGACTCCGCGTGTCGTTCAACGACACGCAGCACACAATTTAATCTTATCTTCTCATCCGGTATAACGTGGCTTCGATTGGCAGGAAACCTGCTTCTCTAAACCGTCTACCGGATCTGCACTGTAAAAGAACTTCCTCGTGGGGACCTTGAAGCCGGTCGGACGGTATCGTCGTGACCGGCTTGGTTGGTCTCTCACTTGCCGCTTCTCGCGGCGGGCGGACTCTAACCGGAAACCTTCATGCGTCAATAGCTTTCGACCAATATTCTCAATAAATTTCAACTCCTCGTTTTTTCCCTAGAATTCAGGGCTGGCGGCCCATTTCACCCCCTCTCGCCCCCCCAAAAACCACCTTTCATTTCGCCTCGCTTAACGTTTCGACGGGAATCGAAATTCCACGCCGAATCCACCGCCCTCTCGATTCCGACCTCGAATCGTCCCGCCCAAGGCTTCTGTGCAGGTTTTGGCGATGGCTAAACCGAGTCCCGCCCCCCCTCCTTCACGGGTTCTGGCCTTCTCGGGCCGGGAAAAGGGCTCAAAAATGCGGGTAAGCCACTCTTCAGGCACCCCGATCCCCCGATCCAGGACTTGAATGGTGGCTTTTCCCTCGTGTTCGAGGGCCCGCACCACGATTTCTGCTTCCTCCCCGGAGTAGCGGACCGCATTCCGCACCACATTGCCCAAAGCTCGCTTCAGGAGGTCCGCATTGGTCGCCAGCTCGAGACCACTCTCCACGATCACCACCACTTCTCTTCCTGCTGCCTCGCGACGCAAAACCTCAGCCACCAAGTCTTTCACATCAACCACCACATGAGACAGGGCCTCTGGTTTGATCGACGCCTTGGAGAAATCCAAAAGCTCGTTCACCAACTGGGACAACTCCTTCATCTCTTCGTTCACCGCCTCCAACTTCTCATGCTCCCCAGCAGAAAGCTCCTGTTCCAGAATTCCCAGAGACATCCTCGCTCGAACCAGCGGCGAGCAAAGCTCATGCGCGATGTCCCCGAGAAATCGTTTCTGCCCGGACACATAGTCATCGAGACGCAACGCCATCCGCTGCACAGCCCGACTAAGGCGACCCAACTCATCAGTCCGTTGACTCGCTACCTCCACATCGAAATTCCCTTCTGAAATCGATTCCGCAGCAGCTGTTAGTGTCCGAAGACGCCGGGACACCCGGTGCACGAAAGGAAACCAAATCAGCGCCGACACAAGTAATACTCCAACCAAGGTCCATGCCCATGGACGCCAATCAAAGAACACATCATTCCCCCCGAGGCTGTCCGCGCTCGCCACGATAACTCCGTCCGGCGGGTGCCGAAACTCACTCCTCGGGAATGAAGCCGCAATGGCCACCCAGTAACGACCGGTCGCCGGATCCCGGTCATAGAACACTACCTCCGGCGCGCTGGGACGCCCGGCTCCTCCGCGACCACGTCTTGGCGAAGGTGGCCTGAAATCGCCGTCAGGACCAAGAACCTCATCTAACCGTGGATCTCCCTCCAGCCCTTCGGGGGGAGGAAATTTCTCTCGCAGCAATTCCACTAGGCTCTCCGGCAGCTCTTGCTCAGATCCAGCGAAAATTTCGGCGCCACTGGGGCGAACCACTGAAAAGGTCACGCCATAGACCCCCTCGTGCCTCTCGACGATCTTGTCCCAGTCCTTACGAGCCGACTCCCCAAGCTCCGCCGCCATCAATTCTCCCATCGCCTCGATCCGCTCGTTCACCTGCCCGGAGAACAAGGACCACGCCCCAACGTTGAACTGCACCCGCACTACAATAAAGCTCACTCCGGCCACAAGAGTTAGGTTCAGGAAGAACCAAAAGAGAACCTGACCGTAGAGACTGAGGTGCGGCCTCTTCATCTCCCGACCTCCCGTTCAGAGTCAATCAACTGATACCCCACCGCCCTCACGGTCCTGATGAACCGCGGCGATTTCGGATCATCGCCCAATTTCTTCCGCAGAGCCGAGATGTGCACGTCGATCGACCGGTCAAAGATATCGAACTTCCGCTGCGACACTTCGTCGATCAATTGCTCCCGCGTCTTCACTCGCCCCTTGGCCCGCAACAGCGTCGCCAAAATCGCAAACTCAAGCGGCGTCAAATCAAGCGACTCTCCGTCAATGGTCGCCGTGTGCCTTCCCTCATTCACGGACAATCCTCCCGCCACCAACTCTTCATCCGGCAAATCCGTAATCGTCTCCGCAGAAACATGATTCCTCCTCATCACTGCCCGCAACCGCGCCAAAAGCTCCCGCGTCGAAAACGTTTTCGGCAAATAGTCATCCGCCCCCATCTCCAATCCCGCAATCCGATCCGCTTCCTCTCCCATCGCTGTCAACATCAACACCGGCACCGTAACCCGCTGCCGCAATTGCTTGAGCACCTCGAAGCCATCCATCCCCGGCAACATCACATCGAGAATCACCGCCTCATATTCGTCCTCCGTCGCCGCCTCCAAACCCTCCGGACCGGTAAACCTCGCCGATACTTCAAACCCGTGAGGCTTCAAATAGTCACGGATCAACCCGCAGAGTTTTCGATCATCATCGATCACCAGAATTTTTCTCGCGTCACTCATTCGCATCACAGATTTGGTCATTTCCCACAGAGGTGTCTAACAACACACCGCTCCGCACCATGACTTTTACAGACTCTTAACACTTTGCCCCTCCTCTTGAAATCATTCCTTAACACGACGTCTCCAAGGTCTCGTCCATACCGGAAATCCCTCCAATCCGAAGAACCCGGTCCAAACAACAAACCAAGGAGCACACATGACAAAAACACCTCGATTACTCCTGGGACTGACCGCCCCTGTCGCCATGCTTGGCGCCCCGGCACCCCCCCTCCTCCACAGCCAAGGCCGCCCCCGCCCCGGGGACGACGCCGCCGATCAACAAAACCCCGCCCGTCAGGCCGCCGGAGTTCCGCGCTCCCGCCAACGACCCGCTGGGGAAAACCCACCTCCTCCGGGCGATAATGGCCCTGCATCGGTCCAAACTTCGTTGCCCGACGAATTCCGCGCCATCAACGGCGTCGGCAACAACCCCCGAAGCCCCGAGTGGGGAGCCAGAGACCAACACTTCCTGCGACTCCTCCCCGCCGCCTATGAAGACGGCGTCGGGAGCCCATCTGGCAGCGACCGACCCAGTGCTCGCGCCATCAGCAACGCGGTCTGCGCCCAAGTCAACTTCACGACCAACCAACACGGAGCCACCGACTATCTCTGGCAGTGGGGCCAATTCCTCGATCACGTCATCGACGAAACCCCCAGCCTCGATCCCCCCGAGGCCCTCGACGCCGATGAGGACGGCAAGATTTCCAAGAAGGAAATCAGAAACACCTCCAAAGCCCCCTCCTCCCTCGACCACGACCAAGACGGCGAACTCACCCACCTCGAACTTCCCCCCTCCGACCCGGCGATGGACGGCCACCTCGCCGCTAAGTAATTCTCCCCCACAATATAGTCCCGCCCCGGCATTCCCCCCCGCCGGTGCGGGGCTTCTGTGTTGCGACTACTCGCCGGGCTGACAAAGTCCTCATCCCTACCCATGGACAAGGATGCATCCAACAACCGCACCGGCTGGCACTCAACCTCTTCCCCACCACCAAACGCATGCTCATCGATTGGAAATCTACCGTCACCCATGGAGAGAAATCCTGGAGCAATTTCCTCGTCGATCGCTCCCCGCCCCCCGTCGCCATGCGCGTCTACCTCAAACACTCCCATCGCTTCGCCGAACCCCACGACGAACTCTCCTTCGTAGCATTCGAAGTCAGCGCAAGAGAATCCGAGAGAACCATCTTCGCCTACACTCCCCGGGAATCGGAAATCGCCCGACAGCTCGCCAATGCCGTCCCCATAGAACTCAACGGCTCCGGCCGAACCCCTCACGGTCACTGGAACGAAGCCGACACCGAAATCGTCTACACCGGCCACTACCGCTGGCTCCCGAAGAAGAAATAGCCCGCAGCTCATTTCTTTCTCTGCTGCCTTGCCGAATCCAAGCAAGGCACCCAAACTCTTCTCCGAAAGGCCCCCTCGCCTTTCCCCTGCCTTCGTCGGCGGTCTTCATCCCGTGAACCTTCCCAACAGCATCACCCTCGCCCGCCTGGTCCTCACCGCCATCTTCATCATCGCGGCCTCCCTCCGCGGCCCCTCCGGCGACCTCGTCGCCCTCGTCACCTTCATCATCGCCGCCATCAGTGACTTCGTGGACGGCTACCTCGCCCGGAAACTCAACCTCGTCACCTCCCTCGGCAAACTCCTCGACCCCCTCGCCGACAAAATCCTCGTTTCCGCCGCCTTCGTCTACCTCACCCCGGAATACTGCCCCGTCTGGGCCACCGCCCTCATCATCGGCCGCGAGTTCCTCGTCACCGGCCTCCGCCAAATCGCCATCGAAAAAGGCCAAATCATCGCCGCCGACAACCTCGGCAAGTGGAAGACAACCTTCCAACTCACCTTCTGCATCACCGCCCTCGTCTGGATCGTCGTGCAAGCCAACGAAGACAGCTTCCTCCACAGGCTCTCCCACAAAGACGGCCTCCTCATCCAAATCTCCCTCTGGGGCGCCGTCGGACTCACCGCCCTCTCCGGCTTCAACTACCTCTGGAAATCCCGCCGCCTCCTCAAGGACTAGCGCATCTTCTGACCACTCCATCCGCGTGAGGATTCGGCGTGGATCAAGACAGGTTAGGACATTATTTTTTACGGGCAGTGACGATTAGGTGACGGCTGTAAATCGAGCGGTCGCTGCTGCAAATTTCCCAAAAATCCTTCTCCTCATCACTGGTGGCTTTTTTGAGTTTTCCTTTGGCATAAATTTTTTGGGGAATCGCAAGGGGTATTTCCCAGAAGTGTTTCGGTTTGCTGAGTTCTTCTTCATGAAGCTGGATGTCAGTAAAGCCGGCTAACGTGAGGTAAAGGTAAAGCTGGGAGAAGTTCCAGGGGGTGATGTGCATGTGGGAGCCGCGTTCGATTTTGCCTGCAAGACAGGGAAAACCGGGAAAGAACCCACGGGTAAAGAATTGAAGCTTAGAGGCCGGGTTCCAAATGTTCGGGGTGGTGACTACAAGTAGACCGTTACTAGTGAGAAGGTCCCGTGCGTCGGCTAAGAAGCCGCGCTGATCGTCGAAACAGGGTGGGCGCACGGTCGGAGGGCGGAGAATCGCCGAAGGGCCCACC
>JAPKDA010000119.1 GCA_028822695.1 Akkermansiaceae bacterium
GCCTTCGTCATCAACCAACAGGGGAGCGAATGGCGTCCCGCCTTCGCCCTAGACCCCAGCCCGCAGGCAAGATCCCCTCTCACCCCGTGGCTGAGGCGTCTCGCCGCAGGCCGTGTCCGGGGCGTCTCGCCCCGGTCCATCTCCCCCCTCACTCCCTCCGCCAAACCACCGGACACACCTCCTCATCCCCAAAATCCGGCACCCCGTCCAAATGCTGCACGACCCGCTCGTTCACATGCGCAAACTGCCCACAGCGCCGATACTCCACCGGCCCGATCGAATAATGCGCCGCAATCACCCGCCGCGGCTCCGCCCCGAGATTCGGCGGATTCCCATGCACCGTGTGCCAACAGTGTAGACTCACATCGCCCGGCTCTAACAGAACTGGCTTCCGCATCTCCTCCCCTGGCTCCCAACCTTCCGGCAAATCAATCCACGGCTGCTCCTCACTCCCCTTCACCATCGTGATCGGCCCCATCTCCTCACTCACCGGCTCCAATGGAATCCATGCCGTCACCATCAACGGACACTGACAAGTCTTCCACCGACTCCGCTCCGTGTGCCAATGAAACAGCCGCTTCCCCTTCCGAAGCCGCGGGGCCTCCGACAACAACTGATCGTGCCAGAACCGCAGCTCCTCCGCCCCGCACAACTCCCCGATCCTCGCCCCCAACACCTCACTCCGCACCAACGCTCGGATCTCCGAGCGGAAAAATGACGCATACGGATGCTTCTTCGACCGTGCAATCGTCCGCCGCGGCCGGCTCCACGAAATTTCCGGCGTCCAATTGCTCTCCCCCCGATAAAACGCCTTCTGCCCCGCCCGGGCATGCGACAACTGCTCTTTCGTAAATACCCCCTTCAACACGGCATGCCCCGACCAAAGGGGCCTCCGAACAGAAGGAGTCTTAAGAGCATCCACAGCACCGTTCCCGTAACCTCATCCCCCTCCCCCACGCAAGCCCAACCACCCTCGTTCTTAATCTGATCAGCGATCACTGATAACCAGCCGCGCCGCGGCTCACCTGCTCAGCCTCAGCCTCCTTCGCAAGACGTCGGATAGCACATCCCCCAAAATAATCACCGCTGCACCCAGCAGCACGTAAAACAACATCTGATCGTAGCGCAGGAAATTTCGGGAAATCGAAATATGATACCCCAACGACGAAATCCCCAACATCCCCAGAATCGTCGCCTCCCGCACACAGGTCTCCCAGCGGTAAAAGAAGAAGAGCAGAAACCGATTGAACGAAGTCGGCGCCAGACCCGCCAAGTAAATCTGCCCCCGGCTCGCCCCCACTCGCGCCAACTGACCAGCCGCCTCGGGCCGCTCGTTCTCCGCCACCTCTCCCCACAGCCGCCCCAAAATTCCAACATTGTGCAACGCCAGTGCAAACACCAACGGCCAGGCGCTCGGCCCCAGCAACGCCACCAACAAAAACGCATAGACATACTCCGGCACCGCCCGCGCCACAACGAAGAACCCTCGCACCACCGACCCGATCCACAACCGAATCCTCCGCCGCCACCCTGACGCCACTCCCATCAACCCAAACGGCTCCGCTGTCGCCAGCGCCCTCGTCCCCAACGGCAACAACAACGCCGCACCAATCCCCGCCAGCACGACCGCCGCCGTCGCAATCACCACCGTATTCCCCAACGCCTTCGCCCCCGGCTTCTTCCAAAGCGCCCAAGCCCAGGCTCCCACCTCCCCCTGATTCTCACTCCAAGCCTCCCGCCGTTCCTCCCACCCCGCCAAACGATCCGCCGGACGCGCCGGCACCGGGGTCAACTTGGTCACAAACCGCGCCAAGCGCTCCTCCTGTCGAACCCCGGTCAGCCCGTTCGCAAGTGGCGCCCCCACATTCCACGACAACATCACCAACAACAAAGCAAACACCCCAGCCCCCCTCATCATCCAATCCCGCGGAGCCGTCCGCCGCAACGCCGCCTCACTCAACTCCCCCGCCAGCTGCTTCCGCGCCACGCCCCGATTCAACCGCGCCCGCAACCGCGCCCCGATCCGATCCACCACCACAATCACGATGATCAACACAAACAACTGCGTCCAAACCTCCCGAAAGTAGAGGTTCTCAAACGACCGCCGAATCCCCAATCCCAGCGTCTCGATCCCAATAAATCCCAACACCGCCGAAGACCGCAGCGCACACTCGAAACGATACAACGCATAAGTCAGCAGCCCCGGAAACGCCTGCGGAATCAACACCCCCACAAAGGCCTGCAACGGCGTCGCCCCACCCGCCATCAAGACCGATCGCGCCTCCTGACCCTCCTCATCCACCAATTCCGAAAAGACCTTCCCCAGCGTCCCCGCAAACGGCAGCGCCAACGCCACACAGGCCGTCACCGGCGCATCCCCGATCGCCGAGAGAAAGAACATCGCCCAAATCAACTCATGCACCGAACGCATCAACGCGATCAAGCCCCGACACGACCACCTCAACACCCGCAATCCTCCCCGCACCACCCGACGCCACAACTTCGGCCGCCCATAGTCCACACTCCCCGGCCACCACGCCGACGACCCGAAAAACCCCAACCCAATCCCCAACGGCACCGCCAAACTCATCGCCACCACCGCATACCGAAAGGTCCGCACCAAACCCTCCCCGACCCGCACCAGAAACGGCGCCGCCCCCTCCGGCATATTCGGACTCTGATCGACCAAGGCCGGCACAAAAGCCGCACCAAGGAATTTTTTGATCGTCGAAAACCGATCAGCCCCCTCCCCCAACACCATCACCCGCGGACCAAGATGCACCGCGCAATAACCAAACAGCACCAAGGCCAGCAACACCACCAAGCGCCGCCCCGTCCACAATCGGAGACCCGCCTTCATCCAATCGAGTCCAGTTCGTACAGGTTCTTCTCCTCCTCTGCTCCGAGCGACTCCACCGCCCCGTCAAACAACACCTCCCCCGCCTTCAATCCCACGATCCGCGGAAAAAATTCCCGAGCCAACTCAAGTTGATGCATCGACACCACCAGCGTCAGCTTCTCCTCCTCACACAAACCCACCAGCAACTCCAACAACTGCCGCGCCCGAGCCGGATCAACCGCCGAGATCGGCTCGTCCGCCAACAACGCCTGCGGATTCTGATACAAGGACCGCGCCACCGCCACCCGCTGCTGCTGCCCACCGGACAACGAATCCACCCGGTCATACATCTTCTCCGCAATCCCCACCCGCTCCAACAATTCAAAAATCCGCTGCCGTTCCTCCAATGCCGGCAACAACAAATCCCGCAAGGCCCCCAACAACGATCGCTTCCCAAACCCTCCGCCCACCACGTTCTGGATCACCCGCGTGTTTTGCACCAAACCCAGATCCTGCGGAATGAACGCCAGCGCCGATCGCAACTCACGCAATCCCCTCTCATCCAACCCCTGCGGATCCTTCCCCAGCACCATCAGCGAACCTTCATCCGGGGCCAACTGCGCCCCCAACACCTTCAATAAAGTCGTTTTCCCACAACCAGACGGCCCAATCAGCGCCACCCGCTCACCTTCCTCCACTCTCAGATCAACACCCCGCAGCGCCTCCACCGCGCCAAAGCGCCGTGTCACCCCCTCGATCTGAAATACACTGTCCATCAAAAGAAACATCCTGCCGGCGCATCGCACCGGCAGGACGTGAGACTAACCAGAAGTCACTTTATTCAAAGGTTACCTTTTCCATGACCGAAGCGATTCCCGCAAAGGTCTCATTGGTCACCTCCACAAGCTTGTTCCGGTCCAGCGCCTTCAGCGCAGCCGCATCCTCACAGCCAACCAAAGCGGCCTGCAACTTGTCCAGGAAGCCTTCGCCAAACATTTCTTCAAGCTCCGGATGAGCCGTGAAGTTATAATCCGCATAGGTCGGCGTCTCCCAGATCTTCACCACCTTGCCCGAGTCAATCTTCCCGGAAGCCACCATTTTCTCAAAGGCGCTGTAACTCAACGCTCCAATTTGAAACGTGCCGTCCTGCACCTGCAGAGCCGTCTTGTCGTGCGCTCCCGAAAAACCAACCGGCGGCTTCTTGAAGAACTCGTCCGGCGTCTTGCCCGTCGCCTTCATCAAATAGTTCGTCGGCATGATACAACCGGAGGTCGAACTTGAACTACCATAGGTAAAGGTCAGGTTCGCAATCTCCATCGGAAAGGTATCCGACTCGATGAGTCCCGTAGAGGTATTGGCGATAAAGTAAGACTTGAACTGCAAATCCTTTGCACCGGAAACAATTGCCCGGGCACCCCCCACATCAGCCCGTGCCTGCACTCCGGACACTCCACCGAACCAAGCCAATTGCACGTCGCCGTTATGGAATTTTTCCACCGAGGATCCGTAGCTGTCCGCTGGCACAAACTCGACTTCGATCTCGAGCGCCTTCGCCAAGTAGTCAGCCACCGGCTTGTACTTCTCCGCCTGCGCCGTGGTGTCGCTGTCCGGAATTGCCGAAAACTTCAACACCGCTGCCGGAGCGGGAACTGGCTCTCCGCCACCTCCACCCCCGTTGGTGTTCACTTCTTCTTTTTTCTCCCCGCAAGCCGCCAGGAGAAGCACTGCACCCAGCACTCCCGCGCTCATGTATGTTGATGTCTGTTTCATTGTTGTTTGAATTTGATATAAAAACTCGTCGTCGCACCATATGGCCCTCCCGCCAAAGAAAAAGCCGCTGACCCAATGCAATAGAGCATGGTCGAGCGGCACCGCAACGCTTTGCCGGACGTGGACCCACGCCCCAGATTTCTTTCTCGTCGTCGCTTCATTACCTCACCAAGTCACCTCGGCTGCGGAGGATATAGCAGCCCTATTCACGGGGTAAAGGCTTTCTGAATCGCCTTTTTTCCTGAGCGGAACCACTCCGCTATTTCAGCGGTTTCACCACCGCACCTCCCCTCAACCGCCATCCCCGCAACAAGCTCGCTAAATCGGCCACAACCCGAACATCATCCGCATCGCCGCGATTCCAAACGCCCGTCGGTCTTTCCACGGCCGCGGCGGAGTCATCACCCTCCACCCCCGCTTCTCAGCCAATTCCGCATACATCCCCTCCGGATGCACCGCGGTCACCTCCTCGCACAACTCCAATATCGGAAGGTCCGCCTTGCTGTCGCTGTAACCCGCACTATTCGCAAATTTCCCTCCCTCCGGCACCAAACCCAACTCCTCCTCAAAACGCGCCACCTTCGCCGCGCCCTTGTTGTTCCCCCGTGTGAAATCCGGAAAGAGCCCCACCACCTCCCCGTATTCCACCCGCGTCCCGAACGACACATCAAACCCCAACGCCTCCCCGATCGGCCTCGCATAGATCTCCGGACTCGCCGAGGTCAGCACCGTCAATCGACCCTTCGCTTTCTCCTTGGCCACCTCCTCTAACAGCTCCCCATAAAACTCCGCCGGCACATAGCGCTCTACAAAACTACCCACCAACTCCTCCACCCGCTCCCGCTTCATCCCCAATAGAAAGCTCAGAAAGACCCGCTTCATCCCTTCCCCACCCAGCACATACACCAACGGCAAAAAGGGAAGGAACACCAAGAGATACAAACGCCGCATCCCCTCGTGCTTCAGCACCCAATTGCAAAACAACAACTGCGTGTCCCAAGGCACCAAAGTCTGGTCCAAATCAAAAAGGGCCACACCCTGCTTCCCATCCATCTTGCTCATCAACGCCGCCAAAGTCCCCTGCATCAAGCCCCCTGACAATGCGAATCTCCTTGAAATTCAACCGCTTTCACCTCCCCACCCACCATTTCCGATTGCCTCCGCCCACCATCTCCTCTTAGTTACCCCGCGTGAACCCCCTCACCATGACCCTCGCGGCGCTACTCGCCCTGGCCTCCCCCCTCAGCGCACAGATCATCACCGCTGATATTGACGTCTACGAAAACGGCGCATCGCTCGGTATCATCACCATCGAGCTGGATCACGTGAAAGCTCCGGTAGCCACCGCCAACTTCATCGGACTCGCCACGGGAAAATTTCCCTGGATCGACTCCACCACCGGAGTCGTCCGTCAGAACACCCCTTACTACAACGGCATCATCTTCCACCGCGTCATCGCCGGCTTCATGAACCAAACCGGCTCGCAGAAAGGCGACGGATCCGACGGCCCCGGATACAGCTTTCTGGATGGCGCGGAAGTCACCAACGGCCTCAACCACGACAACGCCTTCGTCATCTCCATGGCAAACTCGGGACCCAACTCGAACGGCTCCCAAATCTTCCTCACCGCCGCTCCCGCCAGCCACCTCAACGGAATACACATCGTCTTTGGAAAAATCGCCACCGGAGCCAGCCAGACCCTCGTCACCACGATCAACAATGTCCCCGTCAACAGCAACAGCAAACCCCTTACCGACGTCACCATCGACTCCATCACCGTCGACTACCACGGAGTCACCTTTGACCCCTTCGCCCAGGGACTGCCCGTAGTTTCAACCCCCACCCTCTCCAACTCCCTCGCCCCCTCCTCTACAACCCTCGACTTCAACCAGCCCACCGGATCATTCTTTCACACCTCCTACTCCGAGGATCTCCTCAGCTGGGGCACATCAGAAACGCGGTATCTGGACGGGAACGACGCTTCGGAAAACTCCTTTGACCTCCCCGCCGAAGCCCTCGGTAAAACAACCCATTTCTTCTCCAACGCTCTGGTCACCTACGAC
>JAPKDA010000120.1 GCA_028822695.1 Akkermansiaceae bacterium
CACGCGGAAGATCACGCGGAAGATCACACGGAAGATCACGCCAACGAGCACCAGCAACGTATCCAAGACGATGGTCCCGTCGCTCCCGAGTTCGATTTCCACGAGGAAAGCGATCCCGCCGCCACCGAAGAAGGTGAAAGCGAAGACATCAGCGACCCGTGGCCCGAGGAAACCGACGACGACGAGGATGACGACGGCCCACCCGAAGACATCCCCGAAGAAGAGAAGAACCGGTAAGGGACGGTCGCTCCGCTCAGCCCATTCGATTTCCGGCCTCCTCCTCCGGAGGCCGATCTGGTGGCTTGCCGCTTAACAAGCGGCGGAGCATTCAAACTGCGTTCGAACCCTGTCTCTCCTCCCCACAAAAGAGGCCGCCCCGTAGGCGGCCTCTTTTGTATGGTCGGGACGACAGGATTCGAACCTGCGACCTCTTCACCCCCAGTGAAACGCGCTACCAAGCTGCGCTACGTCCCGAACAGTGGCGGAAGCTAAACGGCAGCCCTCCAGCTTGGCAAGCCGCTATTTAGGCTTGCGGCCACGGGCTCCCCTTTCCCCATCAAATTCGTGTCCATCTTGACCTCCATAGCAAGCGGAGCGCGAAGGCTGGTTCGCGGTTTTAGAGTCTCCCAGGTCCATTCATCCAAAAAAAGCAATTCCCAAGCCCCCGGCCTCCCGCTATCTCCGTCCTCAACACGATGAAGCGCATCAAAGCAGCCATTCTCGGAGCCAGCGGATACACAGGGAGCAACCTGGTCCGCCTCCTCCTCGCGCACCCCCAGGTCGACCTCGTCGCGATCACCTCGCGCAGCAACGTTGGCACTCCCGTCAGCACTGTCTTCCCCCGCTTCTCCGGCCTTCCCGGTGCGGACCTCAATTTTATCGACGCCGACATGGATCAGGTCGCCGCCAGCGGTGCCGAAATCGCCTTCCTCGCCCTCCCGCACGGCAAAGCCGCCGCCTACGCCTCCGCCCTTCTCGACAAAGGCCTCCGCGTCATCGACCTCAGCGCCGACTTCCGCGTCCACGACGCCGAAGTCTACAAGGAATTCTACGGCGAAACCCACCCAGCCCCCAAACTCCTCCCCGAAGCGATCTTCGGTCTCCCCGAAATCCACGGCGCAGCCATCACCGATGCCCGCCTTGTCGCCTCTCCCGGCTGTTACCCGACCTCCATCATCCTCCCTCTCCTCCCCCTCCTGCACAACAAACTCATCGACCCCGCCTCCATCGTCGCCAATTCCTGCAGCGGCGTTAGCGGCGCTGGCCGCAAAGCCGACCTCTCACTCCTCTACGTCGAGTGTAACGAAAGCGTCCGCGCTTACGGCCTCCCCAAACACCGACACCTCTCGGAAATCGAACAGGAACTCTCCCTCGCCGCCGGATCTCCCGTCGTCATCACCTTCATTCCCCACCTCGTCCCGGTCAATGCAGGCATCTGCACCACTACCACCGCGACCCTCACCGGCTCACTGGACGACGTCTCCGCCGCCCTGGAGTCCGCCTACGCCAACTCCCCCTTCGTCCGACTCCTCGGCCCCGGAGGCTGTCCCGACACAAAAAATGTCACTGGCACCAACTTCATCGACATCGGCTGGCACCACGACCCCCGCACCGGCCGACTCCTTCTTCTCAGCGCCGAAGACAACCTTGGCAAGGGAGCTGCTAGCCAAGCAATCCAAAGCATGAACCTGATGGCAGGATTTGCGGAAACAACCGGATTGCAAATCGTCTGACACCACTCAAGCTCAGGATTCGCCCTTCTCGTTCCATGCCCTTCAAGCAGATCAAAGGTGGCCTTTGCGCCCCGAAAGGATTCCGTGCCGCCGCTATTTCCGCAGGCATCAAGGACGCCAAAGGCACCCGCGACGACCTCACCATCATCGCCTCCGATCTCCCCTGCATCTCCGCCGGCACCTTCACCACCAACAAGGTCAAGGCTGCTCCAGTCCGCATCACCCAGGCTCACCTTCGCGCCAAGGATCTCCGCGCCATCATCGCCAACAGCGGCAACGCCAATGCCTGCACCGGAGTGCGCGGCATCAATGACGCCCGGGCCATGGCCGACGCCACCGCCAAGGCACTCGGCCTCACCCGCCGCGAAGTCGGCGTCTGCTCCACCGGCGTCATCGGCCTCCCCCTCCCCATCGATCGTATCACCGACAAGATCGCGCCGCTCTGCGAAACCCTCTCCGCCAAGAACGGCGAGGCCGTCGCCAAGGCCATCATGACCAGCGACACGACCAAAAAGGAAATCGCCATCACCGTCGACCTCGACGGCCAAAAAGTCCGCATCGGCGCCTGCGCCAAAGGAGCCGGCATGATCTGCCCCAGCATGGCCACCATGCTCTGCTTCGTCACCACCGACGCGAACCTCAGCAAGACCTGCCTCCAGAAGAACGTTCTCGATACCGTTGAGGACTCCTTCAACCGAATCTGCATCGACGGTGACATGAGCACCAACGACACCGTCCTCGTCCTCTCCAATGGCGCCGCGGGCGGACCTCGCATTGCTCGCGGCAGCAAGGCCTGCCGCCAATTCCGCGACGCCCTCCAACACGTTCTCCTCGAACTCGCCAAAGCGATCGTCCGCGACGGCGAACGCGTCACGAAGTTTGTCACTCTCGAAGTCAAGGGTGCCCCGACCTACCTCGACGCAAAGAAAGTCGCCGAGGCAGTCTCCAAGTCAGCCCTCGTCAAAGCCTCCTGGAACGGAGGCGACCCGAACTGGGGACGCGTCATCCACGCCGTCGGCTACTCCCGCGCCCGCATCCGCGAGGAACTCATCGACATTTCCTACAACGGAAAACCAGCCTGTGAAGGCGGCCTCGTCGCCAAGACCGACCTCCACGAACTTCGCGCCATCGCCGACGAAAAGGAATTCACGATCACCATCGACCTCCACCTCGGACGCGCCGACTACACGATTTATACCTCCGACATTTCTCCCGAGTACATCGACTTCAACCGAAGCGAATACGCCTACTGGAAGAACGCCAGATCCTAGCGGGCAAATCCCCATCACCCTCTCGGTCATGTTCCGCTTCCCAACGTAGGGTGACTGTCCCGGTCGCCTCCTTCCACCAACCGCACTCCTCTCATCGCCCTTACTTCGCCGCGCCCTTCTTCTTCCCCAACTTTTTCACCTTTTTGCGTCGAGGCGCCACCTTGGCCCGCTCCGGCAACCCATCATCCGGCTGATTCCACAAGCGATAAGGATCATTCAACCGCCGCATCTCGGAAAGTAACAAGGCCTCCATCTCCACCAACTTCTCCGCGTGTTTCGGATCTACAGCCAGATTAGTCAGCTTCGCGTCCTTCTTCTTGTGCTCCGCGAGAAACTCATTGGGATTGTCCTTCAAGTTAAACAATTGCGTCTCCCGAACCGAGCCATCCATCACGTCATACTTGATCAACTTCCAGTCCCCCTTCTTCACACAGCGCATCCCCGGCTTCGTCCCGCCACAATAGGCTCCGTAAAGAACCTCTCGAACCGTCTCCTTTTCCCCTTTCAACACCGGCTTGAAGCTCGTCCCCTCGCTGCTCTTCGGGGCCTTCACTCCCGTGAGATCACAAAGCGTCGACAACACATCGAGTAAGTAAATATTCCCCGTCGTCCGGCTTCCCGCCTTGATCCCTGGACCCTTCACGATGAACGGCACCCGCCAGGTATGCTGATAAAGATTCTGCTTCCCCTGCAATCCATGCCGGCCGATCGCCATGCCATGATCCGCAGTGTAGACGATGTAGGTATTCTCCAACTCCCCCATCTCTTCCAACTTCTTCAACACCCGCCCAACCTGATCATCAATATTCTCGGAACACGCGAATTCCCGACCCAATTCATTCCGAATCGTCCGTTCATCGCGCTTCGCCCACACTCCCTTCACCGACACCTCATCACGAAGTCCGGGATGACCATGATGAAACGGATGCGCCTCCAAATAGTTAATCGGCAACGGCGGCTGCTTCTCGTTCGCAGCAGGAAGTGAATTCTTATCCGTGTGGTTCGTCGCCCCATACTTCGCCAACAATCGCGGAGTGCCATCACGCGTGTCATGCGGATGGGAAAACCCAAAGTAGATCAAAAATGGATCCTTGTCCTTCGTCTCCTGCCTCCCCTTCAAATAATCCAAGACCTGCTCCCCATGCCACGCACTCCCGGACTCCTCGGTCCCACCGCGCTTCGTGGCATCATGAACCACCGTGAACTGTTTATTCGCTCCGGCATAACTGTTCCCCTTCTTGCACGTCCGCATCGTGTCATAGCCCGCCGCATTAAATACCGCCGCCATCGTGCTGCTCTCCAAACCCTCCGGACACAGCCCGTTCTTGATCGCCCCCTTCGCATTCGGCAAATGCCATACCGTCCGCCCACACATCACCATGTGCCGCGATGGCGAACACACCGCCCCCGAAAATGATCCCATGTGATACGCCCCATCAAAAACCATCCCCTCCGCCGCCAGCCGCGAAATGTGCGGCGTCTCCAACTTCGACTTCGGATCATACACATCCAAATCAAACGGCGACTGATCATCAGCAAGGATGAACACAATATTCGGCCGGTCCGCATCCGCGTCCTCCAAAGGAGCGAAAATGGTCAGGGCGAGAACGGCGGAACAAAGGGATTTTTTCATAGTGAGGTGACACATCACTGTCAGACTCCCCAGATACGCTCCCGCACCACAACATTCTATCGATCAATTCGGCGGCGACAGGCGCGCAAGGTAGGGGACGGCCCCAACCTTCCAAGTCCCCCGGCCAACACCACCCGCCGCCTCCCAGTCCCCGAGGGACCACCCATGTCAACCGGGAGACTCATCCCCCGGACACCCCTCTCGCACATCCCACGTCGCGTCGCGACGGCTCAACCTCCGCCCTCCCCAAGCCCGGGAGGGGTTAAAGAAAACCTCAACCAACTCACCGCGCCCGCACCTCACAATGCCCCGCATTCCAACGCACCTCCAACGCCATCCCATAGCACTTCCCCAACAACTCCGCCGTCATCACCTTCCTCTTCCCCCCATCCGCGAGAATTTTCCCGCCCTTCAACAACACCACCCGCTCAATCTCCGGCGGAATCTCCCGCGCATCGTGCGTCACCATCACCACCGCTGTCCCGCCCCGAATCAACTCCCTCACCATCTCCAACAAGCCCATCGCCCCCGGTAAATCCAAGGCCGTGGTCGGCTCATCCAACACCAACACCTCCGGTTCATGCGCCAAGGCCCGAGCCACCAAAAATCGCCGCTGCTCCCCAGAAGACAACTCACCAAATCCCCGCCCCGCCAGCTTCTGCATCTTCACCTGCCGGATCGCCTTCGCCGCCTTCTTCTTCTCCTCAGCCGAAAACCGCATGTGCCGCGTCCGTCCATAAGCCCCACGAAACCCACTCAACACCACATCCGCAGCCAACTCCGTCCGCAGAAACAACCGCGACTTCTCCGGCATCACCACCCCCACCCGACCCCGCAATTCATCCAGTGCCCAGTGCTCCTCTCCAAACAGCCGCGCTGAAGACTCTTCCTCCGCCGCCGTTCGCACATCTCCGGCAATCAAGGCCAGCAAGGTACTCTTCCCCGCGCCATTCCCACCCAATACCGCCACACTCTCCCCCGCCTCAATCGACAGCGAAAAGCGATGAAACACCCGCGTGTCGCCACACCAAATCGTGACATTCTCCAGCTCTAAAATAGGATCATTCACTACCGAATCGATTTCCCCAGCACGTCCAACAGCACCGAGTTCGGCACAGAGTTCCCATACTTCTCGAACTCGTCCAACTGCCAAACCACCTTCTTCGTCTTCGGCTCCAGCTCCACCAACAACGGCTGTCCCGGACCCGCATGGCAATTTCCGATCACATAGTTTCCATTCGGCAACACCTCCAAAGTCGTCACCCACGCAAACTTGATCCCTTCCAGATCATTCTGCTTCAGCTGCCACACAATCTTCTTCTCGGGCGTCACCTCAATCACCGCGTGACCATTGCCTGTCGAAATCAGCGTATTTCCACTCTTCAACCGCACCACCCCAAATGTCTGATTCCCCCAAGCCTCCGGCCCATGCCCACCCTTCGGCTTCTTGCCGAACAGTGGCACCGCGTACTCCCAAACAACCTTCCCCGCCCCATCATACTCCCGCACCGCTCCGTCACCCTCGTGACAAACCAGATAGTTTCCGTTCTCCAACTTCCGCACCAATCGCGTGTCGCGATGCGGATGCGGATGATCCACCTTCATCTTGATCTCCTTCAGAATCTTCCCCTCACGATTCACCTCAATGATCCGAGCCGGACCACTCTCTACGATCATCACCACACCATCCTTCAACGGTTGAAACGCATGCACCTCCACCCTCTTCCCTTCGTTGCCGTTCGCCTTCGAGGAATCATAGCTCCAAACCACCTCCTTCGTCTTCGGATCAATCTCCACCACCTCCCGCATCGCCCGTTGCACCATGTAGTTGCCATTCGGCAGCGCATGAAGGTCATGAATCCCTCCCCACTTCATCTCCCACGTTTCCTCCCCGCCCTCCCAAACAGCCAAACGACCGTTCCCCTGCAACAAGACCCGATGCCCCTCAGCCGAAACCACGCCACCTACCAACAAAACCGCTGC
>JAPKDA010000121.1 GCA_028822695.1 Akkermansiaceae bacterium
GCTTTGCGGCAGTTGCCTGCGCTGATGGCAGTTTGCTCGTCGGGGGAGAGGGAGGAGATGAGGCTGCGGACGGTGTCGGCCCAGGATTTGTAGGAGTCGATGCGGAGGAGGCAGACGGGCCAGTCGGTGCCGAACATGAGTTTGTCGGGTCCGAAGATGTTGAGGGATTCTTCGAAGTAGGCGCGGACCGTGTCGGGGTCGATGTCGCCTTCGGGGAATTCGGTGACGAGCCCGGAAAATTTCACGCCGAGGATGTTGTCGCGTTTGGCGAGTTCGCGCATGTCGCGTTTCCAGTCGGATTCGATGCGGCCGTTCTGCACTTCCGGTTTGGCGATGTGATCGACGATGATGCCGAGATCTGGTTGGCGATCGACGAGTTGGATGCCGAGGGGGAGTTGGCGTTGGAAGAGGAGGAGGTCGTAGCGGAGATGGAGGGTGGGAAGGAGAGCGAGGCCACGGTGAAAGTCATCGAGGAGGAAGTATTCGTCGGGCTCTTCCTGAAGAACGTGGCGGACGGCTTGGTATTTCGGGTGAAGGGCGAGGCGCTCGAGGTCCTTGCCGACGTTTTTTTCGATGAGGGGGGCCCAGCCGACGACGGCCTTGATGAGGTCGGTTTGGTCGGCGAGGGAAAGGAGCCAATCGGATTCCTCGATGACTTGGCGGGCTTGGACGACGACCGTGCCTTCGACCTCGGCGGCGGTGGTGGCTGCTTCGAGTTCGGGGAGGATCTGGTTTTGCGCGAGGGGGGAGCCAGCGGGGATCCAAGGGTATTCTTCGACGGAGTAGTTCCAAAGGTGGTGGTGGGAGTCGATCATGTGCTTCGCAGTTCTCGGTGATTGGTTATCAGTTTTAAGAGTGTGAGGGCGAGGGGATTCGTGCTCTGATGAGCCGATGATCCGGTTCCTGTGCAGTTTCGTTTTGTTTCTGAGCCATGGCCTCGTGGAGGCTGGGCAGTTGACGGGGAAGGTGCATCGTTTGCCGGAGGACGAGGCCGCGAAGACCATTTCGTTGAATCCGGAGTATGGAGTTTATGGGGAGTCGTTGGCTCAGGGAGAGGAGAAGCTACCCCTGGTGATCATGCTGCACGGAGCGGGAGGGGTTGGCGGGGAGATCCAACGAGTGATCAAGCGGCCCGTGAATCAGCTGAAGCTGATTGAGGGTGTGGGGATCAGGACCTTGCTGGTTGCTCCGCAGGCGATGAAGAGTCCGAGGAAGGAGGGCGCGAAGGGTGGCTGGGTGCCGGCTGATCTGGATGTCCTCTTGGCGCACTTGCTGAAGACCCTGCCGGTGGATGAGGACCGGGTGTATCTGACGGGAACGAGCATGGGGGGCTACGGGACCTTTGCGTGGGCGGCGGCAAGTCCGCAGCACTTTGCGGCGATTGCGCCAATGGTGGGAGGATTGGGGGCCTTGGGTCCGAAGGACGTGACGAAGGACCTGGAGCTGTGGGGAAAGAAGCTCGCGGGGATCCCGATGAAGGCCTACTACGGAGGAAAGGACCGGGTCGTGCCGCCGGATCGTGGCGAGATGATTCTGGCTACGATCAAGAAGGCCGGGGGGACGAAGGCGGAGGTGATCGTCTTGGAGGATCTTGGTCATGATGCAGCGCGGAAACCGTATGGGGATGTGGAGTTCTTCCGGTGGATGTTTGCGCAGCGACGGGGGGAGTAGTTTATGGGCATGAAAAAGCGACGGTCCTTGGACCGTCGCTTTCATGTGAGGGGTTGAAGGTGGTTTACCCTCCAAAGAGGGGTTTCATGTGGCGGTCGAGGAGGTTGCCGGTGACTTTGGCGCCGACGACTTCGCTGTTGGCCTTGAGGGCATCGAGGTAGGTGTCGCCGAGTTGGGCGGCGATCTTGAAGCCGACGTGAAGCAACTGGCGGAGGTGTTGGTTGTAGCCGGGGTTGCTTTGGTCGTGGGTGAGGGCGGCGACGTATTGCTCGCTGGTCCAGCCGTTGACTTCGTCAGCGCTTGGGAGCTTTGAGTCGTCGATGTCGATGACTGTGGCGTAGGGCTCACAGAGGGCGGCTTTCTTGTCGAGGGCCTTGGCGTAGATGTCCTTGGCGAGGGCGAGGGCGTCTCCGCCTGCCTCGGCGAGGCCGATGACTTCCTCGAGCCAGTTGGTGCCGGCGGTCTTGATGTGAAGACCGGCGCCGGTGCGGGCGATGGCTTTCTTGATCGGCTCGTAGATCGAGAACTTGTCGGATCCGGAGTGGACCGAGAGTTTGAGCGCCGCGGGGAGGCCGTAGGCTTTGATGGCGTGGGCGATCACGGCGAGGTCGTCGTTGAACTCCTTTTCGAACTGCGCGACGTTTCCGACGTAGTCGACGCCCTTGTTAAAGCGGCCGGTAAATTTCGGTGCGATGGTTTGGATGGGGACTCCCTGATCGGCGATGGCGGCGAGGATGATGAGCATCTCGGGGGGAGTTTGCGGGTTGTCGGTTTCATCCATGGAGATTTCCGTGATGAAATCGTCCTGGCCTTTGGCGGCGACGATGTGGTCGTAGATTGCCTTGGCTTTCTGGGTGGCCTTGAGGAATTGGTTGGCGGTCTTTTCGACATCCGCTTGGGTGATTTCGAAAGGCTGGTCGATGCCGTCGATGCTGACGGTGCCGATGAGCTCGGGGTGCTTGGCGATGAAGGCGGCCACGTCAGCGGGGTCTGCGGCTTCACCGATGTCGTCGGCAACGTCGAGGGTGAAGAAGTTGCAGGGGGCGATGAAGCGGTCGACGGTGCCGAGGTTGATGTGGTCGGCGTCGAGGAGGTATTCGCCGGTCCAACCGAGGTCGGCCACGGCCTTGTCGGCAGCGTCGCGGGTTTGCTGGGGCTCGGAGCCGATGATTTCGTGCTCGCGGTTCGACTTGTTCCAGGTCGGGACGATGTCGATGCCAAGTTCCTTGGCGGCGATGAAGGCTTGAAGCTGGGCGTGTGCGCCGTGTGCGAATCGATCGCCGACGCCGAAGGTGAATTTAGGACAGGTTTTCATAAAAACGGTTATCAGTTATTGGTTATCAGTTATTGGGGGAGAGGGGCGCGTGGGCGTCTCGCCCTCGTTTTGGGAGATGCTTAATCGTTGACGGTGATGACGGCTTTGATGGCGCCGGTGGCGGGGTCGGTGAATTTGTCGAAGCCGGTGGGGACCTCCTCGATGTCGAGGCGGTGGGTGATCCAGTTGCTGAGGTCGATCTTGCCGGATTTGAGGATCTCGATGATCTCGGGGAAATCGGCGGGTAGAGCGTTGCGGCTGGCGATGACGGAGAGTTCGCGGCGGTGGAAGAAGGGTGCCTGGGGGAAGGTGATGTCCTGGGCGGTGATGCCGACGTAGACGACGCGGGCACCGACGGCGGCGTATTCGAAGCACTGGACCATGGAGCCGGCGTGACCGGTGGCGTCGATGATGACGTCACAAAAGCCGCCTTCCGTGATCGTTTCGATCTCGGCGAGGTGGGCGCCGTCGGGTTTGGCTTGGATGGGGTGAGGGATGCCGAGTTTTTCGGCACAGAAATCGAGGCGATTTTGGGCGAAGTCGACGACGAGGACTTTGACATCCATGAGCTTGAGGAACTCGAGGCAGGCGAGGCCGATGGGGCCGGCGCCGATGACCATGACCGTTTCGCCGGGTTGTGGGTTGCCGCGTTTCACGGCGTGGAAGCCGATGGCGAGGGTCTCGACGAGGGCGAGTTCGTCGTAGGAGAGTTCGTTGCCGGGGTGAAGCTTGTGGGCGGGGACGGTCCAGTTGGACTTGCGAAGTCCGCCGGATTTGTGGACGCCGATGACCTGCACCTTGGGGCAGGCGTTGGACTTTCCTTTTTTCGAAGCGATGGTGGACGGGTCGTTGACGTAGGGCTCGAGGGAGCATTTGTCGCCGGTCTTCACGTTGGTGACGCCTTCACCGACGGCGATCACTTCGAGGCCGAGTTCGTGGCCGGGGGTGCGGGGGTAGGCGAAGAAGGGGAACTTGCCGAGGTAGCAGGAGAGGTCGGTGCCGCAGATGCCCATGCGATGGGTGCGGACGAGTGCCTCGCCGGGACCGGGGGCTTCGACGTCGGGGAGGTCGACGGGTTTGATTTCTTTGACGTCGGTGAATTCGATGGCGTAGGACATGGTGGGGACGTGGTTGGTTGTTGAGAGAAGAGGGAGTTTGTGGGCTGGGCCCCGGGGGGGATTTGGAGGTTCGCCGGCTGGAAGCAGGCGCTCCCCTGGGCTAGTTGTTTTCGGGGAGGCCTTCGAGGTGGCCGGTGTTCATGACGGGGGCGAAGAGGGCTTGGACGTCGGTGAGGAGTTCTTGATCCATTGGTTCAGCAAGCCACTTGGCCCATTTCTTGATGTTCTTCGGGTTTGCGGAACCGGCGACGGTGGTGGCGATGCCTTCGTGGGCGCAGGCGTATTGGAGGGCGAGTTGGGCGATGTCGATGCCGCGGTCGTCGCAGAGTTTTGCGGCGGTGCGGGCGGCGGCCTTGACCTCTTCGGATTCCTTGAGCCAATCGGGGAGGGGCGCGTTGGTGAGAAGACGGGCCGAGAAGGGGCCGGCGCCGATGGCTCCGATGCCTTTCGCTTCGAGACGGGGCAGGAGTTCGGTGAAGGTGTCGTTCTGGAGGGTGTAGCGGTTATAGGCGAGGAGACAGTCGATGTCGTCTTCGATGTGATCGAGGACGGTGTTGAAGGTCTTCATCGGGTAGCAGGAGAAGCCGATGGCGCGGGCCTTGCCTTGCTCCTTGAGCTTCAGAAGTGCGGGGAGGGTTTCCTCCCAAATTTGTGGAAGGGAGACGAACTCGACATCATGGAGGAGAAGGACGTCGAGGTGGTCGGTTTTGAGGCGTTGGAGAGAGATGTGGACGGACTCTTCGACGCGTTTTGGAGAGAAGTCGAAGTGGACGTCCGAGTAGCGGCCAAGTTTGGTGCCCAGGAGGTAGGAATCGCGGGGGATGCCTTTGAGCCCGAGGCCGAGCATGATCTCCGACATGCCCCGTCCGTAGAACGGGGAGGTGTCGATGAAGTTCATTCCGAGGTCGAGGGCGGTCTTGGTGGACTGCATGACCTCGTCGAGGGAAACATCACGGAACTCCGCGCCGAGGGAGGACGCGCCGAAGGAGAGGATGGGCAGGTCGATGCCGGTCTTGCCGAGTGGTCGCTTTTTCAAAGCAGGGATTGGTTAGTGGTTATTGGAACCGCGAAAGGACACGAATGGGAGTTGGGGAGGCGAGTGGCAGGAAGGGTGGGGCGGACTAAAGATCCGCGGTCCCAGGGGGGAGGTTAGGAGAGCGCTTCGCGGATGGCCTTGATTTCCTGGGCGGCGCATTGGTGGGCGTCGGGGAGGGGGAAGACTTCGGCGCTGAGGTAGCCGGTGTAGCCGACTTCCTTGAGGGCGGCGACGATGGGAGCTGCGTCGGTGTGACCGAAGCCCATGGCCTGGCGGTTGGAGTCGGCGAAGTGGACGTGGCCGGTGTGTTTGCCTGCGTCGAGGATTGCCTGAGCGACGTTGCTTTCCTCGATGTTCATGTGGAACAGGTCGGCAAGGAGGACGATGTTGTTGAGGTTGTGGGCCTCGAGATATTTGGCACCTTCGGCGAGGTGGTTGATGAGGTTCGTCTCGTAGCGGTTGAGTGGCTCGTAGATGAAAGGGACATCGTGACGAGCGGCGCGTGGCGCGAAGGTGGCGAGAGCTTCGGCAAGCCAGCCGAGCGCTTGGTCGTGGGAAACGTGGCCGCCCCACTTGCCCTGCATGGAACCGAGAATGGCGGGGGCGCCGAGTTGGCCGCCGAAGTCGATCATGGCATTGATGAACTCGATGGCTTCTTCGCGCTTCGAGGCATCGGGATCGGTAAGGGAGAGTCCGTGTTTGACCATGCCGGCACCGGTTCCGACGGCGGCAATGTCGAGGCTGTGTTCGGCTTGGAGGGACTTGATGTCGTCGATAGAGACGGCGTGGGGGCCGGGGAGGAAGAGTTCGACGGCGTCGTAGCCGAGGTCCTTGGCTTTGGCGAAGCCGTCGGGGAGAGGATCGTGGAAGACGAAGGGGCCTGCGGCGGCCTCGGTGACTTGGCAGAGAGTGATGGCGGATTTCATAGGACAGGATCGCGGGAATCGGCTCTGGAGAGGCGCGAAGTGGATGCTGTCTTACAACTTCTCCTTAAGATGTCACCCGCTATTTACCCGATTTGGGGGAAACTGGGGCGGGGCAGAGGCTCAAGGTTGATGACACAGGCAAGATGCCTGTGCTCCCCTCATTTTTTGGTGACGATGGTATAGAAGCAGCCCATTTCGCGATCCTTGGTGTGGAAGATTGGCGAGAGTTGGTGGGAGCCGGCGGTGAGTTCGGTGGTGAAGGTGACCTTGGTTGCGCCTTTGTTCACGTCCTTGCTTTCGATTTCCTTTCCGTCGATGCGGAGGGTGGCTTTGGTGGCGGCGACTTGGACCCCGTGCGCGGTGCGGAATGCCTTGCTGGCACCCGGGACGTTTTTTCCAGGAGGGAGAGCGGCGGTGATTGGTTGGTTCGCTTCTTCCGGCCATCGGAGAACTGAGATCTCGTAGGTGCC